>JBGCER010000042.1:0-20145 GCA_045106515.1 Myxococcota bacterium
GAGCTCCCCCCTAGCCGATCCACGGCCTTGGGCGACGCGGCCGAAGGGATCGGCCGAATCGTCATCGGGATGGCGGAACAGGTCATCGGCCAGAGCCTCGCGCTACACCCCGACGTGCTGTCGGCGGTGGTTCGCCAGGCATTGGGCACCTTGCCCGACGAGGACGAGCTGCAGATCCGAGTCAGCCCAGACGATGTGCAGCGTGTCCGTGATGTGTTGCCGGAGCGCTACGAAGACCGGGTCATCGCCGATTCCGCCGTGAGCGCAGGCTGCCGAATTGTCGCCTCACACGCCAGTATTGACGCAACCCTGGAGGCCGCGATCGAGGGCGCCAAGGGCGCGGTCCACACCTGGTTGGAGTCCCGCCCGTGATCGACCTGACCGGCTTAGAGCAGGCCATTCAGAGCAGCCGCCTTCAGCGTGTGCAAGGCCGGCTGATCCAGGCGGTGGGTCCGCTGCTTGAGGCCGAGCTGCCCGGCGCCGTCGTCGGAGGTCTCTGCCGAGTCGGCACCGAGTGCGTCTGCGAGATCGTCGGCTTCAAGGAGCGTCGTGCGCTGCTCATGCCCCTGGGTTCCACCGAGGGCATCAGCTTTGGGGCTCCGGTTCACTGGGAAGACACCGCCATTACGGTCAAAGTCGGCCCAGATTTGCTCGGTCGGGTGCTCAACGGCCTGGGCGAACCCATCGATGGCGGTCCGCCGCTCTCCGGCCGCGACCGGCGAGCGGTCGCCGCTGTCGCTCCCGATCCGCTCAAGCGCAGCCTGATCACCGAACCCATGCCCACCGGCGTCAAGGTGCTAGATGGCCTACTAACGCTCGGTAAAGGGCAACGCATCTCAATTATGGCCGGTAGTGGCGTGGGCAAGTCCACCCTGCTCGGCATGATCGCTCGAAATGTGCAAGCCGACGTCAACGTCGTCTGCCTCATCGGCGAACGAGGCCGCGAGGTCCGAGAGTTCTTGGAACTCAACCTGGGTCCCGAGGGCCTCGCGCGGTCGGTGTTGGTCGTGGTCACATCGGAGCAGTCCCCTGCATTGCAGGTCAAAGGCGCGTTCTTAGCCCAGACCATCGCTGAGTGGTTTCGGGACCAAGGCCAAAACGTCTTGGTGTTGATGGACTCCATCACCCGGTTGGCCCAGGCTCAACGGCAGATCGGGCTCGCGGCGGGGGAGCCTCCCACCCGAGGCGGCTACACCCCTTCGGTCTTCTCGGTCTTGCCCGCCCTATTGGAGCGAGCCGGACCCGGATCGGACGGCGGGTCGATCACCGGCATCTACACCGTGCCCGTCGATGGAGATGACATTCACGATCCCATCGGCGACGCCGTGCGCGGCATCGTCGACGGCCACGTGGTGCTGTCGCGACACTTGGCCAGTCATGGCCAATACCCAGCGGTCGATGTTCTCGCGTCCCTGTCCCGCCTCATGAGCCGCATCTCAGATCCGGCGCACGACAAGGCGGCGAAACGATTCAGAGATCTCCTGGCCACGTGGCGTGAGAATGAAGAGCTCATCCGCCTGGGTGCCTATCGAAAAGGCACCTCTGCCGACGTAGACGAGGCTGTCGCCCGGCAGCCTCTGCTCAAGGCCTTCGTCAGCCAAGGTGTGGACGACCCCGTCAGCTTCGACGACGCGGTGTCCGCCCTTCGCCAGGCCGTAGGCCAAGAATAAGCCCTCGCTGCCCCAGTACTCCACAGGGCAGGGCACAATTCCGCAGCTTTTCCATACCTAGCTGTGGATGAAGTGGACGTTGTGTGGGCCATCGACGGCCCGGCCCACGGACCATCCAGTATTTCAACTCCCCAGGGGTCGGGGGGGTGTCTCAATCAGGGATCTCTTAGGCCTCTGGTATCTGTCTCAATACCGAGACAAGTATCAAAATCGATACGGCATCTATCGGCTACCACACGGCATAGTTGAGTCTGCGAGTTGGCACGGGTCTTGCTCTAGAGAGGGTGTACCGGAGGTACCCCCGATGACGGCTCTTGTTTCCTCAACCATCGCTGACCGCAACCAGCTCGTGCTTCGCCATTACCCGATGGCCCGAGCGATCGCGTGCCGCATCCACCAACGCCTGCCCAAGGCCGTCGAGTTGGATGACCTGATCAGCGCTGGGGTGACAGGACTCCTGGAAGCCATCGACCGCTACGACCCCACCCGCAAGGTGCCGTTCGAGACCTACGCCAAACACCGCATCCACGGCGCCGTCGTCGATGCCCTGCGCGCCTCGGATTGGGTGCCCCGCTCGGTGCGACGCAAGGCGGACCTGGTCAAGACCACTCGACAGGCCCTCAATGAGCAGCTCGGCCGCAGCCCGACCCGGCAGGAAATGGCCAAATCCTGCCGCGTCACCGTAAAGAAGTATGATGCCATCGTAAAAGATAGCCAGATTCGAAGCCTCCTTTCCCTCGACTCTCCCATGGGTGACGGCAACCCCACGCCCCTGGTCGAGCAGGTCGCTGGCGACAATGAGGACCCGACCCAGCGCTGGGTGGCCGAAGAGCTGCGCACCGCAATGCTCGACGCCCTTGAGAAGCTGCCCGAGCGGGAAAAAACGGCCTTGGCCCTATACTACCTTCATGAGATGAGCCTCAAAGAAGTCGGCGGCGTTCTGGGTGTGACCGAGAGCCGCGCCTGCCAGCTCTGCGGCCAAGGCATCAAGCGCCTCCGTCAGCGCTTGCAGCGATTCCGCGTCTAGATCGACGCTCTCAGAGTTGTGACCCTGGGGAGGGCGCACAATTTCTGAGAAAAGATCTAAAGCCGGTGTAGGTGCGCCCGATGGTGGAGTGATCGACAACTCGTCGGTCTGCCCTCCCCGGCAGGAGTTCCCATGCAAACGCCCAACGCCCCCGTCGAGACCCCGAACCGCCCCGCCCGCTCTGAGAAGGTGGAGCTGTTCCGCCGCCTGTACCTGAGCGGCCGCCTCAATGAGATCCTGATCCCGCGCGACGCCGACGTCTCGACGTTGGTCGACGCGGTGTTCGCCGATCGCCGACGCTACTGATCGACCCCGGCTCCAAACCGGCCATCATCGCCGACGATCCATAGATCTGCAGATCCCACGATCCGCGAAGCTTCGTCGGGTCGAAGGCGCCACCGCCGGTCGGACGAAGGCCAATCTTCGACACCGACTTCGATGATCGCTAGGTCGACTCCCCGCACCAAGCGCTCCACGGCCCCATCGGGCACCGGCAGGCGCCCAATCGCGATGCGCGCGTCCGACGTTTGTACGCGCCACCCCAAGCCCACGGTGGGCTGCACTGAGGCCGATGCACCATACCGGGGCTCGCCGCGTCCGATCGCGACGATCTGCAGCTGACATGCGCCCAGCACCATGCTGGCCCCAGGATGCACGGCGTCCTGAACCACCGACGCCACATCGGCCCATCCGGACGACCACGCACCGAGGACTGCGGACGGGCGCTCTTCGCCCAAGGGGAAGACCACCGTAGCGGGACGTTCCGTGCGCCGGGACCGCCTCTCCAACACGGTCATGATCCCGGCCAGATCCCGCAAAACACCGCTGGACAAGCAAATGGCGTCAATCCGGCCAAGCTGAGTGTCCGACAATTCAGCCGCCGTCCCCTCGGGGGCGTCGAAGAGCACGCCGTGGCCGGAACTCTCGATGAGCACGGCGCCAGCGTGCCAAGAGACCCGAGTCTCACCGCGTGTCCAGGTCGTCACGAAAACCTCCCGTAAGCAAGCGGCCGCGCCGCCGTTGGACTCCCACACCATTGGGCACGAGGGTCGGCCGGGGTAGACTACCGCCCGCTGACCGTGCCCCGCGAGGTCCCCATGTCGTTCCGCCCAGTCTACTCCCTCCGCCTTGGGCGCTCCCGCGCCCAGCGGCCCTCCGCTCATTGGAGCACTGCGATCGGCTTGTTGGGCCTGATGGCGTTGGCCGGATGTTGGACCGAGGACGTGCCAGGACCCAGTGGCACCGCCTCGGTGGACCTCGACGGAGATGGTGTAGCCGAGGCAGACACGCCCGCGGGCACCGACCTCGCCAACCCCGACGGAGGCAGCGCGTCGACCGACGGGTCCGACGGCTCCGGCGAGGGTGAAGGCACCGATGCAGACGGCTCCGGCGAGGGTGAAGGCACCGATGCAGACGGCTCCGCAGAAGACGGCACAGACGGCACAGACGGCACTCGCTCCGACGGTTCGGGCAGTGGCGGCTCGGCGTCCACCAAGGGCGCAGCCTCGGGTACCGGGAGCCGCGCGACGGCCTCTGGATCGTCCTCTTCGGGTTCATCCACAGCCGGGTCTTCATCCTCGGGGAATCGCAGCTCGGCGGGATCATCGAGTCGCAGCACCACGTCCGGTGGTTCATCGAGCCGTACGGGGAACCGGTCGTCGAGTGGGTCATCCACCCGGTCGTCGACGGGCGGATCGTCAAGCGGAGGCTCGTCGAGCGGCTCAAACCGGTCCGGCACCTCGAACCGAGGCGGCTCTCAGGCCTCTTCCGGTGGGTCAGGCTCGGGCAGCACATCCAGCCGCAGCACCACATCGGGCAGCAATCGCGGCACCACATCGGGAAGCACATCCAGCAGCGGCACCACATCGGGCAGCAATCGCGGCTCCACGTCGGGTGGGTCAGGCTCAGCGAGCACGGCCTCGACTTCGGGGTCGTCGACCACAGGACGTTCGGGTTCTAGCTCTAATAATGACGGCGTCTCCATGGGTATGGAGCTGCCCGCCGTCGACACCTGGTCCCCAGGGCCGAGCGCCCAACGCTTCACCGGAAAAGACTGGCAGAACCTTCGGGAAGACCGCGTCATCACCGTGATGAACGAGCCCGGACCCGGCACCGACCCCGGCTGCTACCCGCGGGATGTGCTGCCCATGGCCCAAAAGGGCAAGCTCACGAAAGACCAGGTTTCTTGCGTACAAAAGTCCCTATCTCAAGCCGAATACGACGCGGACAAGGCGCGACTCTCGCTCGTGCTCATCGCCAATGCCCACGCCCGCGGTGAGAGCAAGGACTGGGAGTGGCTGGTCGCCCGCCACCTTGAGACCATCGACGAAGAGAACCCAGGTCTGGCCTACCGCTACTCCCTGCACCTGTACGACGGCGGCCCAGAGAACTACGCCAACTCCTACCACTGGGCCGGCGTGGCCCTGGGCCAGCGGGCGGCGTGGACCGGCGACGTCTACCACGAGCGCGTCACCCGGCTCTACAAGCTGCGAGCCGCTCTCTCCCAGTCCAAGTGGCGGGCCGCAGAGGCTGCCTTTGCCGAAGACGCCTCGGAAGAGAACGGCGAGGCGGTGCTCGACTGGCGTGACCTGACCCGGAAGGCGGCGCTCGACTGGTACGCCTACGCGAACGAGACGGGCATGAACACCAAGACGGCCATGAACCTGTGTGAGATCGCCAGCATCCAGGAAGGCTGCGAAGGCGCCATGTAGGCGGCTTTGCTTGGGCGCTGGCGCACAGCCCCAGGCCCTAGACGCGACGTCCTAGAGCTGCACTTGGGGGTCGCAGAAGTCCTGGGTTCCCGCAGCGCTAAAACAGATCTGGAAGGCGAGAGCCGAGTCCAGCTTCACTTCATCGTCTAGCGAGTAGTCCAGCCACTCTCGCGCCATGGTCTTGGTGCGATTGCGCCACTTGATCGCCAGATCCTGGCGCGTCCGGCTCGGATCTTGGAGGTAGTGCTTTTCAGCCTGGTACCAACGCTGCTGGGCGGCGATGGCTCGCAGGCGCATCAGAGCGTAGACCCGGTCCCGGCGCAGAGGACCGGACCACTTGCCCTTGTTGGTCAGGGCGAGCTCGGTCCACCGAATCGTCTCGATGGAACGGTCGGGACCTTGGCGTGCCAAGTGGCGGGCAAAGATGTAGCAGAGGTCGGCGTCGGACCGATCAATATCGGTGAGGTGACGCCGCATGGCAGCTTCCCACCTGTGCATCTTGCCCTTGGCGTACGCGTCGGCCACCAAAACCCGGCTGACCTTGTCCCGCTCGACCTGGCGACCGGAATGGCGCAGTGACCGCTCCAAGCAGGTGACCTCGTCCTCGGACAGGCGCCCGAGCAAGGCCTTGGGCTCAAGCGAGATCAAGTCGCCACAGTCGATGTCCACATCTTCGGTTTCGAAGGCTTCGAGGCCGGAGAAGCCCTCGGACTTGGCGACGTCGATCTGGACCCACGTCTCAGGGGGAGGCGGCGGGGCGCCATCGGTCATGAGGACTTCGCCACGACGCTCGGCTCGCGCCCGTTGCTTCGCCTCTTTTCTATCAGCCTTCAACGCAAGCTTTGCCTGCTTTTTAGCTTGCTTTTCGGCAGCCTTGGCCGCGGACGCTTGCAGGGCCTTCAGACGAACTTCTTCCGCCGCCTTCTCGGCCTGTCGCTCGGCGGCCAAGCTCTCGCGACGGGCCAGCTCCTTGGGATCGACCTTGACTTCAGCGCGGGGGTCGAGCGACAGGTCAGGCTCGGTGTACCAGCTGGGCGTGGCAACCCCGCCATCATCACCGCGCAGCACCTTGTCGGGGAAGGTGGGTCCGTCGATCCAGAAGGTGTCCATGACCAACCCGTCCTTGTCCAACACCTGGACCAAGTTCGGGGCGCCGACCAAAGCGCGGGGCTCTTCGACCAGCCAGCCGTTGACGAACACCGCGCCACCCTTGGGCGGGTAGAGGAATGCGCCGTCCGGGCTCCCGTAGGTGAGCTCGCTATATTCTGCCAAGGTCATACGAAATGGGTGATCTTCGCCCATGTCATCGGGCCACGAGACCTCGGACTTCTGCTGGGCCACGTAGCCCCAGAACTCCACCGTCAACTCATCTTGGTCAAAGAAGGCCGCCAAGGCGTTCTGCCGGCCAAAGCGGGCGATGTGATTCGGGTGCAGCGGGTCCCGGGTGCAGGGCAGCTGGGCGTACGTCAGATCCAACACGTTGCGATACATGTCGAGGTCGAACTCGGCGAGTGCTCCGTCGGCCTTGTTCATGTTCTGGACGAACTGGTTGACGCTAAACTCAGCTTCACAATCGCTCTGCGCCCACGCGGTGGGTGCGACAGTGAGGCTCAAGACGATGAGGGCTACGGCACGCATTCGACCGGGCTCCCTTGGGGGTGTGGGGGACGCAGTGAGCCTGCGTCAGGGTTGCCGACTATACTCCACCCACGCTGCCCATGGCAGGAGGTGTCTTGTGAACACGACCACTCGAACCGCGCTGATGACCGGATCGCTCATTCTGGCAGGCCTCGCAGGCTCCTCCGCGGCCCAGGCTGCCGGCAAGGGCCGCCCCGTCACGGTGAGGGTCGTCGACGTCGACGGTCAGGCCCTGCCCAACGCCGTGGTCCGAGTGCCCAAGACCGAGGGAAAGACCAGGGTCAACCGGAATGGTGAATGGACCGAGAGCATGCTCTACACCACCGACGGAGACGAGTTCACCTTCGCCAAGAACGAGTGGTTGGTCTTCAACATCAGCGCACCAGGCTTCCACGCCCGACCGGTGAAATACAAGGTTCGTGGCCGAAAGAACTACGTGGAAATCGCGCTGCGGCCCATGCCCGAGCCCACCGCTCCGCTCGCGGAGTCCGCGGACCAAGATCTGTTGATTCGGTGGTTCCAGCGCACCGAGATCGAAGAGGGACCCTCCGCAGTCGCGCCCTCCGATCCTCCCAACTAGGCAACAAAATGGCGCGCAGGCTCTCAGCCCAAGAACGCCGGCAGCAGTTGATCCGCGTGGGGCGACAGGTGTTCGCCCGACTCGGCTTCGAAGGCACCAGCGTGGAAGAGATCGCCCGTCGGGCCAAGGTCTCCAAGCCCATTATCTATGAGCACTTCGGTGGAAAAGAGGGCTTGTACGCCGTCGTTGTCGACCGGGCCATGTCCGAGGTCACCGAGCGCATCTCCGGGGCGATTCAACACGGTCCCCCTCGTCAGCGATTAGAGCAGGCGGCCCTGGCCTTCATGACCTGGGTCCAAGACGATCCCGATGGATTCACGGTGCTTTTGCGGGACAAGCCCACAAGCCGAAGCGGAGGGATGACAGGGCTACTCCACGACCTAGCGGATCGCGTCGGCCAGGTCTTCGCCGGCCAGTTTACCGAGGGCGGCTTCGACCGCCGAATGGCGCCCCTCTACGCCCACGCCATCGTGGGCATGATCTCGTTCGCCGGAGAGTATTGGATGGACGCCCGAAAGCCCGCCCCAGAGGTCGTGGCGGCTCACATCGCGGCCATGGCCTGGATGGGCCTGCGCCACTTGCCTGAGAAGCCGGACAAGGTACTGCCCAACCCATGAGTACCCACGCACACGTCCTCCGAGACGCCGGACTGACGCCTCCCTCCCGACTCGGCCCCTTGCTGACGGCCCTGGTCGGCGCCGGTGGCGAGATCATCGACCCCACCGATCGCAGCGGGCTGCACCCTCTGATCTTGCCGCTCACTCGGGATCAACACGGGAGCACAACCGGGCTCATCCTGTGGCCTACCGCCCCCGCATCCATGGCGCCGCAGCTCGTGCGCCAGCCCGCAGGGCGTCCCCACACGCTGGAGCTCGTCGCCGTCTCTCCGGACACTCATCTGCACCGACACCTGGCGATTCGAGAGGCCAATGGCGAGGTCTTGTCCGAGCCGCTGCTCGCCTCGGTCAACGAGCCCGAGCCCTTGTACACTCCAGGCCAACTCGCCGACTCGGGCCTGCCTCTCAAAGCCTACCTGCTAGTTCGTGTCGGGGAGACGCACGCCTTCTTCGAGGAGCTCATCGCCGCGCACTTGGCCAAGGGGGACACCACCGCCGCCACCGTCACCGCAGATCGGGCCTGTCAGCAGGATCACGGCTGGGCTCGCCCGTGGGTCTTTAGGGCCAACCTGCTCTCCCGGCTCGCCCAACACGACGAGGCTCGCGACACAGCTCGCACCGCATTGGGTGACCCCGTCTGGACGTTTGGAGCACCTTTTGCGCCGACCGCCCAGCTCGCCGGCTGGAGCACCATCTCGTCTGCGCCCTACCGGGAGCTCGCCACCACGGCCTCCAAGCCGCCCGCGGATCGCGCCGCCCATTGGATGGACGCCGTCTCCATCGACGGTGGCGACTGGGACCCCATTCGCGGCGTTCTCCGATCGCTTTACCAAGAGGCGGAACTCGACGCGATCGCACAATTCGTCGGCGGATCCTGAAGGCCCGACCGCACAGGTACACAAAGGGGTTCTAGGGGAGTTCCAATGACACCATGCCCACGTTGTGCCACGCCCAGCCCAGGCCACACCTGCCCGCACTGCGCCAATCCCGTGCAAGGACGCGGTGTGCCTCTATCCATGATCGTCCTTGGCGTGGCCTTGGGCGCAGCGGGGTGCGGGAACTTCGGTACCGCACACGCCATGTACGGCGCCGAGTTCACCTTGGACGTCGATGCCGATGGCGACGGCTACACCGACAATGTGGACTGCGACGATGACAACGCAGACATCCACCCCGACGCCACCGAGGTTGCAGGCGACGGCATCGACAGCAATTGCGATGGCGAGGATGACCCGCAGGCGTAGAGAGGCCCGCGCCTCCTACAACTCCACGGCGTCTAGGCCCGGCCCGAATACGTCGATGGGTGCGTCATCGACCCCCGTGGGCGGCGGATCGGTGAGCACGCCGGACACGCGCTGGCCCATCACGCGGGTATCAAAGCGCACGAGCCAGCCATCAGACGTGTAATAGAAGGTGCCTTTGAACTGCTCATTGGACCACCGGTAGCCTTCGACCGCCACCGACTGGCCGCCGATCTGCACATCTGAGGGGCCCAAGGGCTCCACGGGGCCCGACAGGACCTCGCCGGTCTCGGCGGACAAGATCCTCGCCGTCTCGAATCGGGACAGGGGCACCCGGCTGTGGGGGTCCAGCAGGTCTGCGGTGGACAAGTCCACATCATCGACTTTCATCTCATCAATGCGGGTGCGCTTCGGATCTTTGACCGTCACCACCCAACCCGCGCCCGTGCGACGTCCTTGGACCTCGCTCAAGCGGCCGCCTTGCTCCACCACATTGATGAAGGAAGCAGGCCCAATGTCCGCATTGGCCGTAAGTTTTTCTTGATAGGCGAAGTCGATGCCGAAGATCCGACCATCGACCTTGGTCTTGGCTTGCAGGGTGCGAAACTCCAGACCCTGGATCTCCTCGACACGGACGACGAGCTCGCGCTCGCCGATCTTCTTGCCGTTGAGGCCAAGCTCCCAGGTGATCTGGGTGGGCTCGGCCGCGCCGGCGGTCAGCAATGAAATCAAGACGAGGAACATGCGGGCGTCTCCAGGGAAGAGGCGCGGAGGGGGTAAGGAGGTTTGCCGCGTTTGTGGTGGATCTGCAACCGACGATGGTGCCACCGCATTCCACCCACACGCCGGTCCGCCGCGATACCCGCCCCCCATGCCGTCTCGATGGGATCTTCAAGAACAGCTCGCTGACCGCCGCGCCGATGAGGTGTTGGTGGGTCCTGCGTGGGTCCAAGGCCCACATCGCATGGCCCTCGCGTACCCCTCGCCGTACCGCGCCGGCATGTCTTCGCTGGGCTTTCAGTGGGTGCTTCGACAGGTGCGCGACGCGGGAATCGCCGCCGAGCGCGCTTTTTTGCCCGATGACCCCGAAGCGTGGCGCCAGGCCCGACTCTCTCCGTGCACCATCGAGAGCCAAACGCCGTTGGGCGACTTTCCCATCATCGCGATCTCCCTGGCCTACGAATTAGAGCTGGCCGGCCTCGTCGAGCTCCTAGAGGACTCGGGCATCCCGCCGCTCCGCAAGGACCGAGGACCCCAGCACCCAGTGATCTTGCTCGGCGGCCCCATCACCTTCAGCAATCCAGTGCCCGCCGCGGCCTTCGCCGATGCGCTCCTGCTGGGCGAGGCCGACGAGACCATCGCCCCCGCCGCCACAGCGTGGTTCGCTCGCAAAGACCGCGAGCAATGGCTCGATGTCATCGAGGCCCTTCCCGGCGGCTACGTGCCCGAACGTCACGGAGCCCGGCTGCCCCCCGTCGCGAAGGCCACTGACGCCCTGCTACCTGCCCGCTCCATGATCTGGACGCCCCACACCGAGCTGTCCAACATGTTCCTCCTGGAAGGGGAACGGGGCTGCCACCGCACCTGCACCTTCTGCGTCATGCGGCGCAGCACCAATGGCGGCATGCGCTTGGTCTCCCCCGAGCGCATCATGGACCTCATCCCCGACCACGCACCCAAAGTCGGACTGGTCGGCGCCGCCATCTCCGACCACCCCCGCTTGGTGGACCTCCTAGAGACCATCGTCGCGTCGGGCAAGGGCGTCGGCGTCAGCAGTCTTCGGGCGGATCGTGTCGCTCGAAAGCCGCGTATCGCACAGCTTCTTCGGGAGTCCGGTGCCCGAACCCTCACCGTAGCCAGCGACGCAGCCAGCCAGCGCCTCCGTCGCGTCATCAGCAAAGGCACGTCGGAAAAGAACCTGATCGAGTGCGCACGACAGTCTGGAGAATTGGGCTTTGACGTGCTTAAAGTCTATATGATGGTCGGCATTCCCGGCGAGGAAGACCTGGACATGGACGAGCTGATCTCGTTCACCACCGAGCTCGCCGCACACAGCCGCATCGCCCTGGGCATCGCGCCCTTCGTCGCCAAGCGCATGACTCCCCTCGATGGCACCCCGTTCGCCGGCATCAAGACCGTGGAGCGGCGTCTCAAGATCATCAAACAAGGTCTTCGAACCCTCGGTGGCCGGGTTGACGTGAGGGCCACCTCCGCACGGTGGGCCTGGGTCGAGTACGTCCTGGCACAAGGCGGAGAAGCCGCCGGGGCCGCCGTGGTCGAAGCTGTGCATCGTGGTGGCCGATTCGCCGACTATAAGCGGGCGTTTAAGGCGCTACCGCCTTCCGATGTGCGCCCGTGGGTCGCTGCCGGCGAGGCGCCGCTGGCCATGTGAGCTCCGCTGACGATGGGAGCGCCGCTCTAGTGAATCGGCCCATCTGTCGCCGCCTCGCCCCCTGCGAGCCACGAGGCCTGAAGCTCAGAATCGGACGCCAGAGAGGCCTGGGCGTTGACCGCCGCATGCCAGATCGCGTAGCGCTGCGCTGCATTTAGTGCGCTCGCACCCTTCACAATTGCCTGGGCCACGTCCGAGGACCGCACCATGCCCATGGCCAGGGCACCCGCATCTTCCGCCGGTAGCGCTTCGGCCAAAATCTGCGGCAGCCGTGCGCGGATACTGGCCGGGGTGGCCAGCCGCATCAGGAGCCGCAGCTCCACATCTCGCAGCCCCGCGTAGCGAAGCCGATCGAGCAGGCCTTCACAGCGTTCAACATCTTGTTCCACCGCCGCCCAACCGGTGAGCAAGGCGTCTTCCACCGAGCCATCTTCCACGTTGGGATCGGGAAAGAGCAACACGCCCACGTCCAACCCGCTGGCAGCCGCCGACAAGACCTCGGACAGCTCAGACAGCTCGCAGGCCCCAGCCAGCGCCGCCGCTTCCGCCACTGCGACCGGCGCCCGATTCCGCATCAGGGCCGCACACAGCGCGATGACGAAGGTGCGATCCACCTCGCCCGCCCGCAAAGATGCCGCCAGCCACTGGGTCGGCCGGGCCCCCTCCACGATGGTGGAGCCTCCGGCCAGGGCGTCGGCTTGCACCGCGACCGCGAACGCGGGGGCGGACTCGAAATGCTGGCCTGCGATGGTCCGAGGAAAATCCATGCCCGAGCCTACCCGATCTGACCCCTCAGCTCGCGCCCAGCTCAAGCTGCATGTTCTCCAGGTCCTTGATTCGGTCCCGAAGCTCCGCGGCGCGCTCGAACTCGAGCTTCGACGCGTGCCCCTTCATCTCTTTGCGAAGGGCCAAAATCAGCTTAGGCAGCTTCGCTGGGTTGATGTCTTCGGCCACGGTCCGGCCCTTGCGACCTCGCTTTTCAAGCCCCACTTCCACGTAGTCGCCACTGACCAAGGCCGCGAGTGGGTTTTCGATGGACTTGATGATGGTGGTGGGCGTGATGCCGTGCTCTTCGTTGTACGCGATCTGCACCGTGCGTCGAGCGGCCGTCACGTCCATGGCGATCTTCATGGCCAGCGTGACCTGGTCTCCGTACAACACCACGTGGCCTTCAGCGTTTCGAGCCGCGCGACCGATGGTCTGGATCAGGCTCCGTTCATTGCGGAGGAAGCCCGACTTATCGGCATCCATGATGCACACCAAGCTGACCTCTGGAAGGTCCAAGCCCTCGCGAAGCAGGTTGATGCCGATGAGCACATCGAACTCGCCCACCCGCAGCAGACGCAAGATCTCGTGCCGCTCCAGGGTGTCGATGTCGCTATGCAGATATCGAGCTTTTACGCCGATTTCTTGGTAGTAGTCCGTGAGCTCTTGGGCCATCCGCTTGGTCAGCACGGTGACCAACACCCGGTGTCCGCGCTCGACCCGATCTCGGATCTCCTTGAGCGCATCGTCGACCTGAATGCCCGCTGGGCGAACCTCGACCGTCGGATCGAGCAGGCCTGTGGGGCGAATCACTTGCTCGACGACGCGGTCTTCGCTGTACTCCTTTTCATAGTTGCCGGGAGTGGCCGACACGTAGACGGCTTGCTCGACCAGACCCTCGAACTCGTCGAAGCGCAACGGCCGGTTGTCCATGGCGCTGGGCATGCGGAAGCCGAAATCCACCAAGGTCTCTTTGCGGGCCCGGTCGCCCTTGTACATGCCACCGACCTGCGGAACCGCCACGTGAGACTCATCCACCACCAAGAGCCAGCCCTTGGGGAAATACTCGATGAGCGTGGGCGGCGGCTCCCCGGGCGCCCGGCCGGAGAGGTAGCGACTATAGTTCTCGATTCCCTTGCAACGACCCAGCTCTTGGAGCATTTCCAGGTCGAATAACGTCCGCTGCTCCAGCCGCTGCGGTTCGAGCAATTTGTTCTGCCCGCGCAAGACCACCAGGTGCTCGATCAGCTCCTCGCGAATGCCCTTTATTGCTTTTTCTAGCTTGTCTTTGGGCGTCACATAGTGGCTGGCCGGGTAGACGCTCACCCGCTCTAGGCTGCCCAAGGTCGTGCCCCTCAGGGGGTCAAACATCTTGATGCTGTCGACTTCGTCGCCAAAGAGTTCGATTCGGACCGCATAGTCGTCGGCCGAGGCCGGAAACACGTCGATCACATCCCCGCGCGCCCGGAAGGTTCCACGGTGAAAGTCGCTCTCGTTGCGGTCGTAGTGCAGGTCGACCAGCTTCCGCAAGATGTCGCGGCGGCGGATCTCTTGCCCCTGCTCCAGCAAGAGCAGCATGCCCGCGTACGCCTCGGCCGAACCGAGTCCGTAGATGCACGACACGCTGGCCACGATGATCACATCATTGCGTTCGAGCAGGGCCTTGGTGGCGGAGTGTCGCAAGCGGTCGATCTGCTCATTGACCAGCGAGTCCTTCTCGATGTACGTGTCGCTGCTCGGTACGTAGGCTTCAGGCTGATAGTAGTCATAGTAACTGACAAAGTACTCCACAGCATTGTCTGGAAAGAGGCCGCGAAGCTCCCCGTAGAGCTGGGCTGCCAGCGTCTTATTGGGCGCCAGGACCAAGGTCGGACGCCCATGTTGGGCGATGACGTTGGCCATGGTGAAGGTCTTGCCCGACCCCGTGATGCCCAGCAGCGTCTGGTGACGTTCCCCCGCCCGAAGACCCTTGAGCAAGGCGTCGATGGCGGCAGGCTGGTCCCCCGTCGGCGTGTGAGCGCTCTCTAGGCGAAAGGCGCGGGGCAGCTGTGGGGCACCCGCCTCGATGAGGGTCGGCTGAAATGGCATGGCAAACTCCGAGCCCCAACCTACCCACGGACAGCTAGCTGGCCAGTTTGTAGGTCCCGCCCGACAGGCGACCGAGGGCTCGGCGGAGCTCCGGCAGGCGCACCGGCTTCACCAAAAAGTCGTCCATGCCCGCATCGAGGGCATTTCGCCGATCCTGGTTCTGCACCGCCGCAGACAGGCCCACGACCGCGATCGAATTTCCATTCGCGCGAAGCTGACGCGTCGCCTGCAAGCCGTCCAATCTCGGCATGTGAACGTCCATAAACACGAGGTCAAACATGCCTTCCTGAAGCATCCGAAGCGCCTCCTCGCCGTCGACGGCGACCTGCACCTCTGCACCCAAGGTCTGGAGCATGCGCTGCACCACCATCCGGTTGACAGGGTTGTCGTCCACCGCCAACACCCGAAGCGGATGCTCCGGAGCGGACGCCTCGGACCTCAAGGTCAGCTCGTCCAGATTACTAGGCTCCTCCGTCGGCAATAGTGGGATCTGCACCGTGAACGTGCTGCCCTCATTCGGAGTCGAGTCCATCCGCACCTCGCCCTCCATCGCGCGGGTCAGGTGACGCACGATGGACAACCCCAACCCCGACCCTCCGAAGCGGCGATTGGTAGAGGCCTCGGCCTGCACGAAGGGCTGAAAGAGCCGCTCTTGATCGTCCGTTTGAATGCCGATGCCGGTGTCCACAACCTGCAGCTGCAGCCGCTCACCCTCGACCCGCACCGTCAGCACCACCGATCCCTTGGAGGTAAATTTCACGGCGTTGCTCGCCAGGTTCAGAACGATCTGACCCAAGCGAGTCGGGTCGAGGAGCTGCCATTGCGGCACGTCTTCATCCACCACGACCTCGAAGCGCAGCCCCTTGGCTTCAGCCTGAACTTTGACGGGGGACAAGATCCGAGGCAGATGGCGGCGGACCTGGACCGGCAAGCGCTCCAGCTGCACCCGACCGGCCTCCAACCGGGACAGGTCCAGCACATCGTTGATCAACGCCAGCAGGAGGTCCGCGCTGGACTCGATCGTGTCCAGGAGCTCCCGCTGGTGGGGCTCCAGGGCGGTGCCACCGAGCAGCTCAGACGCGCCGAGCACGCCGTTCATGGGCGTGCGGATCTCATGGCTCATGGTCGCCAGGAACTGGGACTTGGCCTGGCTCGCCTGCATGGCGTCCAGCTCGGCCTTTCGCCGAACACCAATCTCCCCCTCCAGCGTGCTCACGACCCGCTGCAAGGTGCGCGAAAAGTGATCTTCGTTGGACCGGAAGACCTGGAGGGTCCCTGTGACGAAGCCGAGCATCATCAAACCATTGATGAGGAAGACGGACGGGCCACCAATCGGGGCGTCCGCCGCCATCGAGGCCCCGGTGCTGGGGTCCACCGGCCACACCGTGACCACCACCGTCAGGCTCACCCCCGCCACCGCACCCCAAAAAAGGCCACCCCACTTCGGCAGGACCATCGTGGCCACAATCGGGACCAACAGCGTCCCAGACCACGCCGGTCCGTACATCCCATAGGGCGCCAGGCTAACCATCACCGTCAACCACGCCGAGAACACGAGCGCATGGGCGGACAGCGTCGGCGCCCGACCCGAGCCGTGCAGCAGCAGCAGGGCGATGCCGATCGGCGCCGCACTGCCCGCGACCCAAGGGCTGCCGGTAAGCGGCAGCACGAGGTTGACCAAGAAGAACGTGACCGCGAGAGCGGTCATCGTGAAGATCAGCCACCCAACCGTCGCGCGGCGACGCAGGTCGATCGGCTCAGCGGTCGTCCGGTCGAGCCCGCCGCAGATTTGACGCAAGAACCAAGCCATGCCGCTCCCACGAGGGAGGATCGGCCATCCGTCAATAAGCCTTGAGCGCACGACGGCGGATCAGGCGCGGCCGTTGCGCCCACCCCTATCGATGCTGTTCCCACTTCCGGTTGAACCAGAGCATGCCGCCGAACAACCACAGGAAGGTGCTCAACAAAAACACGCCCCCAAAGGCCCAGGTGATGGCCTCGGCGTGCCCGCCCTCTGCGGTGCCCATCAAAACCAAGATGGCCTGCAGCTCCAGCGCCGCGAAAATCACCACGATAAAGGTGAACAAGTGGGTATTCGTTCTTCCGGACGACGCCGGGCTAGCGGCCGGTCGCGGCGACGGCTCGTCCGCCTCGGGCGGCAAAGGCGGCACATCGCCATCCCACAGTTCTACGTCAAAGCCCAGATCTTCGGTGTCCATAGCCACCTCCGTCGCTACAGTGTAGCGTGCAATGACGGACCCCGTGGAGACGCCCCCATGCGACACCTTGCGCTAGCGCTGACTCTTGCCCTGCTCTCCTGCAACGGGGACACCGAACCAACGGACACGGCAGCAGACACCGACACCGACACCGACACCGACACCGACACCGATTCGGACACCGATACCGATGTGCCCTGTACGCCGGACGCCGACCGGGATGGATTCTGCCCTCCCGAGGACTGCGACGACAATGACGTCTTCGTCAATCCCGCCTTCGACGAAGAGCCGGGCGACGACAAGGACAACAACTGCGACGGGCGGATCGACGAGGAGTTCAGCCGCGTGGTGGCGTGGGAAGTGGACCAGAACACCGGCGTGTCACTCTTCCTGGCAGACCCGCTGGGGGACTTTAAGGGCCGCATTGGCACCACCGAGCCCCTCGCCATGACCTACGCATCCCTGGATCGCGACCTACGCACCTTCGTGGGCTGGAACGGCAGCGGCATCTACAAATACGACATCAACGGCTCGGTCACCGCCGTCGCATCCATCCCCGATGACTTCGAATGGCTCAATGCCGAGGACGAGCCCGACCCGCCTCCCGGCATCAATGACTTCACCATGCACCAAGACGGCTACTACCTGGTGGCCGCCGCAGACCGACTCCTAAAATTCGACGAAAGTGGGGTTTGGTCCACGGTGGCACAGTGGCCCTGCCTAGAGGAAGACGAGAGCCACGAGATGTGCGCCTGGGCCCTGTCGACCAACACCGAGACCCGCGAGGTCCTGCTGCTCGGCTTCTTCGGCGGCGTCGCCAAGTGGCACCCGGATGATGGGTACACCCTCATCACGCCGTCCAACCCCGAAGAGCCTGGGCCATCTTTCCAGCAGGCCCAACACAAGCGCTTCGACACCACCTTCGCGATGGCGTCCTACACCGACGAGACCGAGGGCCCGTCCATGGGCATGTTCAAATGGAACGAATCGGTCAATGAGATGCGGTTCTTAGGTCGCTTCCCCACCACCGACTGGACTCCGCAGAGCTTCAGCATCGAAGACGACACCGGGGACTTCTACTTTGCGGTGAACTCCAACCGCACCGGAGCCAACGGCGCCTGGGACAACCACCTGTGGCGCATGACCGCCGACGGCACCTACGCGACCGACCTCTACAAGACCGAGCCTGGCACCAACGACGCCAACTTCTTCACGGCCGCAGTGATTCACTACACGCAGGACGACTAGTCGTCGCGCCTGTCGCATCAGCCGTCCGGTGACCCTACGCAAAAAGCCCAGAGCGACTCTCGTCGCCCTGGGCTTTTGTTCCACGTGGAACGTGCGCTCTAGGACTCTTCGGTGGCGTCGTCCGCCTCGCCCAGGTCCGCCGGACCGTCGGACTTGGCGCCACCGTCCAGGGCATCGGACACGGACTCAGCCACATCCGCCACCGTATCTGCCACCACATGAACCGCCGAGGCCAGGCCTTCAGCCACGCTCTGCCCGACCTTGCCCACGACTTCTTCTGCGTTCTGACCGGCCTTCGCGTCGCCCTCAGGGTCGGACTTGCCTTGCACATCGTCGACCATATTGGCGACGGTCTCCACGACCGCGCCGGCCGCGGCTGCTACGAGGCCGGCAGCCTTGTCCAGCATGGGCTTCACGGCTTCTTCCGCCGACTCTCCGGCAGTCGCCGAAGCGCCAGCCGCTGCATCTTCACCCGCATTCGCTGGGCGTCGAATCGTGCGCGCGTGGTCCACAGGCCGAGGAGGCTTGGGGCCCACGTCGATCGACTCGGTCGGCGTGGGGGCCGCGCCAACGCTGGCGGCTTGAGCCTCGATGACGGCCTGAAGGCGCTTCAACTGCGTCTGCACATGCTGACCTTGCAGCGTATTCGCAGCAACCCGCTCGCTGGCACGGAGCAGCTCCGCGTGGGCGGGGATGAACAGCTGCCGGGCTTCGAGAACCTCGGACAGGGCGATGAACAGGCTGGGGTTGGCCTGATCCCGCTCGACGAGCTGACGGATCTCCGCCTCGGCCTTGTCGAGCTCACCACGCTGGGTGTTGATCCGGGCCCACTCAAGGCGCAGGCGGTTGCCAACGCCCTTGCGCTTCTCGGTGTGCTTGCGAGCCTGCTTGAGCAGCCATTCGGCGCGCTCCAGGTTGTTGGACTCGCGCTCCAAGCGGGCGAGCATCAAGAAGCCTTCGGCGCTCTTGCTGTCGTCGCGGGTGATGGGGGCCAGCAGCTCACGAGCCTCGTCGCGGATGGCGGCCATCTGATCGACGGGCGCCACGCGGGCCTTGGCCAAAAGAACCGTGATGAGCCGGGGGATCTGCACCCGATCTTCGGGCGCGAGCCGTACGGCTTCGCGCAGAAGCTCTTCGGCACGAGACAGCGACTCCGCACCCTCATCGTAACGAGCCATGCCCATGAGGCCGTAAGGATCGGGCAGCATCGGCGCCTGGTCCATGGCGTTCTGGAGCAGCTCAAGGGCCTCGTTCCGACGACCCTGGCGCAGCAACAAGCTGGCCAAGCGCGTCTTAAGGCGAGCCTCTCCTGGCATGGCCGCAACGCCCTGCTCCAAGACCCCGATGGCCTTGGGGCGCGCGCGACGCACCAGGTAGTAGGTGCAGGCGTCCTGGAAGACTTCGGCCACTGGCGCCTGCTCAAGAGCCGCTTGGATCGCGCCTTCTTGAGCTTCACGAGGCGCGTCAAGACGGCGCATGAGCTCCATCTTGAGCAAGTGCGCGTCCGAGTTGCCGGTGCCCTGGTTGAGCACCCACACGATGCGCTGCTGGGCCATGTCGAAGTGCGGGCGTTGCGAGCGGATCATGCCGGTCGCCGACTCGATCTCGGGATCGTAGTCGGGGTACTTGAGCTTGATGGTCTCGCGACCGTTGCGGGCGGCCACAAAGCAGCGGTTGGCCTCTTGCACGTGGGCGACCCGGTCCGCTCCCTCGAGCTCCTTGCCCTTGGCTGCATGGAGACGGCCGACGCGGACGAGTGTGTCGAAGTCCAAGATCTCGCGGATCCGCAGGCAGCTGCGAACGAGCGGGTGCACCGCGTAGCTCTTGTTCTCGTCGGTTCCGCAGGTAGACAGCAGACCCAGGGACAGCAAGCGAAGACGCATCTTGCGGCTGATGTCCAGCGCCGCCAGATCGCCACCGGTCAGCGGGAGACGGGCGTGGGCGCACGT
>JBGCER010000043.1:0-2805 GCA_045106515.1 Myxococcota bacterium
TGCCGGCATGCTCGTCCTGCACCAAGCTTTCTTCCACTCAGACGAGATGCTGGGTATCGTGAGGAGATTCGGGAGGGCGAGATGAGGTCGGGTTGGGTCTGTGCGATCTTGACGCTGGCGTCGTGTGGGGGTCCGGGCGAAGCGGTTGTGGTCGATGGCGTCGCGATCTCGGAGTGTTTAGAGTTCGATCCCGAAGAGCCACCGCGAGAGGAGCTGCTGCTCACGGGTCAAGACCGGGCCATCGTGGTGGCTCATCGCGCCGTGGAACTCAACTGCTGTCACGAGGTCGAGGTTCAAGCTCGCACCGATGAGGAAGGCACGGGAATCGACGTGGTGTACGAGGACAAGGCGAAGGAGCCCTGTGACTGCACCTGCGTCTACGACATGGGCTTCACCCTCTCTGATCTGGCCCTAGGTACCTGGCAGGTCCGCGTGCCGTCCCAACAAGCAGAGATCGAGCTGAACTAGGCCTGTTCTGGGGACGTGGCCGCAGGAAGCCAGACTTCAAAGCGGCTTCCAGGGTCTTTGGTGGCCACCAACCGCAAGGTACCGCCGTGCGATCGAACGAGACCGGACGCGCTGGCGAGTCCAATGCCGCGTCTTGCGCCCTTCGTAGATGACAATGCCGTGAAGAGCGTGGGCTGGACCTCCACGGGCACGCCGGGTCCATCGTCTTGCACCCACAACAAGACACCAGGCTCGGACCGGTCTTCGGCCCGGGCACCAATCGTGATGGTGCCGCCTTTGGCTTCTAGGGCTTCTAAGGCGTTCATCACCAAGTTGCCGATAATCTGGCCCACCTGGGTCACGTTTCCGAGCACCGGCGGGAGCCCGTCCGAGAAGTTGAGCTTGACGTGGGTATGCTCGGGTCGGGTGGGGTCGAGGACCCGCAGCCCGCGGTCGATGAGGCGCCGCAAGTCCACCGGCACGCGCGTCCGAGGTTCTAGGCCGGCGAAGGCGTAGAGTTGCTCGACCATGGCCGACGCGGTGTCCACCGAACGATCGATGCGCTCGGCGGCCGTTTGGTCCATCTGGCCCTTGGCCACGGCGAGGTCCATGCCGGCGCGCAAGACCGCTAGCATATTGCCCACGTCGTGGGCGATACCAGCGGCCAGCGTCGCAAGGCCTTCCTCTCGTCGGGAGGCCTCGAGGGCGGCCCGCATTCGACCGAGGTTGGCGCGGGTCTGCTCTCGTCGAACCGCTGCACCGACGATGGTGGCAAAGGTGCGCAGACAGCTCTTGGCCTCGGCGCTCCAGGGGGTTCGCTGTCCCCGACGCGTCGCGAACATGGCGACGCCCCAGTAGCCGCTGATGCCTTCGATGGGCACCAGTAGCAGTGACTCATCGCCGAACAGCTCCAAAAGCCGGTCCGATTGCGGGCTTTGGTTGTACCAAACCTCGATGATTTCGCCGTCGCGGATGGCGTTGTGGAGCCACTCCAGGCCCCAATCGACGGCCTTGAGTTGGGTCGGCACGGGTTCGTCGGAGGCCCTCCAGCGCGCGTGCAGGGCGTACGCGCCCTCGGGTTCGCCGGTATGCCGCCAAATTCCCACGGTGCTAAAGTCTTGGCTCAACGCCAAGATTCCTAGAGCATCTTGTAGCGGTTCGGGCTGAATGCCCGCGGTCGCGAGGGCCTCGGCGGCCACAGCGAGGCCCATGAGGGCTTTGACGGCCTGGCCGTCCGCCGACACGGCGCCGAGCATCTCGTTGAGAGGCTTCTGGGCGAAGGACGTGAGCAAGGACGCGTTTGTGGGATTCTGACTCATACGTGAAGGGTCTTGCACTTCGTGCGTCGAAGCAAGGGCGTGACTACGGGAGTGTGGTCGAGTGGCTCCAAATGAGTCACGATAGTCTCGTGCGGTGCGTGGAGACCTATGATTCGGTGCTTCTGTGTGTGTGTACTCTTGGCGGGCTGCGGTGACTCTCTTTCTGGAGAGGCGGGTTTCGCTGTGGGGCGAACGACGATCGTGCCTTGCGCAGATGCCAGCGGCGACCCCGGTGCACTCTTGATTGTCGAGTCGCTCCAAGAGTGCTGGATTAGCGCGCCCGGGGAGCGGCGGGACTGCGATACCTGGGTGGCGGCGGTGCAAGAAACCCCGGAGATCTGCACCGACCAGATCGTGTTCGACTCTCCCAGCAATAGCACCCTCACCGGCTTTTTCGGGCCGCCTATCGACCCGGGGAATGTGATCGGGGCCGGAACCGCCCAGGTCTTTGAGCTCGCGTGCAATCCCCAGGGCCCCGGAGCGGCGGATTACCCGAACTTCCAAGACTTTTTGCAGGTCTTCTCGGGAGACGTCTCCGTCACGGCCGATGACAACGGGCGGGGTCGGGTCGAGTTCGACATGTATGTGGCGGACCCGGACACCCTTGAGCCCAATCGAGAGAGGCCGGCCCTACAGGGCCAGACGCGTGCCCAGGTGTGCCGCTAGGCCTCCCAGCCCGGCGACGGCGATGGCGATGCCAGGTGGGCCCACCAGCCAGATCGCTGCGGCCGTAGCGACGAGTGTCGTGCCGATGAGGGCGGCCCGCATCATGGTCTGCTCGGATCGGCCACTCAGCCCCACGGCGCTTCGGCGGCGGGCCCGCTCGACCCGGCGCGCCAGGTCTCGCGGTGCAATAGAGAGGTTTGCGAGTGCTCTCTCGGCGTCGGAGGCCCGATCTTGGTCCAGGCAGTGCTCGGTCATGGTGCGCACGAGCCTCTGGCCCTCGGTGCCTGGACTCTTCAGGAAGGCCTTGACCACCCCGGTGGTCAGAATGAAGAGGCTGTTCCCAGGGTCGCCCTCGGTGATGATGATGTCGCCT
>JBGCER010000044.1:0-4580 GCA_045106515.1 Myxococcota bacterium
GACCCCGGGGCATACCCCCGAAAGCACCTGCCTGACGGTGACGGAGCCAGGCCAGGAGACGGCCCAGGCCGTGCTCACGGGCGACACCCTGTTCATCGGCGACGTTGGGCGCCCGGACCTCATGTCCTCGGTGGGTTGCACGGCGCAGGACCTTGCGCAACAGCTCTACGACAGCCTCCACCAGAAGCTCATGACCCTTCCGGATGAGACCCTCGTCTATCCTGGGCACGGGGCGGGTTCGATGTGCGGCAAGAACCTCAGCACAGACACGGTGTCCACGATCGGCGCCCAGCGCGAAACCAACTACGCGCTGCAGCCCATGACCCGCGATGAGTTTGTCGCGCAGGTCACCGCGGACCAGCCCAAGGTGCCCGAGTACTTCCCCCATGACGCGATGCTCAATCGCAAGCAGCGACAGGTCATGGACACCGTGGTGCAGCGTGGCATGCAGTCACTGTCCAAGCAGCAGTTTCTCGACGCCATCGAAGGCGGGGCCCAAGTGCTCGACGCCCGCGAAGAACCTGAGTATGCAGACGGCCACATCGTTCGCTCGATCAACATCGGGCTGTCTGGAAAGTTCGCCACGTGGGCGGGCACCCTGCTCGATCTGGATCTCCCTATCGTCGTCGTCGCCGGCCGAGGGCGAGAGCAAGAGGTCGCGATCCGGCTGGGGCGCATCGGCCTGGACAACATGCTCGGATTTCTGCGCGGGGGCATCGCATCGATGGGCGAGGACCCCGAGTGGATCGCCAAGACCAAGCGCGCCACGGTCACCGAAGCCGCCGCACAGCTTGCAGCAACGCCGCCCCCGTTTGTGTTGGACGTCCGGGGCCCTGGAGAGTTTGCCGAGGGCCACATCGAAGGCAGCGTCAACATCCCCCTGATTGAGCTGCGCGCACGGGCCTTCGAAGTCCCTTCGGACCGTCCCGTGCTCGTGATCTGTCGATCCGGATTCCGCTCATCGGCGGGCCTGAGCGTCTTGGAAGCGTACGACCGAACCCAATCCACCAACGTGGTGGGCGGCATGCTGGCTTGGCACGAGATGCACACCGCCAACCCGTAGCCTGCGGGCGCTGGCGACACCCACAGCGCACGGCTCGAGGGCCGGGCACCGCGCGCGGAAACGCCACAACATGCTCGCCACCAAGGGTTCGCGACCCGGGCGGGTTGTAGAACGTCAGCCCACCGCTCCCATCCGTCGCACCAGCGGAACCGGCCATAGAGAATTTGGCGGCACCCCCCGACGACCTGCCGATCTGATTCCAGTGCCCCACACCGTCGGTGAGGAGCAAAACACCTGGACTCCAACCGCGAGAGTGGAGACCCTCTCGGCCCCCTCTCCTTAACCCCCTTGCGCCAACAGTGCTTGCAGAAGTTCCTCAGCGTTTCGACTTCACCGGGTCCACACTCGGGATGATCTGCTTGGCCATCTTCGGCATCGCCTACCTCCTGGTGGTGCTCGAGGATGTCATCAAGCTTCGAAAGTCCAAGCCCGTCATCCTCGCCGCGGGGGCCATCTGGATCCTGACCGCGATCGCCTACAACGGCGATAGTCGAGTCAACGCGCGGATCGCGGAGACCACGGAGGCTACCAACGCTGGCGAGCGCGTGTGGGACGGGTTGACGTCACACCACCTCGAAGAGCGGGTCATGCACCACGTCGGCGAGTACGGCGCGCTGTTCTTGTTCTTGATGGTCGCGATGACCTACATCTCGGCCATCGGCGCGCACAACGTGTTCTTGCGCATCAACGCCTGGCTCGTGTCTTCGGGATTCGGCCTTCGAGCCGTGTTTTGGACCACAGGCTTACTGGCGTTCATCATCTCGCCGATCGCCGACAACTTAACCACCGCGCTCCTGATGGGAGCCGTCGTGGTTACGGTGGGTAAGGGCAACGTAGGGTTTATCGCGGCAGCCTGTACCAACGTCGTGGTCGCGGCCAATGCGGGGGGTGCCTTCTCCCCGTTCGGCGACATCACGACCCTCATGGTGTGGCAGAAAGGCCACGTGCACACCGAAGAGTTTGTGCAGATCCTGCTTCCGTCCATCGTGGCTTGGCTCGTCCCCGCGATCTGCATGCACTTCTTCATCCCCAAGGAGAAGCCCGCCCCCCTAACCACCACGGTCGAGCTGCGGCCGGGCTGGCTCACGGTGATCCTGCTGTTCTTGGCGACCATCGCCACGGCGGTGTTCTTCCACGCGTTCCTGCACCTGCCGCCCTTCCTCGGCATGACCACAGGCCTGAGCTACTTCATGCTCTACGGCTTCATCCGCGGCTTCCGCCACAACCGGCGCAAGATCGGTGAGCCCCTGGACGTGTTCAAGAGCGTGCGAGAAGTGGAGTGGGACACCATGCTCTTCTTCTTCGGTGTGATCATGTGCGTGGGTGGCCTGCAGGAGCTGATGTACCTCGAAGTCGCATCCGAGTATCTCTACGGCCCCGCGGTTGGACCCTTCTGGGCCAACGTGTCGGTCGGCGTCGCGTCCGCCGTCCTCGACAACGTCCCGGTGATGTTTGCCGTGCTCGGCATGAACCCGCAGATGGATCCGGCCATGCCGGCCTCGGCACTGACCCACACCCCCGAGTCCCTCTACCAGTGGTTGCTGGTCACCCTGACCGCGGGTGTCGGCGGCTCCATGCTGTCGGTCGGATCGGCAGCCGGTGTGGCGCTCATGGGTTCGGCCCACGGCGTCTACACGTTCACCCGCCACCTCAAGTGGACCCCGGTCATCGCCCTGGGCTACGGCGTCGCGATCTGGGTGCACCACCTGCTCAACGCGCCGTAGGCGGGCAGAAGGGGCGCACCGCGCCTCGTTCTAGATACAAAAGCGGCCGCGTCCCCGAAGAGAGAACGCGGCCGCTTTCGTATCCGGTCCACTCCGCTGGAGTGGACGTGGAGGTCCTAGAGGTCCTTGACCTCGCGCACCATGGCTTCGAGAGCCACCTTGGCGTCATCGAAGACCATCAGGCAGTTGTCCTTCTCGAACAGCGGGTTCTTGATGCCCGCGTAGCCCGGGGAGAGCGAACGCTTGATGACCACGCAGGTGCGGGCCTTGTCGACGTCGAGGATCGGCATGCCCGCGATCGGGCTCGTCGGGTCCTCGCGCGCGGCCGGGTTGACCACGTCGTTGGCGCCAACCACAACCACCACGTCGGTGTTGCTGAAGTCGCTGTTGATGTCGTCGAGCTCGAACAGCTTGTCGTAGGACACGTCGGACTCGGCGAGCAGCACGTTCATGTGGCCCGGCATCCGCCCCGCCACCGGGTGGATGGCGTAGCGCACGTCGACCCCGCGGGACTCGAGCAGCTCGCCCAACTCGCGGATGGTGTGCTGGGCCTGGGCCACGGCGAGGCCGTAACCGGGCACCATGATCACCGAGCTCGCACCGTCGAAGAGCATCGCAACCTCTTCGGCCGACGAGGACTTGATGTTCTCGTACTCGCGGGCGTCTTCGGCCACGGCGTCATCCCCGCCGACACCACCCAACAAGACGTTGGTCAGCGAGCGGTTCATGGCCTTGCACATGATTTGCGTCAGGATGAGGCCGGACGCACCGACGAGCGCACCGGCGACGATGAGCAGCTGGTTGCCGATGATGAACCCAGATGCCGAAGCCGCGATCCCCGAGTAGGAGTTGAGCAGCGCCACGACCACCGGCATATCCGCCCCGCCGATGGGCATCACCAGCGAGCAACCCAGGACCAGGGAAACAACGACCAAGAGAATCGTCGACGTCCACACGCCACCCGCTCCAGTGGAATAGACCATCCACAGGCTGAGGATGAGCACGGCGGCGGCTAGGCCGATGTTGCCGTAGTGGCGGTTCGACCCGCTAAGCGGGTGAGACATCTTCTTGCCGCCCAGCTTGAGGTAGGCGAGGATGCTGCCAGAGAATGTCGCGGTGCCAATCAGGAGCGTCGCCGGCACCGTGGCCGCACCGAACATGTCCATCATGTCCATGATGGTCCGCTTGTCGGCCACAACACCCGCGATGCTTGCCACAGACGCCAGCGCCACAAACGTCGACGCAACGCCGCCGAGGCCGTTGAAGCCGGCCACAAGCTCAGGCATTTCGGTCGTCGGCACCGTCTTGGCGAGGCGGTAGCCGATGGCCGAGCCGATACCGATGCCCACGATCACCATCCACCACGTCAATCCGCCAACGAGGATCAACGCGGCGATCACCGCGATGCCCATGCCGATCGCGGCTAGGCGGTTTCCGCTGGCAGCGGTCTTGACCTTGGACAGGCGCTTGATGCCAAAGACGAACGCGAGGGTCGCCACGAGATAGAGGTACTTCCAGTCAATCCAATCCATGGCTTACCTCGCCTCCTTCTTCTTGAAGGCGGACAGCATGCGGTCGGTGACGATGAACCCTCCGACCACATTGATGGTCGCCGCGATCAGTGCGATCAGACCGCACCAGCGGGCCAGCTCCGAGTCGCCGGCACCCAAGCAATACAGGGCGCCCACGACGGTCACGCCCGAGATCGCGTTGCTACCCGACATGAGCGGGGTGTGCAGCGTAGGCGGAACCTTGGTAATCAGCTCAAAGCCGAGGATCGCGGCGATGGCAAA
>JBGCER010000045.1:0-4386 GCA_045106515.1 Myxococcota bacterium
GTGTGGCCCGCGACGGCGCCGCTCTTCGGGCGAGCCTCGAACCCTTGGTCGCGGACGGGCTGAACGTCTTCGCGATCGCCGCAGACGTGGCCGACGCGGACCGCGCCGATCCACTCATCGCCGAGGCCGTCGCCAAAGCAGGCCCCATCGACGTGTTGATCAACAACGCCAGCACGCTCGGTCCCGTGCCCCTGCCCCTGCTCTTGGACCTGTCACCCTCGGCACTGGCCCACACCTTCGCTGTCAACACCATCGGGCCCCACGCGCTCACGCGGGCTGTCGCCGGAAATATGGTGCTTCGCGGCCAAGGACTCATCCTCAACATCAGCTCGGATGCCGCCGTGAATCACTATGAGAACTGGGGGGGCTACGCCGCGAGCAAGGCCGCGCTGGACCACCTGAGTGCCACCCTCAGCGCCGAGCTCGACGGCACCGGTGTTCGCGTTCTGGCCATCGATCCAGGAGAGATGAACACGCAAATGCACAGCGATGCCCTGCCCGACGCCGACCCGAGCACCCTGGCCGACCCGGCCGAGGTGGCCCACCGCATCGCTACCCTGGCGGAGTCCGCACCCAGCGGACGCCACCTGGCGGAAGGGGTGCGCTCATGAACGCTGCCAATCACGTCGAACGCCGCCGCGGAACCGAACAACTGCTCGTCATCGATCCCGGTTGCGGGTGCTGGGCCACCACTGGCGTCTCGCGCATGGCGGACGCGCTCAACGAAGGTGACCTTGTGGTGGTCAACGACGCCGCCACCCTGCCTGCGAGCCTGCACGCAACCTCCGAACGCGGCGAGCCTGTGGAGATCCGGCTGATGTCGGCGCCCACCCAAAATCGGTGGCCCGTGGCGCTGCTCGGCGGTGGAGACTGGCGCACCCCCACCCAAGATCGGCCAGCTCCGCCCACTCTGGCCGTCGGTGACCGATTATTCGTCGGGCCCGATCTCATCGGCGAAGTGGTGCACCTCCAAGACCGTCGGCTGGCGACGCTGGCGTTTCGAAGCGCCGACGTCTGGGCCGCACTCTACCGCCACGGTCGCGCCGTTCAGTACGCCTATATGGACCAGGAGGTGCCGATGAGCGCGGTTCAGACGGCGTTCGCAGGGCGGCCCTGGGCCGTCGAGATGCCATCGGCGGCGCGGCCCCTGACGTGGTCCATGCTGCTTCCCCTCATGCGCCGGGGGGTCGGCTTGGCCAAGCTCACCCACGGGGCCGGCCTGTCGAGCATTGACGGAGGCGCCCTCGACCGACGCCTGCCGCTGCCCGAACGGTCCGACATTCCCGAGCAGACGGTCCGGGCCATCCAGCAAACCCACCGCAGTGGTGGACGGGTGCTCGCGGTGGGCACCACCGTCACCCGAGCCTTGGAGGGTCGCGTCCACCAGGCTGGCGCCCTCGTGCCCGGCGAGTCAGTCACGGATCTGATCCTCACTCCCGCGTACACGCCGCAGGTGGTGCACGGCCTGCTGTCCAACCTGCACGAGCCCGGAGAGAGCCACTTCGAGCTGATGTCGGCCTTCGCCCCCCGAGAGGTGTTGATGGCCGCCAATGCCACCGCCCAGAACCGAGGGTTCTTGGCCCATGAATTCGGGGACGCCACACTGATCATGGCGGGGGCCCTGGAGCGCATCGGGCCCGACGGATGCGTCGCGGCCTGACGTCGACGTCGTGCCCCTTGCGATGCGGGCGAGTGGGTGTGGGACGGGCTCGACAACGATGGCGATCCGTTCTCACGACCGGCCTGTATCGAGCGTACGACGTCCTAAATCACCAGCACCAGCTTGCCGGTAGTGTTTCCAGACTGAATGTCTTTGTGGGCCTGAGCCACGTCTGCGAAGGCGTAGGCCGTCGCCGGCGGGGGCCGAATGGTCCCTTTGGCGAGCAGGGCCATCACATCGGTCATGCCATCGCCAAGCAGGTCTTTGCGATCAAAGAGATAAGACAGGTTGAACGCCAATACACTCTTGCTGTGATTCGTCAGATTTAGCGGGTTGAACCGAGGCGTTCGAACGAAATCCATGGCCAACTTGGCGTAGTTGGGCCGACCGGCCTTGCGCGGCAACATGGAGCCAAAGCCGTACACCACGAGCTTACCGGCGGGCCGCAGGGCGTCGTAGCTATCGGAGAGTGTCGACACGCCATTGGCGTCGAGCACCACATCGTAGCCATCGGGGGCGGCGAGCCGAGCCGCGGGCCACAGGTCTTGTGTGGACTTGTCGATCACCACGTCGCAGCCCAGGTCCTTGGCCACCTCTACCTTGTGGCTGCGCCCCACAACGCCGACCACGCGACAGCCCTTGGCCTTGGCCAGCTGCACCAAGCTGCTCCCCACTCCGCCGGCCGCGGAATGCACAAGCAAGGCGTCGCCCGGCCGGGGGTGAGCCAAAAACGACAGCGCCATCCACGCGGTCATGAATACTGCAGGGAGTCCCGCTGCTTCGACGAAGTCCAGGTCATCGGGCAGGGCGAAGACTTGATGCTGCGGCACGCAGACCTGCGTCGCGTAGCCATCGAACAAGGTGACCGCCAAGACCCGCTGGCCCACCTGGAAGTCGGTGACCTCATCACCGACCGCCTGAACGATGCCCGAGACCTCAAAACCAGGGGTAATCGGCCATCCTACGAGCTCTTTGGCGGACGCGTACAGCCCCATACGCACGATGACATCGGCATAGTTGATGCCCGACGCCTTGACTTGCACCACGACCTCGTCGGGTCCAGCGAACAAAGCTGGATGAGACTCGATGCGGAGCTGGTCAAACGAGCCCGCTTTGTGAATGACGACTCGTTCGTGGGTAGGGGGGGCGGTCATGCAGGCTCCGGATTGGCCTGCCCATAGCCGAACCTAGAACAAGCTGCCGATGGCCGAGATGCCCTTTTCCGCGTAGTTCACGCCTTGGCCGAGCAGCTCGCTCTCGAAGTCGAAGCCAACGATGCCAATACCGCCAGAAAGCCCGACCTCGCGCACCCCATCGCCGTCCTTGTCGCCGAAGTTCAGGCCGCCTTGCATGCCGACCCCCACCCCCACGGAGACGCCGCCCGTGGTGTCGGTGCCTTTGTCCTTGTTGGGTCCGGTTCCCCACTTGGCGCCGGCTTCGGCAATCGTGGCCGTCGCTCCGCCGGAGACGCCGTTCTTATTGAGTTGCCCTCCCGCGCTTACGTCCCCCGTCTTGGTGGTCACCTTGGCATCATCGCCGAACCCGGTGCTGATCGTGGTCTCGCTGCCATGAATGTGACCGCCAACCTCGGCACCAACGGTCGTTGCGCCGTCTTCATCGCGCCACTGGCCGAACTTGCCTTCGGCTTCCCCAATGGACTGCTTCATCTCTTGGCCGCCGATCTTGTTCGTGTTGTCGAACAGGCTGCCCTTGGCCGCAGCGCCTTTGCCAAGGTTGTAACTGCCATTCGGGCCCTTCATCTCGGACTCAGAGTCCGCCCCGTACAGATTGCCTTTGGCCTTGAGCTGCATGGCTGAGTTCGACGTATCGCCGGACGTGGCGCTGGTGGGCCGCTTTTGTTCCACGGGCTTGGTGACGGGTGCGGGCATTCGGCGTTGCTTATTCATACTACAGCTCCAAAAAGTAGAACGGTCCGGGGTGGCAGATAAAAAGAAGCGCCACCCATCATGCGGAAGACCTATGCCGTGGTCGCCGTAAAAGCTAGTGTTTGCTGCCGCTATCGATACGTTCGAACCCGGATCATGAGCACATTCCGGCGCCGGTTCGCTGCTGAGGTCAGGGCGAGTACTCCGAAACCAAACTTTGGTTGTACACACTCCCCTATCGATTCTCAACTCATCGAGCCTGCCCCACAAGAATCCGATTCGATGGTTCCGAATCCCCATTCCCGCACGAGTGTAAGGGAACCCACTACGACTTCGAGCTCGACCCCATCAGGATCGATCGGCGGGTGAACGGCCTGGGTCATCGGACGGCAGTGAGTTCCGACAATGTAAGGTAAACCCCCACGGCACAATGTGGGGAATTCCCGATCGTCTCGGCATCTAATACGGCATGAGCTTGATTGCCGCGTGTATGGCGACGGTCGCCGTACGTTCCGTCCGTGAGCCGATCGAGCCGTGAGCCGATCGAGCCGTGAGCCGATCGAGCCGTGAGCCGTGTCGCAGATCTCCACACTGGCCAAACGCCTTCAGGGAGACCGACAACCGGTCCGCGAAGCGCCCGGCTCACGGCCTCAACGGCTCACGAATCCCGGCGTCCTCCCATCACACCCGTCCTCCTCCAACCCCGACTTGAGGGGGGCGCTGCGCTGTGAACCCCACCTCAAATCGGGGTTGGAGGAGGACAGATGTTCAGGTTCAAGCACGAGACTCTAGACGCCTATCGGCTATCAGTCGAGTGTGTCCATTGGTTCAGAGAGGCCC
>JBGCER010000046.1:0-11298 GCA_045106515.1 Myxococcota bacterium
GTCTGCGAAGGGGGTTCGTCAAGGGGATGTACACACGGACCCAGTTCTAAATCGACATTCCTACTAAACCCTGATTTTAAAGCCCCCATTAGGCCATCCGTATCAAGGTGATATCCGGCTCTACTCCTCGGGCGTTGCACCAATCGCGGAGCGCGCGTTGAACGGGTGGGGTGCAGGCAAAGCGTCGATCCTGCACAAGTTGCAGACCTTCGGGGTCGCGGAGGGGCCGCGCATCCAGGAGTGGGTCGCGCAGTACACCGTTCACGATGTCGTCTCCGACGGCCTCATGTAGCAGGTTGAGGCACAGGCCCTGGCCGACAGGCTCAGGAACCCCCGGCGGCAACGCCACGCCGTCAAACCAAAACGGTCCAATAAATCCGCGCGAAACCCGACAGACCCTCCCTTGGGTCGCTTGGCGCACCTGCGCGAGCAAGGCGATGAGGGGCGAACGATCGTGTCGGGTCACCACGTGGGCCAGCCCCGGATCCAACTTTATGCTCCCATCTGCATGGACGCGTGCACAACCGAGATCCATCGACCCGTCCGGGGCCGCCAACACCAGCCGAGTGCGCCGGAGCCGCCCGTCCGGCAGCACCGCGTCGAGCTCGACCAGCACCTCCGTGGCGTTGCGTAGCCGCCGTGCCCGAGCCACGGCCGTCGACATGCCAAGAATGGGGGCGCCGCGCAAAAAGGCGTGCAGGTCTCGCCGCGCCTCCAAGCGCCGGCCCAGCGCACCGTCCAGGTGATGGGCGCGTTCGATCTGCGCATCGGTCTTCAAGACCGCCCCCTCGCGAGCGAAGGCCGCCTCCGCGCTCGCCCTCTCCATCCACGCAAAGGCGGGCATCCCAGAGGTGGAATCCACGTCCGCCGGACTCAAGAGATCGCCGCAGAGTGACGGTTGAAGCGCCCTAAAGTGATCCAGAACCGACTGCATTGGCGGCCAGTCTTGATGCGGCGCCAGCGCGTGGAGCGCCGCCGATAGGGCGCGCAGGTAGGGGCCGACTCGGGCGGGTTCCAGCTTCACCCTTCCCCGTCCAGAACACCCTCCACCTCTTCCCAGGCCGCTTGAGCGAGCGCTCGCTCCGCAGCCGCCTTGGCCTGCTGGCGGTCCAGCGCTCTGGCCTCGATGTCGATGGTCAGGTGACCCAACTCTGCTTCCGCGGCAATCTGGGACGAAAGCTCGGGCAGCGTATGGGCAATGAGGGTCCGCGTTTGACGCAAGGTGCTCTCTGTGGCCACCATCGCATCTTGAAGCTCCGCCAGCGATTGCTGAAGTTCCGAGACGACGATGGGCGCATCGGCTGCCGCGCCCAGGGCCAAGATCCGTCGCCCAGCCGCGTCTACGGTGGAGGTGGCGGCCAGCACGAAGCTCTGCATCTCTTCATAGAGCCGCTGAACGGTGTCGCGCAGCGCCCGAGCCCCTGGAGCGTGGTCCGTACACATCTGGGCCAGCGTCTCGAACAGCTCAAGGTTCAGGGCCTCCTGACGCAGCTCGAACTGCAGTGTGTCCCGCAGATGCGCCTGATCGGCTCCCACCGCCGCAGCGAGCATGGCCTCGAGATCCAAGATCCGCTGAGCCGAGGCGCGCGCGTCGGTCTGCGCCCCATCGAGCTCAGCGTGAAGCTGCTGGACTTCGGCTTGCAGCTCCAACGAGGTGAGCCGCAGCTCATCGGTAAACGCCGATGCCTTCCTCAGCCGCGTGGACACCGCTTCGTAGCGTTCAACCAGGAATTCTGTGGCCGAGCGACGCTCTAGAATCTGCCGCCTGCGCGTGAATCTACGGACCAGCCCATCGAGCAAACCCGTATTTTGTGGCGCATTCAGAGCCTCCACGGCTTCGCCTTGCTGCTGAAGATCGCCGAGCTCGGTGGACAGGGCCTCGCCAATGTCCGCTTGAGCCTGCGCCAGGCGCCCCACATCACCGAGGCGCGACCGGTGCACATCGAGCAGATCCGTGCGGCGTTCCACAAGCGTGGCTTGGGTGGGTCGCTCGGTCTTGAAGGTGGGGCGGGGCGGCACCTGTGATTGTCGGCTCATAGCCCTACCCTCTCACGAGACGGACGCGGCCTGCTTGGCAGACCGGACGGCGGAGACAGAGCCGCCATTGACCACATCCGAATAGCCCGCGGCCATCAAGAGTCGGGCCGCCTGGGCGCTGCGGGCTCCGCTCCGGCAATACACCACGATCGGCTGCGTCTTTTCGCCCAAGCTATCGATGGCGGATTGCACGGCGTCCACCGGCACGTTGCGGGCTCCTTCCACGTGGCCATCCGCAAACTCGGACGGGCTGCGCACGTCGAGCAAGAGCGCTCCCCGCTGCAACGACGACACAAGATCGGTTGAGCTTCCCCGCTTGGGGCGGAACAAGAAGTAGGCGATGGCTGCCACAGCCACAAAGCCCAAGACCCAATACAAGCCGGATTCCATCAGGTCCCCATCGTGGCTATGTGAGCAGCTCGCGCACCACGCGGTTGGCGAGCTTGCCGTCTAGGTCCGCCTTGTGCGCCTTCATCAACACGCCCATCACCTTTCCCATGTGTCCGGGTTCCGTCGCGCCCGTCTGGGCGATGGCTGCGGCGACCCACTCGCGAGTTGTGGCTTCGTCTGCCAGCTTTGGAAGAAACTCCTCGATGACTGCGAGCTCCGCCCGCTCCGCGTCGACGAGGTCATCCCGACCACCCGAAACATAAGCCTCGATGCTCTCTTTACGCTGCTTAGCCAGACGGCGCAGCATGGTGATCGCCTCATCGTCGCTCACGGTGCCGTCGGATCCTGACGCCTTCATTGCGTCGAGGAAGGCGGCCCGGATGCCGCGCAGGGCCGACGTGCGGGCCTTGTCCCGCGCCTTCATAGCTTGCTTCATCTGTTCACTGACGAGATCGACGAGGGACATGAGGGCTCCAGGGAGTGACTGCCGATGTAGTCACGGAACCCGAATGTGTCGACGGCGCCGACGCATCACCGCCGACACGAGCGCGCACCTGCGCTAGCATGGCGCCATGGACAAAGCAGACTTCAGAATTTTGGTGCGCCGGGTGCCCGGCTATGAACCCTCTGCCGCCGTGCGTTTCGAGATGCGCGAAGGATATGGCGAGCTGCACATCGGCGATCGAAATCGCGCCTCGCCCGCCGCTCAGGGCGAGATTAGCGAAGCCGCCTGCGAGCAGGTGCGCATGGGCCGATTCGTGCACGTGCTTTCCTCTGGGAAGCGACGGCAGAGCTACTCTTTGTCCAGGCTCGATGATGACCGCATCCAGCGCCTCTCGGAAGACAAGTGGATCCAGCTGGTGCCGCTGACCGAGTTCGGCATCCGCTACCTGGACTTGCCCTCCGCCGAAGACTCCGGCGCCGTCGCCGCGGTCAAGCTCAGCGGCAACCCCAGCCCTCCGCGCAGCCATGAGCCGGTGGCCAAAGCCGCATCCACGGCCGCGCCCTCGGCCAGCAGCAGCCTGCTCGCCCGCGCACGCTCGTCATCCAATAAGCAGCAGCGCCGGTCTTCGAGCTCCGACGACCGCTCCTCTAGCTCGTCCTCCTCGCCGGCGCCCCGCCGCCCCTCCAGCGCACGGGCGGAGCACGAAGACGGCAGCCAGCAACGCAGCACCCCGCCCATCTCACCCAATGGCAGCGACGTGCGCGGCTCAAGCGCGCGACCGCCCTCGCCTCGCGCCACAAGCGCGCGCCCTCAGCCCGTGGCGCGAATCGAAGATGACGCTCCGACCGAGTCCGATCCGGAACCGCTGTCCATGGCGATCGACCCCGCTCTGGGCACCAGCGCCGTCGAGCGCCTGTCCAAGTCAGAGCTCCAGGCGAAGCTGATCGCAGAGATGGGCAAAGTCGCCGCTCTTCAGTCCCGAATCGCCGAGCTGCAGCGTGACTTGGAGAATAGTCATCGACGCGAGTCCGACATGGTCGGACTCATCGCCAAGTGGACCAAAAACCGCTAGCGCCCCACGTGTTTGTCGATCAGGTCAGGCAAGGCCGGCACGCTCTCAGCGGTGTACTTCTTGGCCTGGCCCCGAAGCCCTTTGTAGACCCGTAACATGACGCGGTTCTTGGCGCCTTGGGCCGCCCGGTCTGTGACTTCAAGCATAGATTCGGCGATCTGGGCCGCGTTGGCGTCGAAGTAGGCCTGGGGATCACCGGTGTCCACAGCTTTGATCCAGTGGGGATCGATGGCCGGAGCAAACTTGGGCAACAGGCTGTACATCGAGTCTTCGATGATTCCTGGCTTTACAGCTTTGACGGTTCGAAAGCCCGCCTTGAGCGCCGCTGCGCGCAGGCCCTTCTTGGCCGCGACCTCAGCGTCGACCAGTAGGGCACCATCTTTGGCGGCTGCGCGACGCAGGGCGTCATCCTTGAGCACATCTACAAGGGTCAAAAGGTCCTCCTACTCAAACGAGACTTCGCCGGGCTTGTCCATGCCCTTGCACGTGGGCTTAAACGCCTTTCCGCCCAAGCGCTCAAGCCAATCAGCAAGGTTATACCTTCCATAACAGCTGTATCCGCCTTGGCGAACCGCCTTCTGAACACACTCATAGCTGCGCTCAAAGTCGCGGTTGTTCTGATGCTTGACGATGTCCGCCCCTTCCATCTTGTGCACAGGAAGTTCGCCCACCACCATCCGAGTGAAGGGCCCAATGGCATCGCACAAAATATCGGCGGCGTAGGGGTCGGGCGACGCGTAGATCGCCTTCATCGTGCTCTCACGGACCATGCCGCTCTTCTCTTCGGTGAGCAGGCGCTTCTTTAGGCAGTCCAGCGCCACGCGCCGCTTGCTACCCTTGAACGAACGGACCGCGCGGTCACGAACCCGCTCATCAGGGTCGTTCATCATCATGTCGCAGACCATCTTGTCGGTCTCGTCGATCCGGAGCTTCACGACCGACTTGAGCGCCGCGGCCCGAACGGCACCGTCGGCGTCATCGCGCGCGGCCTTGACCAGCGCTGCCACCACGCCATCATCCTTTTCATTTTCGAAGGTCGCGGCCGCCTCGGCACGCACTTCTGGGGCCGGGTCATTCACCAAGCGGTCGAGCAAGTCCGCGCGATAGGCCACGCGCTCGGGCAGGAGGGCCTGAACGGCCGCCACGCGAACTTCAACAGGTTCTTTTGTATCTTTCGCCAGTTCGGCCATCTTTTTGTGGGCGGATGGGGCTCCAATGCCGCCAATCTGGCCGACCAAATGCACGCGCTCCTCGCCGGTGGCCTCATCCAAGGCGGGCAGCACGCAGGGCACGAGATCGTCGCGCTTGGTGCCGCGGAAGCCCTCGACGATGGAGACGTCGTAGGGGCCGTTGCGGAACGACATGACGCGCTCGCAAACACAGGCCTTGGCAACGGGCTCGTCCCCCGCCGCCACGAGCTTCTCGGCGGCGTACTTGCGAAGGCTATCGTTGCGATCGTTTTTGAGCGCCACACAGACGGCCGACCAGCGGCCCTGGCCGATAAAGACGTCGATCTCGCCGGACGTTTCCACCCAATTGGGATCGCAGCCCCCGAGTGAGAGGCCCACAATCGCGGCAGACGCGAGACGTCGAAGAGATAGAGACATGGATCCTCCCGAGGCGAACACGGCCGGAGGGTACCCAAGAGCAAGCGCCGACGCACGTTAGGGTCTGGACAAGGCGTTGGACCCAGGAGCCCCGTGCGTTTCCCCATCTTGTTGGTGCTATTGGCCGGATGTGTGACCAGCCCTCCCCCCATGGTCGAGTATTCGGTCGTTCGAGGCGACACTCTCGGAGAAATCGCGACCGCTCACGGGGTCAGCGTCGACGAGCTGCGGGAGTGGAACGGGCTCCAGGGCGATCTCATCGAGGTCGGCCAAGTGCTGCGTATCGGGGCCCCTTCCGCACCTGCGCCCGAAGACGAATCGGGGCGAAACGGAGCCCCATCCTCTCGGCCACAGACTCGCTCGGCTCCAGCGGCCTCGGCTCCCAGCGAGCCGACGCTTCGTCTGCCCGCCGAAAAGCCTTGTCGCCCTCCCCCATCCTTTGACGACGCGGTCGATGTGGATGGCCTCGGAACGGTCGCCTCTCAGGGGCTCACCAAAGGCGAAATCAACGCCGCGATCGATGGCTTCCTCCACAAGACCACCAGCTGCGCCAATGAAGACTGGTCAGGCACCCTGCAGGTGGAGCTGAACATCGCGTGCTCGGGGCGGGTGACAGCCGTCGAGGTCGTGTCCGACGGCGGCGCCCCAATGGCGGTGTCCTCTTGCGTTGCAGAGCGCCTACGCTTCGCGCCGTTTCCCGCACATGCATTGCCCAACGGCGAGCGCGTTCGCATCCCCCTCTCCTATCGCTACACCCCGCCTGCACCCGAAGGCACCGCCGAACCCTAGCCGGCGACGTCACCCCCACCACGTGGACGACCCCCAGCCCGCCTTGCTACGGTCCGCCGTCGCCGATGGAGCCACCGTGTCGCAGACCGCCGCCGAGTCCTTCCGGGAACGCATCGCCTGGATCCAATCCGAGCTGCGGTCCCAGCTCGATCCCCAGCCCGGCGTCGACTTGGTGATCCAGGACGACGTCGCCACGTTGACGTTCGATGGCACCACCCTGGTGCTGACGCCCGAAGGTCAGGGCGCAGAGGGGCGGCTGCTGCTCACCGGCCCTGATGGCGCGCGCCGCTTCGTCTGGTCCGACTCCGTCTCCATCTGGTTCGAAGAAGGCACCGGAGTCTTGCTCCACGATGCCATGCGACAGGTCATGCCCGACAGCATCGCCCTGCTGCCAGCCCGGGTCCTAGCCGTGGACGACGTGCGCACGTATTTCCACACCGAAGACGCCGTCATCAAGGCCGTGGACGGCCTCGATGTCGCCATCGAACCCGGTCGCACCCTCGGCCTCGTCGGTGAGTCGGGCTCCGGAAAATCGGTCACAAGCCTCACAGTTATGGGCTTGCTACCTGATTTTTCCGCCCGAATTCCCACCGGGCGGGTCGCCTTCTTGGGGCAGGACCTGCTCGCCATCTCCAAGCAGGAGCTCGCCAAACTGCGCGGCGACGACATCGCCATGATCTTCCAAGAGCCGATGACGTCCCTCAATCCGGTGTACCGGGTTGGCGATCAGGTGGCCGAGGCGATCGTCCTACACCAAAAGGTGTCCAAGGCCGAGGCCATGAAGCGCACCATCGAGCTCTTCGACGAGGTCGGCATCCCCGATCCGGCAGATCGGGTCCGCAGCTACCCCCACGAGATGTCCGGCGGACAAAAGCAGCGGGTCATGATCGCCATGGCCCTGTCCTGCAATCCACGTCTGCTCATCGCCGATGAGCCCACCACCGCCCTCGACGTGACCATCCAAAAGCAGATCCTCGACCTGCTGCGGAACTTGCGCGACACCCGCGGCATGTCCATCTTGTTCATCACCCACGACTTGGGCGTCATCGCCGAGATCGCCGACTCAGTGGCCGTGATGTACCGAGGCAAGCTGGTCGAGTACGGCGAGGTCTTGCAGGTGTTCAAGAGCCCTGCCCACCCGTACACGCGGGGCTTGCTGGCCTGTCGCCCTCGCCTGGACAGCCCCTATCGACTGCTGCCCACCGTCAGCGACTTTCTGGAGACCGCCGTCGAGGGCGGAGAGGTGGTGGTTCGCGAAAAGCCGCTGGACCCCACCCTAGAGGATCGCCTGTGCAATGGCGCTCGGCCCAAGATGCCGGTTGGCGAGGGAGAACCCGTACTCTCAGTCAAAGATCTGAAGGTGTGGTTCACCAGTAAGAAGTCCTTCACCGGAACCGCGCTAGCCCACATCAAAGCCGTCGATGGCGTCAGTTTCGACGTGTTCCGCGGCCAGACTCTCGGGCTGGTCGGCGAATCTGGCTGTGGCAAGACCACGACCGGCCGGGCCATCTTGGGCTTAGTCCCCATTCGCTCGGGAAAGGTGGTCTTCGAAGGGCAAGACCTCGGCTTCTTGTCCGGCGTGGGCACATCCACGTCCAAAGTCGCGCCTTCGATCCTCGACCGGATCTTCCGAGTGCAGGTGGGCTCCATCATCCTCCAGATGGAGTGGTTCTACGCCGGTGCCGTTTTGTGTCTGGGCGCACTACAAGCGGCGACCGGGATTTGGCTAGGCATGTCCGGAGTCGCGGGCATCGCGGTCATGGCCATGGCCCTGGTCGGCGCGGTGAGCATCCTCGGATTGGCCATGAGTCGGATCCCCGCGCCAGAAGCGGACGTGCGACGCAACCTGCAGATCATCTTCCAAGACCCCTACTCCTCGCTCAATCCGCGCCTGACCATCGGCGACGCCATCACCGAGCCCATGAAGGTGCATGGAATCGGAGATAGTCAGGAAGATCGAACAAAAATCGCGGGAGACCTCCTTGAGGAGGTCGGGCTGGAGCGCGCCTACCTGCGCCGATTCCCCCACGAGTTCTCAGGTGGGCAGCGGCAGCGGATCTGCATCGCCCGCACCCTGGCCCTCGAACCCTCCATGATCATCTGCGATGAGTCCGTCAGCGCCTTGGACGTGTCCGTGCAAGCGCAGGTGCTGAACCTGCTCAAAGAGCTGCAAATCAAGCGCGGCCTCACCTACATCTTCATCAGCCACGACCTATCGGTGGTCAAGTTCATGAGCGATGTGATGTGCGTGATGCGCGACGGCATCATCGTCGAGGCCGGCCCCGCCGATGACATCTACGCCAACGCCTCCGAGGAGTACACCCGGCGTCTGATCGGAGCGATTCCCAACGACGACATCGAGCACATCGCCGATCTCCAGCGCCAACGCCGCGAGGCCTGGCAGGCCCGATTGCAAGACGCGATGGCAGCCGCGGGGTAGTCCTCCACTGGAGGCTCCATGCGTACGCTCGTCCTACTGCCCCTGATGACAAGCGGGTGCGCCACTGGCACCGATGCCCCTACCGGTGACAACGGCCTAGACGAGAACGACCCCAGGCGGGACGCGAGCACGTGGGCCACCGAAGTCGGCCCCGAAGACCGCCGGGTCGCCGTGACGCGTCCCAGTTCCTACGATGGGAGCTCCAAGCTGCCATTGGTCGTCGTACTGCACGGCTATGGCGCCTCAGGCGCCGTGCAGAACCGATTCTTTCGCATGGGGAGCCGGGCGGCAGAGCAGAACATGATCGTCCTTGCACCCGACGGCACCACCGACACCAATGGCAAGCAATTCTGGAACGCGACGGACGCCTGCTGTGACTTCGGCAATACCAATGTCGACGATGTGGGCTATTTGCTAGGTCTCATCAATGAAGTCGAAGAGACCATCCCCATCGATCCCGATCGGATCGTCGTCATCGGCCACAGCAATGGCGGCTTCATGAGCTACCGACTGGCCTGTGAGGCGCCCGACCGCATCGCGGCGATCGCCAGTCTCGCCGGAGCCAATTTCGTGACACCCACCGACTGCAAGGCCACAGAGTCCGTCAGCGTGCTTCAGATCCACGGCACCCAAGACACCACGATTCAATATGGCGGCGGCGATGGATTCGGTGGGTTCGCCGACTACCCTGGAGCCGAAGCCAGCGCGGGCCACTTTGCTGCGCTCGCCGGCTGCGACCGCAAGGAAGAGACGGGCCTGCACGACTACGAGACCGTCGTCGGCGGCGCCGAGACCCGTCGAGAAGCGTGGACCGGCTGCGATTCCGAGAGCGTCGAGCTGTGGACTATCGAGGGAGGAAGCCACATTCCGATCCTCACCGACGCCTTCCACGACGACGCCTTGTCGTGGCTTCTCGACCAGCGACGCTGAGCCTAGCCCCTATTCTAATGATTCTACCTTCGATTTCGCACGATCTGTAGCATGCGGCGAAGCGGCTCCGCCGCGCCCCACAACAGCTGGTCTCCGACCGTAAACAGGCTGATGTACTCAGGTCCCATGGCCATGGTGCGGATCCGGCCCACCGCGACCTGAAGCGAGCCAGCGGTCGCCGCCGGCGTGAGGCGTGCGAGGGTGTCTTCTTGGGTATTCGGCACCACGTCGACCCACGGGTGTGCATGGGCAATGAGGGCCTCCACCTCGTGCAGGGGCAGAGCCTGGTCGAGCTTGAGCATCACCGCCTGAGCATGGCATCGCATGGCACCAATCCTCACGCAGACGCCGTCGATGGGCAGTGGAGACCCTTGAATGTCGAGGAGCTTGTTGCCCTCAGCCATCGACTTCCACTCTTCCTTGGTCTGGCCCGTGGACTTGCGGCGGTCAATCCACGGCAGAGCGCTCCCCGCAAGAGGGGCACCAAACTCCGACATCGGAAATCGACTATCGACCATCGCCGCCGCCACAGCCGCGTCCAGGTCCAAGACGCTGCCATGGGGCGTCTTGCCCACATCACCCAGGTGGGCGAACTGTTCGACCAGCTCCTTGACCTTGCGGGCGCCCCCTCCCGAGGCCGCCTGGTAGGAGGCGAAGTTGATCCACTGTACGCGCCCGGTCCTGAGCAGCCCAATCAGACCCATCAGAAGCAAGCTAACTGTACAATTGGCCCCCACAAAGGTCTTGTACCCCGCGTCCAGGGCCGAGTGAATCGTGGCGCGATTTACCGGGTCCAAGCACAAGACCGCGTCCGGGTCCATGCGCAACGTACTGGCGGCGTCGATCCAGATCCCCGTCCATCCAGACTCCCGAAGGTCCGAGATGGTGGCCCGCGTGAAGTCCCCTCCTTGGCAGCAGACGATCACGTCATGGAGCGCGAGCGCGTCTAGATCCCAGGCGTCGGCCAACACGGTGGGCCCAGCCCCTACGTCAGGACCGGCACCACCGACCGCAGACGTCGAGAAAAACGTGGGCTGCAAACCTGCAAAGTCCCCTTCCTCGCGCATGCGCTGGAGGAGGACCGACCCGACCATTCCGCGCCAACCAATGAAGCCTGTCTTCATGTGCTCTCTCCGATCACCGCATTGCTACTACGCCAACTCGCCGGCCAGCGCCCGCTCGACCAAGTCCACCGGCACGCTCACGTCCGGCACCGGCATTGGAAACCAGTCGCTGACATGCTGATCGAGCCCTACGCCGTGCAGGTAATTGTACAAGGCCCGATCGAGACACGGCCCAAGGCCGTCGTGGTCCGTGCCGGTGGGGTCTTCGAACTCCAGGTCGTTCGACGCAAATGGGGCGTCGGGCCTTGGCAAGATTCGGATGCCGAAGGCGTCTGGGTCCTTAGCGATGGGGCTGTGCACCGTCAGGGTGAACCGGTGCCAAAACGCAGATTGTAGGCATCCGGACTCAAATAGCTGCCGCACCGCCTCTAGGGTGTTCTCTGTCTCTGCCGCCGTCTGCGTGGTCTACCCTCATACGCTGTAGGCCTCAACTCAGATCCCTGCGTCGGCCAATGCTGCGGTCA
>JBGCER010000047.1:0-43661 GCA_045106515.1 Myxococcota bacterium
GAGCTGCTCCCGCAGGCCGAGGGGGTCGACCTTGGCCATCAGGTGCCCGCGCACGCGGTAGGCGTTGACGAGCTGAGCCACCCGGGCCTGCTTGGATGCTGAGCGCATCTCCAATTCGGCCGTGTTGTTGGTCAGCGACACGGCCGGGGCGCTGGCGCCCGACGGCTCAAAGATCGAGCGAGGCGTGAAGGACGGGCCGGTGGCGAAGGTCGCCCCCGAACCGGTCGGCTCTTCCTCTCCCGGATCCCAGCTCGAAAAGAGCTGTGCCCAGGCGGGTTCCACGCTCGCAGCGTCGTTCAACCACATCTGGTACTGCTGATCGATGAACGCTGCGTTGTCTCCGGACAGCAGACTGTCGCTGTTCACGGGCACCCCTTGGGTCGGATCATGGGCGAGGCCTAACCGTTTCGGTTCGCATCGCATGGGAGCACACGCAACCGATCGTTGCGCTACTCCCGCGGTCCCACGGCCACGCGACTCTGAGTGAGCCTGACGCCACAGTGACATGTGATGACTCGGGTGTTCACCGTGTACAGCGTCCCTGGTACAGCTTCGACACGGTCGACGCAAAACCCAGAACACGGAGACGCACATGACAAAACAGCTGTGCCTGCTGGCGGTGGTATTCGCCGCGGCAGGATGCCCAGAACTGACCGATCCCCTCACCCCGGCCGAGCCTCCTGAGACGGCGCTTCGCGGCATTTATAGCGTAGATGCGTGGACACAGAACATCAGTGGCTGCGACGAGGACGGCGACCCCAACCCCCTGTTTCGCGAGGGGGTCTTGTTCGGGATTCACCCCGACGCCCAAGTGGGCGAGGAGCGGGGTTGGCTACACGCTTATGTATGCACTGACACCGAAAACTGCGTCTCAAAACAAGACAAGGGCGGCCTCGCCGGGCTCGACCCCTATGGTTGGCAGCTGTTCGACGGGTCAGATGCGGCGGGCTGGTCCAGCATCACGGACGCAGCGACCACGACCGACGACGGCATGTGCCGGGGCGTGCGGGAGGTGACGACCCTGACGGCCACGGGCACGAGCGTCCGCGTCGAGGTGGAGAACATCCGGGTCGACGAGTTTGCACAAGTGGATGGCGACGACCCCTGCCCCGACGAGCTGGTCGTGGATAATCTAGGTGCTTGCTACAAATTCGAGTCGTTGGACGCCACGTTCCTGGAAGCCTTCCCCGACCCGTAGGCCGCGGAATGACGGGTGAGCCGACCTAGTTTTGCTCGGCCACCCACGCCTGCACTCTCTCCTGCAGCACGGGCAGGCTGACAGCGCCGGCGCTCAGGACCACGTCGTGGAAGGCCTTGATATCGAAGCGGTCACCTAGGTCTTTCTCGGCGGCGCGGCGCAACTTCCACATCTCTGCCTGGCCCGTTTTATAGGCCAATGCTTGGCCAGGCGTCGTGATGTAGCGGTCCACTTCATTGCGGATATTATTGGCCGCAAGGGGCGTATTCTCAAGCAAGAACGCCTCGGCCTGCTGGCGTGACCACCCTTTGTGGTGGATGCCCGTGTCCACCACCAATCGCGCCGCGCGCCACGCGTCGAAGGACAACATCCCCAACCGGTCGGTATCGGCGGTGTACAACCCCATCTCATCGGAGAGCCGCTCGGTGTACAGCGCCCACCCTTCGACGAAGGCGGTCATGCCCCCATAGCGACGGAACGCCGGAAGCTTTGGTAGTTCCTGGGCGATCGCGATCTGAAGATGATGCCCCGGGATCGCCTCATGGTAGGCGAGGACCTCGGCCTCGTGGCGGGGCCGCGTTGCGGGTGCATAGGTGTTGATGAAGTAGCGCCCTCCGTTCTCCGCATCGGGTCGCTTGTAGTAGGCGATGGTCGTGAACGGAGCTTCATGGGCGGGAATACGCTCAACGGTCGCCTTGTTCTTGGGCAGTCGTCCGAACCACTTCGGCATCGCGGCCTCGGCCTTGGCCAGCGCCTGCTTCGCTTTGGCTTCCACCTCTTCTTCCGTCTTGAAGAACAGAGCCTCATCATTGCGGAGCTTGGCGAAAATCTCGGGGACGTCCTTCGTTCCAAGAACTTTTTCGCCCAAGACGGCGAACTCCCCATGAATGCCGCGCAGGGCGTCCAGCCCCGCTTGATGGCGTTCGTCCGCCGTGGCTTCGGGCAGGGTGGTGTACCGGTGCACCAAGGCCTGATAGCAGGCGGAGCCCAGCGGCAAAGCTGCGAGACCTTCACTGCCTTCTCCGCGGGCTTTCGGCAGAATCTTCTGTTGGAGAGTGTCCCGATATCGAGTGACCGCGGGCCTGACCTGATTCGACAGGACGTCGCGGTAGCTGTCTGCAAACTCCGCGGCCTCCGCATCCGGCAAGGCGGCGCTCGTCACGGCCTTCCACATGGGCAGCTGCTCCACGGACTTGTCGAGCTCGCGAGTGAGCTGCTCGATGACCAATTGAACCGACGCCGCGTTGGCGACCAGGCCCCGCTCAGCCCCGGCGGTCAACTCGTTGGAGCTCGCGTCGAGCACAGCGGGGAGCTGCTCAAGCCGACGAAGCTGGGCCCGAGCCTTCTCCGCAGAGTCGACCTTCAAGTTCTCGTGCATGTCGGAATGATCGGCGTACGGGTTCGACCGCGGCGACACAGACCAGGCGTGGAACTCGCACACCTTCGCCGCCACATCATGCTCTAGGCTCTCCACGAATAATCGCAGGGTCAACCTGTCAGATTCGGATATCGCTCGGGGGTCAAGGGCCTTGGCTTGGGTCAGATAGGCCGCTTGCTTGGCCTGCCACCCTTTCCGGGCCTCGGGGCTTGGGTCCGCCAATGAGTCGATGTTCCGCAGATCGCCCAGCGAGGTCGCCCACAGGGGGTTGCGGAGCATCGTGCCGTCCCAGTGCTGGGCCAAGAGCTCGGCGAGCGCGGGGTCCTCTACGCCGGCCTTCGCGTCTTCGGCCACCAGGGCGTCCTGATTCGCCATCGCCTCCGCCGTGGTGGTGGCAGGGGCGTCCGTTGGCGCGGTGGCAGGCGGGGCCGACGGCTGACCGGTGCATCCGACAAGGAGCAAAGCGAGGGAGAGATGACGCACGAGGGCCTCCAGACGTGGGCGTTCTGAGCCAAGACCGGCTGTTCCCCTGACCTGCGCCGGCCTAGGAGGGGCCATGCACACCCACGAGCATGACCACCTAGACTTGGAGTCGGAGCCTACCGGTCCGGTAGATCCGCGTCTACACCGACTATGGCGAGGCCAGGTCGCGGTCGGTGCCACGGTCGCTGCGGTGGCGCTGCTCGCCTTCCCCGTGTGGCACGCGACGACCGTTCGTCGGGCATTACGCAATATTCAAGGTGGGGATGCCACTCTGGGGCTCGCCATCGCGATCGGGGTCGCCGCGTGGTGCATCACCGCCACACCGCAGCCCAAACCAGCGGGGCCACATCGGGTGGGGCAGTGGGTGGTTCGCGCATTGGCCGCCTTGACGATGGCACTCAGCGCGACCGCGTGGTGGTTCGGTCGGGGCCACATCGTGACCGTGGTCTTGGACCTACTCACGTACCCGGTCGTCTTGGTCCTGCTGGGCATCGGCTTCGCCTACGTCGGTCGGGCGCACCGGTTGTTCGGGCAGCGAAGAATGGCCCAGATCGCCGACATTTTAGGCTTAGCCACACCTCTTCTTTGGGCGGGCTCCCAGCTGCTCGCCGGCTATCCGACGGTGATGCTGTGGGGGCCGGGCCTGGCGGTGCTGGTCTTGGCCTCCGCGTGCCTCACGAGCCTCGCCTTCGGGGCGCTCAAGGCCCGGCCCCCGCCCGCCTAGAGCGATGCGCCGAGCAGACTGTACCGTGGCCTACCGGGTTCTTGCGAGCGCCCCGCGGCCGCACCTGGGGTCCGACGGTCGCAGAAATCGCCGCCGTCGCGGATCACACTGGGACTTCCCTGTCCCACCCGCCGCACAGACCCCCCGCCGAAGCCCCCAATAACTGCGACATTCGTTCCGCACTTCATGGGCGGAAGATCCCCACTCAACTCTGTCTACAACGTGACGATCGGCCAGGCACACCCCCCGTGTACTCTCACCGTACACACTGTTGAGGAGGTCGCATGTTGTTGCGCTCTGGGTTGATCACGCCGCTCGCTCTCCTGGCCTTCACCGCGGGCTGCTCGAGCGACCAGACCCTCTCTCCCATCGACTCCGAGCAGCTCGCCGTGGCCCAAGACATGCTCGCCACCGAGCGGGTGATGAACGAAGCCGTGATCTTGCTCTCGGACGTGAGCCTCGCGGACGGGATCGCCGCCGACTACGGCGTCGACGTCCTCGACGTGGACGACGCCACCGGCGCGGTGCGGCTGGGCATCGACGAAGACTCCGCGGCCCGTTTGCTGGCCGAGCTCACCGCCGATGAGCGCGTCGATGCTGCGGAGCCCAACTACCTGCTCCAGCCCTACGCTTTCGTGCCCACCGACCCCTTCTACGTCTACCAGTGGAACCTCGAAAGCATCGACGCGGAGGGGGCCTGGCAGACCGCCACGGGGTCGGGCATCACCGTGGCTGTCTTGGACACCGGCGTGGCGGATGATGGCAGCGATGGCTTCGCCAATCTGCTCACCGGCTTGGACATGGTCGACCGAGACCGCGACGCCTACGACTTCGACGGACATGGCACGCACGTCGCCGGCACCATCGCCCAAGACTCCCGAAACGGCGTGGGCGCTGTGGGAGTTGCGCCCGATGCCGCCATCTTGCCCGTGCGGGTCCTGGGCCCCCGAGGCGGCTCCAATAGCGACATCGCCACGGGGATCACCTGGGCCGTCGACAATGGCGCTGACGTGATCAACCTGTCCCTCGGTGGACCCTCTCGGTCCGCCACCCTGTCCCGCGCCATCGCCTATGCGGCGGATCGAGACGTGTTGGTCGTCGCCGCAACCGGCAATGAAGCGACCAGCGTGGGCTGGCCCGCCGCCGACGCCAACGCCATCGCCGTCGGCGCCCATCGCTACGACGGGCGGATCGCCGGCTACTCCAACACTGGCCCTGAAGTCGACATCGTGGCCCCCGGAGGAGATCTAGGTGTTGACCAAAACCGCGACGGCTTCGCCGACGGCATCCTGCAAGAGACCCTGGACCGCAGCGGCTTTAGCCACCAGTTCTTCGAGGGCACCAGCATGGCCACCCCCCACGTGGCGGGCTCCCTGGCCGTGCTGCTCTCCGCCGGAGCCTCGCCCAGCGAAGCGCGCGCGCTCCTCTATCAATCCGCCACAGACGCCGGCTCTCGGGGCCTCGACCGCGTCTACGGGCACGGCCTGCTGGACCTGGGCGGAGCCATGGACCTGTGGGTCGCCGGTGGCGCCGACGACGAGGATTCCGGAGGCGGGCCTGACACGGGCAGCGGTACCTTGGCGCTCGTCGATCTATCTGTCGGAGACTTGATCATCACAGAGATGATGCCCAACCCCTCCCTGTGTGCCGACGAGCGCTCCGAGTGGTTGGAAGTGTTCAACACCACCTCCCGTCCCATCGACTTGGCCGACTTGGTGGTCATGGACGAGACCGGCACCTACGGGCTCGTCCAGGGTAGCGTGATCATCGAGGCCGGAGATTTCGCGGTGCTCGGCCGCAGCTCCGAGGCCAGCTTCTGCGACGGCGGCGTCCGACCCGACGGGTACTACGGCGCGACACCAACGCTGGATAATAGCGGAGACAAGCTCTTCATCGGCGTTGCTCAGACAGGCCTAGCCCTGGACAGCACCCCGCGCTGGAGCCAGGGCATCAACGGCCGCAGCTGGCAGCTCGACGGCTCGGGCACCTGGTGCGCATCCCGCGACATCTTCTCCAGCGGGCAAGCCGGATCTCCCGGTCGCGCGAACCCCACCTGTCGCTAGTTCGTACCGGTTGGGCTAGCGGCGCTCATGTCTGAGCCCACCGCCCGCACCACCTGCTGGACCTGCCGAAAGCCCACGGCACTATGCTTGTGTGCGCAGATCCCAAAGGTGCACAACAAGACGCCGATTGTGGTCTTGCAACACCGAAAAGAGCGCAACCACCCTCTGGGCACCGCGCGGTTTATTCGCCTGGGTCTCGCCCGGCAGGCCCAGCACTTCTTGCTGGGCCAGAACGGGGCCAGCGAGCCCGTAGACCTGCCCGAAGGTGCGGCCCTATTGTACCCCTCCGACGATGCGGTGGACCTGGCGGGCCTGGACCCGGCCGAGGCCCCAACCGCCTTGGTGATCTTGGACGCCACATGGCCGCTGGCGCACCAGCTCTATCGGGACAACCCCTGGATCCGCGCGCTACCTCACGTTCGCATCACGCCGGCCGCGCCCAGCCGCTACCGCATCCGCCCGGAGCCGCAGCCAGACTATGTGTCGACCCTCGAGGCGGCCCTCGGCGCCCTGCTCGCTCTGGAGCCGGAGCTCGAAGGGGTAGAGGCTCTGCTTTCGTCCTTCGACCAGATGATCGACGCGCAAATCGCGGCCGCCGACCACAAGGGCCGACCTCGCCCCCGACGCCTGCGACGCCGGCCCAGCCGGACCTTCCCCGCCGAGCTTGAGCAAACCGACGCCGTTGTCGCCTATATCGAGCCCGGACCTCGGGAATCCGGTGACACGCAAGAACCGATTCACTGGGCGGCCGTCCGAGGATCCGACGGCGCCGCGTTCGACCGCGTCGTCCAGGCGAGTCCACCGCCGAACCCCCGATTCTGGCGCAGCCTCGACCTGGATGAGTCCTGCCTAGACGCACAAGATTTCCAGTCGATCGAAGTGGATTTTCGCGCGTTCATTGGCGAGGCCACCACCGTGTTCTGCTGGAACCGCACCACCCACGATTTTGTGCAGCAGCGCTGGCCAGACCTGACCGTGATGCGCTTGAAGCCCGTGTGGACCAATCACCTACGAACCCGATTCGTCAGCCACCTCGAAGAGATCGTCGCGGGGCTAAGCCTCGAAATTCCCGAGCTGAGCATCCGAGGTCGAGCCGGCGAACGCCTGGCCCTCTCACTCGCCATGACCCGGCACCTTCGCGCCCTTCGCGGCGCAGCCTACCCATAGGCTTGGTCATGGGCGGACTCTTCGGACCCGACGTCGGCACCGCACCCGCCCCCGATGAGGTGGCGGTCGCGGCGGCCGCCTTACCGCCCCAAGTGCGCTTCGGAACCTCATCGTGGACCTTCCCCGGCTGGGATGGCCTGGTGTGGGATCGCAAGACGTCCAAGGAGGTGCTGGTCCGGGAGGGACTCCCCGCCTACTCCGCGCACCCGGCCCTACGAACCGTAGGGATCGACCGGACTTTCTACGGACCCGTGGGGACCCGAACGTACGAGACCTGGGCCCGACAGGTGCCGGCCCACTTCCGGTTTATGGTCAAAGCCCATGAGCACATCACCACCGCGCGCTTCTCCAAGCACCCGCGCTACGGCGCGCTGGCGGGACAGGCCAACCCTCGGTTCTTGGACGCCGACTACGCCACCGAAGCGGTGGTCGGCCCCACCACCGAAGGGCTGGGGCCGCACCTGGGTGTGCTTCTGTTTCAGTTTCCGCCCACAAACCCGGATATCCTGGGGCCTCCACAGGTGTTGGCCCAAAAGCTTGACCGGTTCTTGGACCGGCTGCCCGACGGCGTGCCCTACGCCATCGAGCTTCGCTCACCCGCCTGGCTCACCCCAGATTATGCGCAGGTCCTGGTCAATCATGGCGTACGCCACTCCTATGTGGTGCATCCCACCATGCCGGGAATCGCCGAACAGATGCAGCGCGTGCCTGGAGGCGCCCGGCCCGGCGTGCTCATCCGCTGGATGCTCCAGTCCGGGTGGAGCTACGACGATGCCGTGGCAGCATTCTCGCCATTCACCCGGAGGGCCGCCCCCGATGAGACGACCCAATCCCAGGTGGCGCGCCTGGTAAAGCTCGCCATTGGCCGCGACAAAGACGTGATCGTCATCATCAACAACAAGGCCGAAGGCTGTGCGCCGCGCACTCTCTTTGAGTTGATCCGGAGAACCGCCCGCTGACGCTCACCACTCCAGATCGACCTTGCCCGCGAGCCCGTCGTACACCATGCGTACGCCCCCGAGCCAGTCCCGACCCAACAGCGCCAAGATCGGTTTTCCTTGCACGATATGGCCGAGCGACATCCCAAGGAAGGTCTGCTCCATCGAGGGCAGGGTCACCCCGCCGAACACCAAGTATCCATAGTAGACCGGTGCAAAATGGGGCTCTTCATCAGGCGTGGACGGCGTGAGCGCTTGAACGACGCCGACCTGCTGATAGAGCGCGTGACCCACGTCATTGTCGATACAGCTCAGGCGGGCACCGGTGTCGATCAGAGCCCACCCCTGCACCTGTTCCGGCACGGCTCGACCGGTCTGCCGCAGCAACGCGGCTCGCTCCGGTTCGGGTCGGAGCGACACGGGCAAGATGGGGCCGTGAACGGCGTCGAGGCGCAGCTCAGAGCGAGGCAACGCCTAGCGCACGCCGGCCACGAAAACCGGCTCCGCTCGTCGACTAATTTGCTCTAGGTAGAACGGGTGGTCCACGCCAGCGGCCCGCAGCCCGGCCCGGTAGGCCTCGCGAGACGTATGGTAGACGCCGACGAGACGATCCCCGAACAACACCGCAAACTCACCCTCGTGGCGCTCGGCTAGGCGAGGCCTCAATCGGGCGAGCGTGGCTCGTTCAGCTTGGAATCGCTCCATGACAGACCTCGGGAAGGGCGAAGAGAATGTGCCGTGCCACAGCCCAGACGTCAAGGATCTACAAGGTTTCCCCGAGAGGATCCCAAGCTTGTCCACAAGTTATCCACAGCCCGAATTCCGTAAATCGCGGCGGATAAACATGGTGCACTGTACGCTTGTTCAGGAGAACGCTCGTTCAGTCCTCAAAGTTATCCACAGCCGATCCTTCATGGGGCGACGCGGTGCCCAGCGGCAGGTTCACCCGCACGCTGGTGCCTTCATTCGGGGCGCTGTCTAGCTCGACCTGGCCTCCCATGGCTCGAACAGCGGTCTGGACGAGGGAAAGTCCCAAACCCGTGCCTTGAACCGCTCCTACATTGCTGCCTCGGGTGAACGGTGCGAACACAGCTTTGTGCTCATCGGCGGCGATCCCAATCCCGCGATCGAGCACCCGAAACAGCGCTCGGTCTCCGACGCGGCTGACCTCCACCGTGATGCGCGCCCCAGAGGGATCGTACTTGGCGGCGTTGCCGACCAGGTTGTCCACCACATGCCTCAGGAGCGCTCGGTCGGCGCAGACGGGCACCCACCCCGCGTCGGCGACCAAGTCCACCCGATCGGCAGCGGCGTGGCCCTCGACAAACTGCCTCACCACGCTCACCAGCTCGAGCGGCACCGCATTGCACTCGGCTCGCCCCGACGTGATGCGCCCGGCCAAGAGCAGGTCTTCGAGGATCTCAGTCATCAGACCCACGCTCGCTTCGATCCGATCGAGGGCGCGCAGTCGATGATCCGCCCCCAAACGACTTCCGTAGCGCCGCAGCAGCTCCGATGAGCCGCGCACGCTGGCCAGGGGGCTGCGCAGCTGATGCGCGAGCATGGCCACGGTCTCCGACACAGACTCCGCACGCTCGACCGGGGCGTCGGACTCCATCACCCACACCACCACGCCTCGCCAAGCCGGCCCTTCCGGGAGCCCAAGGTGTAGCTTAATCCTCTGTCCTCGCGGTCGGATGGCCATCAGCTCCCCGATCGCCACACCGGCTAGCGCTGCCTCTACCGCTTCGTCGATCTCCGCAGGCAGGTCGAGCAAGGACGAGAGGCGAACTCCGGGCTCACCAGCGGGAAAGCGGGCGAGCGCCGCCGGATTCACGGCTGCCACCACGCCCCCAGCCACCACACGGAAGAGAGGGCATGGAGCCTCGTCCCAGAGCTTCTGGTCGATCGCGCCGGCAAGCTGTCGGGCAGGTTGGCCCACAAACCCTCCTCGTGACCCAACATCGGATCGCTCGGCGGTTCAGTGGAGCGGTCAGGCCCCGACGTTCACCATCACCTCGTGTTCTCCCTTGGAATTCGCCGGGCCGAGCGTGAGCGTGTCCATGGGACACACATAGACGCAGATGCCACATTGAATGCAGGCAGAATTGGCGTTGTGAAAAGAGATTTGCTGCTCAGCGAAGCGCTGTACCTCGATGCCCATCTGGCAGTGCCGCGTGCACTGGCCACACGAGATGCACGTGTCATTGCTATGAATGGCCAAACGACCGATGACCTTGGCCACGCCTTCCATGTACGCACGAAGCGGGCAGAAGAAGCGACACCAGACCCGATTGCCGAGGATGGGGTACATCGCCACGCCCGCCAAGCTCGCCAGCATGAAGTCGACCATGAGGTCGTACCAAAACGCAGCGAAAGACTTGGCTGAGACCATCCATTCAAAGGTCAAAAACTGCCAAGCGTCGGCCAGCAAGAGCAGGGTGACCGGCACGGCCATGAACAGGACGACAACGCCGATCCACTCCGCAGACCGGGAGGCTGCACCTCGGGGGGCCAAGTGGCGCCAGAAGTCGCCCAAGCTCTCTGCCAATCCTCCACAGCCACAGAGGTAGGAGCAGAACTTTTCGTTGTTTCGCCAGACGTAGAGCGGGATGAGCACAAAGGACGTCACCGCCCCCAGACCGAGCCAGACCACCGCTGTCCACACGTGCTGACTCTCCCAGCCTCCCGCCCACGCTGGGCTGTCCACCAGCGAGTAGATGTTCAGCGGCCATGGCACTGAGAGGGAGTAGGCCATCCAGTGCTGTTTGGTGAGAGTCGTAATAAAGCCCGCAGAACCTGCATCAAGGCCCGCAGACACCCAGTGGATCACCGGCACCAGAATCTCGGGGATCCCGAAGAGGAAGACCAGCTGAAAGCCGATGAGCGAGAGGTAGCGTTTCCTCTGTTCCGCACTGTCTTGGTACTTAATAAAGGCGCGAGCACCGAAGACCAAGATGAGCAGCGAGTAGATGGCCGTGCCCCAGAAGCCGGCGTCTACCGTTCGAAAGCCAAGCTCGACTTCGAGCAGCCCAGGCACGAAGTCCAAGATCTGCCCTTCGCCGAACGGCCAGAACAACACCTTGCTCGTGGTCTGAGTCACCTCGTCATAGACGTTGACTCCCTGCTTTCGCTTGAGCACATAGAAGGCGTAGACCAGCGCTGAGAAGCCGAGCACCCACGCGAACTTGCCCCAGCGCCAGTCCCCTTCCATCTTGATGCCCAGTCGGGCCAGAAAGTCCTTGGGTAGGCCAGCCCCAATAAACACCAGCACGTCATCATTGGGCAGCGTCTCTTCGCCGGTCCCGGTCTTGAGGACGACGGCGTCCTCGGTCACCCGCTGTACCGTGGACGACGGAACAAAGCGGATCCTCTCGGACTCCACTAAGCTATCAAATTGCTCTTTATTCCTCTTTTTTGGACGAGAGAGCGCGTCGCGCCGATACGAGAGCACCACCCGAGCACCCGCATTTGCGGTCGCCACCGCGGCCTCGATCGCTGAGTCCCCACCTCCCACCACCAAGACGTCTCGGTCGACGTGGTCGGCGGGGTCGACCAGCGCGTGCCTGACCTTGTCCAGGTCTTCGCCGGCCACACCGAGCTTTCGCACGGCGCCCCGCTTGCCTACGGCCACGATGATCCGGCGGGCCAGGTAGCGATTCTTTGCTTTGGCCGCACCATCACTCTCTACACCCGCCGCTTGGAATCGAGGGTCTCGGCCATCGGTCCCCACGCGGGTGTGCACGATGAAGCCATCCCCGTCCCGCTCCACCCGCGTCACCTGCTCCGGGGTGTGCAGGTTCAGGTTCGCTTCGTCCAAGAACTGCGCCCATCGCTCGACCAGCTCTTCTTTCGGGGCGTCTTCCAGCCACAGCGAGCTGGGGTTGTCCATGTGCTCCGGCTCGGCGAAGATCGGTTTGCCCTTCGGAAAGGCGTGGATTGTATTGAACGGCCGTTCCTTTTCGAACACCGCATAGGACAGACCCGCGTCTCGCACGGCCTCGGCCGCGGCGATCCCCGCCGGTCCGGCGCCGATGATCACCACGTCGAGTCGATCCTCAACGTGGGTGGCCTCACCCAGCTGGGAGGCCACAAAGCGCCCGACCCGATGCCCTTGGGCCAACACGAGCTTGAGCACCGGCGAGTCCGCCAAGTCCCCGACCACAAACATGCCGGGCACATTCGTCTCGCCTTGCTCATTGGCCCGCGGACGAGCAGACACGCTAGAATAGGGCGAAAAACCGAACCTTTCAAGGACTGCAAACGCGTTCACGGACTCTCCACTCGCGCTACTCTACGGCAAGTGCGATGCCAGCGACGAGAGTTCGTCGCGGCCTACGCGCCCAAAATCCACAGGTGGATTTGCTCTTGGGATCGGGCGTGATGCAGAGGGTCGGTGGTCTCTTGCACTTTCCGGTGCGACGCCTTGCGCGTGGGGTGGGCCAGCACCCGAAGGCCTGCGGCAGCGATGGTCGCCTCGATGGCCCCCGCGGGTCGCAGTCCCAAGTGCTCGGGGAAGTCTGAGAGGATCAACCACCCCTGCCCGCCGTCTGTCAGGTGGGCGCCGACCTGGTGCAGCCACTGTTGAACAGCCTGCCCACCGGAGTCGTACACCGAACGATCCAGCCGGGTGCGTGGGGCTTCCGGCACCCACGGCGCATTGAAGATCACCCGATCAAAACGCCCGAGATCGGCAAAGAGATCTTGCTCTTTCGCCGCGTATCGATCGGCCAGCCCGAGCTGCATCGCATTGTCGAGAGCGCACTGGACCGCCCGCGGTTCGATGTCGACGCCCACCACCGAGGCCGCCCCGCGCTGAAGAGCGAGAAATCCCAAAACGCCGGTGCCACAACCCATATCCAGCACGGACAGTGGCTGATCATCCAGCGCCTCGTTCACCAGCTCCACATAGGCTGTACGCGTCGGCGAGAACACGCCATAATGCGGGATTATACTCCCCTCCAGGCCAGGGACCTCTACCCCGCGCCGCCGCCATGCCGCCGCCGACACCGCGCCCAAGAGGGTGCGAAAGCCCACAAATCGGTCCTCGTCGGAACGACCCCACGCCCAGTGAACCGCCTCGACGGTGTCTGGCGCTTTGCCAGAGACCACGGAGCCATCGGGCCGAATCTGTACGAGCAAGCGTCCCAAGATGTGGGCCTGAGCACCGCGATCGAGGCGATCCGAACGCCAACGTTGGGCCAGAGAACCCTGTCCGCGGGAGGGACGCCCGGCAAGACGCTTGGCGAGGGCCTTGAGAAAGTGGCGGCCATTTTTGTATTGGCCTGTCCACAGCAGGGTCTCACCGGCCTTGAGCCGCTCCAGCGTGGCCGCCGCGCCGGCGCGATCATCGATGGGATGCACAGCGTCTGGGGGGGGATCACCGGCCTCGGAGATCCACTGGGACGGTCGAATGCTCATAGACTCCATCACGTTTGCCTCGGCGGCAGCGATGTAGCCGATACAAGGACGCCGTGCTCCGCTCCCCTCACGACCGCGACATCGCACGCCTGGCGGTCCCCGCCGTGGGCGCGCTGGCCATCGATCCGCTCGTCAGCGTGGTGGACACGGCCTTCGTCACCCAACTCGGCGAGATCCCACTGGCTGCGTTGGGCGTGTGTACTGGACTGTTTGGCCTCGCCTTCTTTGTCTTCAACTTCTTGGCCTACGGCACCACACCCCTGGTCGCCGCCGCCAGAGCGAACGATGAGCCCGCGCAGGTGGGCCGAATCGTCGGCCAATCTCTCACCTTGGCGGTGGTGCTCGGGCTCATGGGCATGGTCGTGCTGGAGGTGGCCGCAGAACCGCTGGTGCGCGCGATGGGCGCCACCGATGCCTTGGCGGCAGATGCGGCGGGCTACCTGCGAGCTCGGGCCTGGGCCACGCCAGCGGTGCTGCTGATTACGGCGGGCAATGGCGCCTACCGTGGGCTGGAAGACACGGTGTCTCCCTTGCTCTACGCCCTGGCCCTGAACGTGGTGAACCTGGTCCTCGACCCCGTGCTCATGTTTGGCTTTGGGTGGGGTCTGACGGGGGCGGCAGTGGCCAGCGCCATCGCCCAGTGGATTGGAGCGGGCCTGTTTCTGACAGGCTTGCTGGGCTGGCATGGCGGACGATTCCGAGTGCCTCCACGCCTGCCTCGACCCGCTGAGCTGCTGCCGCTGATCAAGGTCGGTGGCATCCTCTCCATCCGCACCTTCGCCCTCGTGGGCACACTCACACTCGCCACGGCGGTCGCCACTCGCGTGAGCATCGCTGCCATCGGCGCACACCAGATCGCCTGGCAATTATGGGGCTTAGCCGCACTGATTGTCGATGCACTGGCGGTGGCGGGCCAGGCGCTCGTCGCTCGATACCTGGCCCTCAACCAACCCCAGATCGCTCGGCAGGTATCCGATCGCCTGCTGACCTTGGGCATCGGCGTGGGCCTGGTGCTGGCCATCGGCCTGGCGGCGCTCGGGCCGGTGCTACCGTGGGTCCTATCCAAGACGCCGGCGAGCGCGGTGGAACTGCAGAAGATCTGGTGGATCGTGGTGTTTATGCAGCCGCTCAACGCGGCGATCTTCGTGTGGGACGGCGTCTACTTGGGAGCTCGTCGATTCGGATTCGTGGCCGTCAGTATGGTGATCGCCGCAGTCATCGGAAGTATTGGCCTCGGGCTCGTGTTGCCGTTGGGCCTCGGTTTGGCGGGAGTCTGGGGTGCCATGGTGGCGCTCAACGCCGCGCGGGCGATCGGGCTCGCCGCCGGGTATCGGGGCTGGGGCAAGGCAACTTGACCCGGTGGAGTCTGCATGCGTGCGCTGTTGTTGTGCTGGATGGCGACCCTGTTGTGGGTCAGCACTCCGAGTTTGGCCGCCCGAACCCTCGCTGTGCTTCCTCTTGAAAAAGGCGCTGGAGATGCCAGCTATGATGGGCTCGGCACCGCCCTAGCGGGCATGCTCGTCTCCGACCTGGCCCACGTCGAAGGCCTACAGCTCGTCGAACGACAGCGTCTGTCGGACGTGCTCGATGAGCTGGAGCTGTCCAAGACTCGGTTCATCGACCCAAAGAGCGCGCAAACCCTCGGAAAGGGCCTCGGTTCGGACCTGATTCTAACCGGCAGCTATACCGTGCTCAACGGCCGATTCATCATGGATGCGCGCCTCATCAACGTCGAGACCGCCGCCATTATCCGCGGCACGCAGAGCGCCGGAGACGCCGCAGATTTTGTGGCCGTCGAGAAGGACATCGTCGAGCAGCTCCTGGTGGCGCTCAAGATGGAGCTGTCCCTGTCGCAGCGGCGAAAGCTGTTGATGCAGACCCCCACCGAAGATCTAGAGGCCCTGTCCCAGTTCGGCATCGGCGTCGAAGCCACCGATGCGGGCGATCCCGCAGCCGCGGTCAAAGCCTACGAGGCCGCCCTACGCGAAGATCCCGAGTTCTCAGAGGCCGCCCTGGCTCTGGCCGACCTCAAGCGCCAAGTGAGCGCCGCCGCCACCACCGAAGGGGAGCGCTACCGCGACACACGGGCCAAAGCCCGAGCCGCTCTGCTCGCCAAAATCCCCAGTGAGATGCTGCGTAAACCTGGGTTCAAGGACACAGCCGAGTCGGACATGGACCTCATGATTCGCCTCCGGCTGCTGTTGCGCGAAAAGCAAGACTGCGCCGTCTACGACGAGCTTCGCCACTACCTAGAGCGCAGGAAGGGCCAATGGACATGGTGGGTTAATGAGGTCCCAGGTGAAGACCATTTTCACCGCTATGCGCTGGCTCGTATCCGGCTTGGGAGGCGGATTGAGACCTGGGCTGAAGGGGACGAGCTCACCCTTAAAGAGGTCGACACGCACGACGTGATGCACGTGACGAGCTTCATTTTGCTCTCCCCATCCCAGCTGTTGTTCGCCGGCGGCCTGCACGCGCCCCCGTTTCGTCAATCCCTCGCCAGCGCGGTGACCGCGTGCTTTGATCCCAGCGACCAAGGTGCGGTCTGGGCCGACCTGACGCAACGCGTGCGCGCACTCAAGCTCGGCGGCACACCGCTTAGAGTCTCGAAGAAGGACGGGCCCACTGCAGAGACGATCGACGATGGCTTATCGCTCCATGCCGCCTTCATCCGCGCCTCCGCGCAGGGCGTGGACCGCAAGGTGCAGCAGCGGGTGCAAGCGCTCTTGGTCCGTCACCCGTCGGGCTCTCCCGCTCACTCTACGGTGGTCAACGCGGTCGAAGATGTGATCGAAGCTGGCGAGGCCCATGACCGTCGGCTGGCCAAACGCATGGGCATGACCGATGACGCCCTGATCGGCGCGACCCGCGCCATTCAGCAGGCGGACCCCAGCGCGCTTCGTCTCCAAAACCCGATTTGCGCCCAGATTGTTAAGCAGTGGCAACGAGGCGCAACGCTGGGATTGCAGCGCCTCGACGAGAGCCCCGCTCGCGACCGGGACCGGCACGTAGACAACCTCGGCGGCACCGTCGCGGCCGTCGTCATGGCGCGCTGCTTCACCGCCTCAGCCCAGCCAGCCCTGACGGTCTCCGAAGCCTTCGCGATGACCCGCGCTGCTGCGGAACAACCCCACCCTGCCGCCGACGTGAAGCGGTGTACGAAGGTGTGGTCCGAACTGCGAGAGCTCACCACGGCCGCCGCCGAGACTGAGACCGCCAAAGGCAGCCCTGTTGCGCAAGGGAGTCGGGTTTCCCGGCTCATGCGCCAAGTCCACCAAGCCCGCAGTCAACTCTGCCTCATCAACCCCTAGGGCCCATGCGACAGACGCTCATCACCCTCGCCATCGCTGCGGCCTTGGTGCTCATCACCGCAGCGGTGAATTTGCAGGTGCCCCTCTATCCCGAGTACGCGGCCCAAGCCCAGGTGGGCACCGCCGTGATGTCCGGGGTGTTCGCCATCTATGTGCTGGGACTCATCCCCACCCTCATCGGGCTGGGGGGGCTGTCAGACCGGGTGGGCAGACGCACGACGGTGGTTGTAGGCCTGCTCTGCGCAGCCCTCGCCACCGGCATGGTCTGGGCCTGGCCAAACTTAATCTCCTTGTCGATCGCCAGGATCTTCCAAGGGATCGGCGTGGCCGTCGCGCTAGCGGCCGCCGCTGCTTGGATCGCCGAACTCTGGGGAGACGGGGTCGGCCCCGGTCGCGCCGCCACCGTCACCGCCGCGGCGACCGCCGTCGGATTTGGGATCGGCGCCTTGCTCACGTCGAGCGCGCTCGCGTTTGTGCCCAACCTCGGCGCCGACCTGAGCTACGGCTTTGTCTTCATCGCTTGCATCATCATCGCGGTGGCCCTCTGGCTGGGCGCTGGGTCCACCCTACGCACCGCCGACGCCCCTTTGGTCAGCCTGCCGACCTTCCCGCCGGGCTCCATCCTCCCAGCCCTGGCCTTCGCCCTCGGCCTGACCGTGTCGGGCATCGTCATCGCCATCGTGCCCACCCAGCTCGCTGTGCACGGCCAAGAGAACTGGTCCGGTCTGGCCTTATTCCTGGTCAATGCGTCCGGTCTGGCCGTCATGGGACATGCGGCCAAGGTCCGCCCCGCCGTGGCGCTCCAGATCGGGCTGGCCCTGCTGCCGATCGGCGCCGCTGTGCTGTTCATCGGCGCACACCAAGGCTGGCTCAGCCTGACCCTGTTGGGGGCCGCCATCAGCGGAATGTCCGCCTATGGGTACATCTATCGCGGAGGTCTAGCCGAGGTCGGCCGCCTAGCCCTGCAAAGCAAACCCCGCGCCATCTCCGGGTTCTTGGTCATCGGATACCTGGGATTCAGCCTGGTTCCGGTCATCGTCGGTGCCATCGCGGACTCGGCCGGCCTGCCCATCGCCCTGAGCCTCACGACAGGCCTGCTGACCCTCGGATGCGTGGCGGTCGGCGTCCTTCAGAGCCGGGCTAAGGACACGTCTCTGGCGTGAAGCGGCACGGCCCGTCGCAGGTATGCACGATCTCGCCCGAGCGGATGAAGCGGGCGACCTGCTCTTGGAGCTCGGGCACACGACGCTGGCACTCGTGGGTATCGGTGGCGTCGTCGGGAGGCAGGTTCACGTCCGTTCCCTGGTCGTAGCCAAAGTCCACCTCGACGTAGGCGTTGCCTTGCACCGGCGAGGAGGACGCATTCAGGCCCCACACCGGCTCCGTCTCAGGAGTCACCAACGTGGCTCCCATGGACCGGGCCTGCCACCGGCTCGCCTCGCGATGAACCTGGGCGTCGGCCAAGGCGATCTGCGACAGCACCCGCTTATTCTTCAACGCATCGCCCCAAGCGGCAGATTCGGTGCTGTCCCACAGCTGAACCAGCATGCCCTGCATCAGGAACATCTGCTCCTGCTCATTGGGGTAGCGGCCTTTGACGATCTCGAAGAAGGGCTCAAAGTCTACCGACCGCGGAAGCATCATGGGGTACGGCCCGCCTCCAACACCGAATACGGCGCGTTCGATATCTGGAGAGGCCCCTACGATGGCTCCCCCCACAATGCCCCCCTGGGAGATGCCGTACCACGCGATCTTCGTCGCATCGCCGTCCAACAGGGCCACATCACCAACGGCCAGCTCTGGATCCGACACCAGCGGCCCCAAAGCCAGCTTGGTCAGTACCAAATTGTCGATGATGCCCTGGTGCAGTCGCTCGGGCACGATGGGGAACCCCGACAGGTCCCGAGCGAGCATGACCCCGATCGCAGCGTAGTCCTCGGAGGACATCCCAGCCTGAGTCGTGGCGACCAATACAAAGGCTTGATCGTCCAAAAAGGCGCGCAACCAGCCCGATTGGGCCTCGCGGTAGTCGCCGAGCAAGCCGTGTCCGTATTGGACGACATGGGCGGGCCCGGGCGCCGCCTTCACCGAGCACGGCACCTGCACGATGAACGCAGGCTCGGCGACGCCATCGGCGAATGGCATGCCGTCTTCGCCCCGATTCAGACGGGTATTGGGCCCGGACTTTTCAGTGTACAACGGAACTTCGAACTTGCCTTCAAGCGTCTTCCAGATGCGCACGCCGGGCTCGTCGCAGTCCCGCTCTTCGATCTTGCTCCAGGCGTAGGTGGGGCCATCGGCGACCCGCTGGAGCGCATCGTCACGCATGGCGGTCATGCGGCCCCGAGTCGACGCCTCGGACTGGGTGTGAAAGTCCCAAGCGAGTAGCAACTCGTCTTGGGCAAACCCCGCCTCTTCCAAGATGGGAAAGACGTTCGTGTCGTAGTGACGACGGCGGTTCTCAAGATCGGGATCGTCGGTCTTGTTGCCATCGCGGAGCGCCACGAAGGCTTCGGTCGGCGGAACGACGGCCCCGTCCGGTCGCGTCAGTCCGCGATACGCCACGATATACCTGCGGTTGAACTCAAGTTGCTGGGCGGGCCACATGATGAGCAGCCGATCGTCGGGGTTGGTGATGTGCAGGTCCATCTCGACCCAATGCGGCACACGTTGGCCCGTGACCGTGTCGATCAGCACCGAGCCCACATCGTCGTTGTACCGTTCAATGCTGGCGTGGCCCGGCAGCGCCGACACGTCCACATCTCCAAGCGAGGCGAGCATGGGTGTGGCCACCGAAAAGCCATCCCGCTCATTCCACGCCGAGGTGTCCAAGACTTGGTCTTCCCGATCCGTCGGCATGCCGGAGGACTGAAAATTCACCCTCCAACCCGTCTCTCGGCTCTCGTCGGGAACCAGCTGCGTCGTGCTGGGGAAGGGCGTGGCGCACAGACCCGCATCGAGCGCATCACACCCTGAAAACTCCCATGGCGCCTCTGTTCCGCAACCGGAGAGCACGGCCATGGACCCCAACGCCAACATCCAGCCACAACGCATCATGAACTCCAACCGAAGACACGCCGGGTAGCCGGTTTCAACAAGATGGGGCAAGTTCCGGCCCTGTGAGGCCCCATGGAGAACAAGGCAGCGCTCAGGAGAGAGCTCCGAACCTGGCGACGCCAGCTCGATCCGCGCGTCCGAAACGCTGGCTTCGCCCAAGCCATCGAGCACCTGCTCGCGCTGGACGTCTGGGCGTCTGCCCACACCGTCGCGCTTTATGCCGCCTTGCCGACAGAGCCCGACCTGACGCCGTTGATGCGCGACGCCCACAACCGAGGCGTGCGCGTGGCCCTGCCGGTGGTGATGGAGCGGAACGCGCCATTGCACTGGCGAGCCTATGAGCGAGGGGCAACCCTGGTCCCCGGCGCATTTTCCGTGCCCGAACCCCCCACCGATGCCCCAGCCCTCGACCCACACACCTTCGACCTGGTGGTGGTTCCCGCCCTCGCCGTCGACGACCGAGGCTATCGACTGGGCTACGGAGGCGGCTACTACGACCGTAGTTTGCCGCTGATGCCCACTGCGACCCGCATCTGGCTGGGCCTTGACGCCCAGAGGCGCGCCCGGCTGCCCACCGAGCCCACAGACCGAGCTGTACACCTCTGCATCACAGAGAGCGGCGCCACAACCGTGCCACCGAACCCCGCGTAGGCGGACTGGGTCGCCACCGGCCCAGTGTCGGTGTACGATGCGCCGTCACTGAGTGAGGACGCATGCGCAACTGGATCCTTCCCCTATCTGTCGCGGTGGGGCTGCCCGCCATTTTGTCCCTAGCCGTCGTCGGCTGTAACGGCGACGATGACGGAACCGTCGGCGAGTCCAACTGCGTCGACGAAGTCGATAACGACAACGACGGCGTCACCGACTGCGACGACCCAGACTGCGCGTCCACGCTCGCGTGCGACAACGACACCGACACCGATGACACCGACACCGACACCGACGACACGGACACCGGGGACATCCTCAAAACCCTCGGCGATGCGGCTGCGGTGGTGACCGGCGAGGACAACGACGACTGGGCCGGCTTCTCCATGGGCGGCGGCGGCGACATCAACGGCGACGGAAACCAAGACATCATCATTGGTGCGCCCAAGCACGACTGCAAAGACGCCGGCGGAAATACGCTCGTCGACTCCGGTGCCGCCTACGTGGTGTTCGGCCCAGTGAGCGGGAATATCTCACTTTCCGACGCTGATATCACTATTTGTGGTGGCCGCGCAGACGCCCAGCTCGGCTACACGGTGGCCCTCGCCCCCGACGTCACCGGTGATGGCAACGACGATATCGTCGTGTCTGCCCCGCGCGAAAGTGCAGGTAGAGCCTTTATCTTCTCTGGACTCACCGCATCGCCCGACCCGCTGATCGCCGATCTCCGGGCCGAGCCCAGCGTGATCACCATCGACCTCCAAGGCGAAGGCACGGAATTCCGATTCGGCCAGGCGCTCTTCGTGGCCGCCGCGGACCGGCGCTCCCCCACCACCGTGTGGGTCGGCTCAGACGCCTACTCCGGCCGCGACGCAGGCACGTCCAACCTGGGGCGCACCTACTCCTTCCCCAGCCCCCTCGACCCCGCCGAAGAGCAGTACCGGGCAAGCCGGTCGTCCACCACGTTCACGGGCGCCAATGAGAAGGAAGACTCCGGCGGCAGCATCGTGGTCGGCGACTTCGACGGCGACGGCGAAAACGACATGGTCATCGGCGCCACCCGCGCTCCCAATGGCGCCACCCTCAACACCGGCGCCGCTTACGTGCAATACGGCGACTTCAGCGACCGACGCTGGACGTTGGACCAGGTGGACGTCACCTTCAGCGGAAGCGCCGAAAACCAAGGTTTCGGGCACAAAGTTGCCAACGCAGGCGACCTGAACGACGACGGCGTGGATGACCTGGCTGTGGGCGCTCTGACCGCCGGAAACGAAAACGGTGCGGTCTACGTGTGGTTCGGCAAGCGCGACGAGTGGGTCAGCGGCGACGCCCAGACCGTCGACGTCGTCTTCGAGGGCGAGCGCGCCTTCGACCGCGCCGGCCACGGTGTGGACGGCGTGCGCGACATGACCGGCGATGGCATCGCTGACTTGGCCATCGGCGCCATCGGATCCGACCTCGAGAGCGTGTCCGAGCGCGGCGTGGTCTACCTCATCTCTGGCGCCGACAACCACACGGGCGCCATCGGCCTGGAAGACGCGGCCTACCAAACCTTCGCGGGTGTGCTGCGCAATGAACAGGCCGGCCACCGGATCCTGGGACTCGGCGACGTGACCGGCGATGGCAACAACGACTTCTTGGTCGGCGCGTACCGAAGCGGCGCAGCCGGCGACGACACCGGCGCCGTCTACGTGATGGCCGGCCCCATCCTCGGCAACTAGCCCGACAGACGCGCCGGGCCGACCGCCAGGCCCACGCACTCAAAAAGCGGCTCGCCTAGGTGCGACGCCGCTTTTTTGTGGTCCGACTCGCCGGCCTTACTCTTCGAAGATCTCGAGGGTGTACTCCCCCTCGACCTCTCCGAACGCACCTGCAACGCCAATAATCACGTCGTACGGCTTGCTCACGCTGGTGACCTTCGCCGACTCTTCGCCCCCAGCATTGGGGCTGTCGTAGTCCAGACCCGTCTCGCACAGGTCGGTGACGCCCTCTTCGCCTTCGGCGCCGCTACCAGCGGTGGCCTGGGACACGACCAAGCTCACGTCGACGCCGCTGGCGGGATCCACCACCACATAGACCTGCCGCTCGGCGGGTTGGTCATAGGTGTACCAGACGATATTGCCGTTGAACTTTTCGTTCTGGGTGGCAGGTACACACGCATGGTCCTCTAGGAACCCGATGTCGATGGCGGCAGCCCCATCTTTCAGGTCGCCCTCTAGGGTCTGCATGAGCTCCGCGGTATTGGGCACGTCGACCGCGCCAATGCCATTGTCACCGCCGCCGCCGCCGCCAATGTTGCCAAAAACCCCGTCATCGCCACATCCGGCCAGGGCCAAGGTCAGTCCGACCCACATCATCCGTTTCACATCGCCTCCAAGCGTGCACGCAGTGCCTTGGTCTCAACATACGTGGCCGCCCTTCACTTCGCCACGATGCGGTACAACCCCGTCAGGAGTTTCCGTGCAGCACCCTGCCCTCGCACATCTTCCCACCGCCTTTTTTGCGGTGGCGCCGGAGCTTGCGGCGTTCGACGTGCCCGATGAGCACCGCGCCACTTGCGATTCTTGTGCGGTGGGCGCCCCGGTCCAAGCGCTGACGCCCGATCGGCCGTTCAACCAACATCTGCGCTGTTGCACCTACCACCCCAACCACACCAACTGGATGGTGGGACGGGGCCTGCGTCGCGGCGGCATCAGCGAAGAGCGGATCCGCCTACGCCTGCAGGACCCCGAGGGCGTGACGTCCGTGGGTGTGGCACCGACCCAGCAATGGTCGGACCGCTACAGCTCCAGCTCCAATAGAGGGTTCGGCCGAGATGCGGCCTTGTCCTGCCCGTATCTTCTGCCAGAGCAACAGGGCTGTGCCGTCTGGAGAGACCGCGGTGCCGTATGTCGCACGTGGCACTGTCGATACGCCGACGGGCCCCGAGGCTTGAGCGTGTGGGACAGCGTGCGCGGCGTGATGATGAGCGTGGAGCGCCGCTTGGCAGCCTGGTGCATTATTCAGGGAGATGCTCCCGAAGAGTCCGAATGGGATGATGTGGAAACCATGGTCCAGTGGTTCATCTCCTGCGCCGATGCCGTGGACAAACTCAACCCCAAGCAGGCGGTGAAGATGCGGGACAAGATTCTCCTGTCCCGCCTCGCGGATCTTCAAGAGGCCGTCGACGCCCACGGCCCGGCCCTCCCCGACTACTTGGGGCCCCACATCGGCGAGGTCCGACACCTGGAGAGCGGCCTGGTCCGCCTCTACGGCCACAGCGCCCTCGACGGCGAGTCCTTCGACCCCCGGATCTTCCAGCTCTTGTCACGCCTCGATGGGCACACCCGCTGGCAAGACGCCCTGGTGACCGCGAACGCCGCCGTACCCGGCACCCCGTTCACGCCGCAGCTCATCGAGAGTCTCTTCCGCAGAGGCATGCTCATGGAGCGGGACCCCAACGCTCCCGACCCCCCTCCTGGGGTGTCCAATCCGCCCAATGCCAATACCCACCTCCCCGCCCTGTTCACGGAGCTCGAATGAGCCGCTTGTCGTTGGCCCTCGTGGCCCTCTGCGCCTGCACCCTGTCCACCCCCACTCTCCCCGAGTACGAGGCCGCTCGCGCAGCCGCCTTGGCGCCGCCTCCTCCTCTGCCCGCAGACTGGAAGCCAGACGCAGCTCTCGTCATCTCACCGCCGCTCATGGAGCGGATCATCACAGCGATGCTACCGGTCTACGGCACGTTCGACGAGCCGTTCGAAGTGCGGGGAGTGCCGGTCATCCCTGATCTTCAGGTGACGAGCGCCTCCGTGACGGGCGCCGGCGACTGTCCCACGTGTTTGGCCGTCGACGTGAGCCTGTCCGGCACCATCGAAGTCACCAAACCGATCCGCATCAGGGCGCCGGTGGACGTGAAGGTGGGCGTCGACCTCGACATGGAAGGCAAAACCGACGGAGCCGACCACGTTTTGACCCTCAAGCCGAACAATGTGCGCACGGTCGAGGTTCGGTCCGCCAAGCTGCCCAAACGCGTCTCCCAAGCCATGAGCGGTCCTCTGGCCGACCTGGCTCGGGAGCAGCTGGTCAAGGGTGCAAAGCCCATCGAAGTCGCCCGTTTGCAGGCATCGGGAATGCCATTACTCGCGATCCGGCCAGCAGCCGTTCGCAACGGCGTTCGTGTGGACATGCGCACCGCCGCAGCCACCCCAACCGCGCTCGTAGAACCCACGGACAAGGTCAAGAATGGGTATGCGATTGTCATCCAAGAAGACACGCTCTTGGACCTGGCTCGCAAGACCTCCATGGAGCAAGGGGTGGTGACGTGGGACATCGTTCCCGAACCCACCTTGCTGGACATTGGCCGAGATGGGTTCACCATGCGCCTTAGACTGTGGCGCATCACCGGATCCGGATGGTGGCGCGATTATGAGGTCAAAGGCGCCATGACGCGGGACGGGAACACCGTGCATTTCTCCCCGGAAGCCACCAAGGAACTCGGCGCCAGCCCAGGCGCAGCCATGGCGGATCCACTGTCTGAGCTGGGTCGGAGCGAGATCATCCGAAACCTCGAGCTCAGCATGACGGGCTCGATCGGCACCACGTTCGTCCAGGAACTCGGCAACCAGCAAGCCAGCCTCTCCGTCGATCGGGTGTACGGGAGTGGCCAAGCCGTGTTTATCCAGGGAGACGTCACTTTTGCACCGGTGACCGGAGGTGCAACAGCCGCCCCTGCGGCGCCCGGAAAGCGGAACGCAACCGGGTCCAAGAACCGTTGAGTCACCTAGATTCTCAAAAAAATCCGACCGCTCGGTCCTACTGTGTTAAGCCCCGCCGTCCCCGCAGCGGCAAATGTGCGCCGCTCCCTCGTCGGACGTCGAGCCCCCCCAGCGGCTACCGACAGGAACGCACCACGCGGCGGGTCTGATTCTCAGTGTTGGAGGAGGCTCATGCGCGTCTGGACCGATGGACAGACCCATGTGATCGAGACGTCGGAAGGACTCACTGTCCAAACCGATGAAACCCACCACCACGAGGCCGACGCCCCTGCGTCTCGTTGGTGTGCTCGAGTGGTTGGCACGGTTGTGCCCAACGACTGCGTTGCGATTGCGCGCAGTCCCGACGGCCGCATGGTTGGCGTTCGCATGCCTTCGCGCCGCGCTGGAGCCCACTTGGTGCCCTTGCGCCAGGCCGATGAAGGCTGGGTCTGGGGTCGTCCTCTGGGCGTGCCCAAGGCCGTGCGTACGGACTTCCGAGCCCTCTGGATGCCCGGCACAGCGCCGTTCAGCCGCGGCCGCAAGCTCGGCCAGGGTAGCCGCAGCGTAGAGCTCTCCGAGAGCCCCTGGGGCGTGTGCCTGGCCGATCACGGCACCGGCATCATCACCGCCCTGCGCAAAGGCGCCGACGAGCTCGCCCAAGCCATTCGCGTGCCCACCCACGCCGATGCCTGCATCGACGCCCTGGTCACCCAGACCGGGTACGTCGTGCAAGTGGTCGTCGGGGGCCGCCAAGGCGTCCTCGCTCGCTTTGGGCCCACTGGAGCCCATCGTGGCGCCGTGGCCAGCACCGGCCCCAAGGGACCTGTGCGTCTCCTCGCCGACAACACGATCCTGCACGCCGGTCTCTTCGACGGCGACTTCAAGATCTTGCTGCGCGACCCCACCACCCTCGAAGTCGCTCGCGAAGTGCCGGCGTGCGGGCTGGACCAGGTCGACGTCGCCACGGGCGTGAGCCCCGACGGCAAGCGCTTCATCGTCTCCGACGGCCGCATCGCTGTGCTCGGCACCCAAGCCGAAGACGGCAGCTGGACCACCGAGCCTGTGGACATGCACATCGGCGAGGCCCCCAAGGCCGCCGATCCTCCCGTGCTCACCCTGCGCGAGACCGTGCTGGACTGCCGTCCCGGACCCTTCCTGCACGAGATCCCCGTCATCAACCGCGGCGGACCCTGCCCCGGCTTCGTGCTGCGCATCGCCGCCCACGATGCCGTCGTGCTGGAGCGCGTCACCGTCGCGGGTCGCACCGTCGTGCTGTTCGACAATCGCAAGACCCAGGCTCGCGAAGCGCGCTTCGACAACCTGGAGCTCGATGAGGACTTCACCATCACGGTGCAGGGCGAAGCCCGACTGGTAGCAGAAGCTCCCCTCGAGGTCGGCCTTCACAAGCCCACCGGCGAGCCCTATGCCCTGGGCAACTGGACCTTCCGCATCAATGGCGCCGACGAAGTGCGCTGCCAGACCGTGTCTGACGGCCTCAACTTGGACCTCAGCTCCGACGAACTCGCCGAGCTGGTCGAGGTCATGAAGAACCTTGGCGTCATCGATACCGACCTTCGTACACCCGATTTGGCCCGATGGACCGACCGAGTCTGTCGCCGAGTTGGCGTGGATGAAGCGCCGGCGGACACCTCGCCACGGTTCGAAGACTGGCGAACCACTTGGATGCGACTGACCGCTCGCGACCGCGCCGTGCGCGCCGACGACGGCCGACCGCCCCTGTTCAAGTTCGCCGCGGACCACCCGTGGCACGTGACGCCGACCGAGTGCCAATCCATCGTCGATGGGCTGCGCGACGTGCCGAATGACACGGTGCGAAGCTGGGTCACCTTCGCCCAGCGCGCAGAGAAGGCTGGCGGCTTCCTGGTCCTGTCGTCGGGTCAATGACCCTGGCGCCAAGGGGCGCTGCCCCTAGCGCGCCCACGATTCCCAAAGAACAGTGGCTCGAATGGCGCTTGCTCACCGGCAAGGCCATCGACGCCCTGGATCGAGACCGAACGATCATCGTCGGCAGCGTCTCGCCGCTCGAGGTCCACGGCCCGCACCTGCCGGTGATCACCGACATCGCCGAGGCCGAAGGGCTCCTACATGCCGCCCTCGCCAAGGTGCACCTGCAGGAGCCCGACCTGGTCTTCGTGCGCCTGCCGCCCCTGTGGCTCGCCTCGGACGTGCTGCCCATGACGGGCTCCATCGCCTTTCGTCCGTCCACGCTGCGACGGGCCGTTCAGGACCTGGGCAACAGCCTGGCGGCCCAAGGCTTCAACCATGTGTGGCTGTCCAGCTTCCATGGGGGCCCCCGCCACTTCCTGGCCCTCGAAGACGCGCTGCATCGCGTCAACCGGCGGCACAACACCCAGATGCTCTCTGTGTTCTCCCTACTCCTTGGCAAGCTGACCGAGGGAGGCAGCCACGAGCTGGACAGCGTCCTGGGCAGCATCCCTGGAGCCAACGCCGAGGCCATGAAAGGCGACATCCACGGCGGGTACATCGAGACGTCCATGATGCTGCATCTCTATGGCGAATACGTGCAAGCCCACCAAGACTTAGAGCCGTGCACCCTCGGTTCATGGCGACAATCCCAAGGCAAGGCGGCCAAGCCCGCCAGCCCGGTGGAGGGCTTCCAAGACAGCTTCCACTACTTCCGCGAGAACACCTATGCGGGCTCCCCCGCTGGGGCCTCCGCTGAGCTTGGGGCCAAGTTCATCGACACCCTCGCCGAGCACACCGCCGCAGCACTCATCGACGTACGCCGCGGCGCCGCATCGGCCACCGCCGCCAAGTCTCCCCTGTTCGCATGGCGGAAGGTCCTGCTGACCCCCTGCCTTGGGTGGGCGTTTGAGGCGTCGCAGCGGGTGAGGCGTCGAGGCTGAGCGGTGGACCGGTTCGAAGGCACGAAGACAAGCTATCTACCCTGCCTTTCGAGCCTCACTCCCCGTGCGGAGGGCGGCGTTCAACGTCTCCATCGAGTCGCAGGCGTCGCCGAAGTACATGCGCGTATTGTCCCGCAAGAACAGCGGATTGACGATGCCGGCATAGCCCTTGCCCCGGCCGCGCTTGAACACGATGGTCATGGCGGCCTCCCACGAGTGCAGGACCGGCATGCCCGCGATGGGGCTGTTTGGATCGTCGATGGCGCTGGGGTTGACGATGTCGTTGGCGCCGATGACCAACACAACATCAGTCTTGGGGAAGTCGCCATTGATCTCATCGAGCTCGAGGACGATCTCGTAGTTCACGCCGGCCTCGGCGAGCAGCACATTCATGTGCCCAGGCAGGCGTCCCGCCACGGGATGAATGGCGAAGCGCACATTCTTCCCTTGCTCCCGCATGCTCCGCGTGAAGGTGTGAACCGCCCGCTGGGCCTGGGCCACCGCCATGCCATAGCCGGGCACGATGATGATCTCTTTGGCGTCCTGCAGCAGCTCGACCAGGTCGTCGGTCACGATCTCGGTCATGTCGCCCTCAACGACCATGGCGGGTCCAGTCGGAGCCGCTCCGAATCCACCAAACACCACGTTCCAGATGGACCGATTCATGGCGCGGCACATGATGACGGACAGGATGGCACCCGACGATCCCACAAGCGCACCCGTCACAATCAACAGGTCATTGGAGAGCATGAACCCAGCCGCTGCGGCGGTCCAGCCCGAGTAGCTATTGAGCAAGCTGACCACAACCGGCATGTCGGCGCCGCCGATGGCCAACACGAGATGCGCGCCCAGAATGCAGGACAGGGCCGTCACAATGCCGAGCCAGGCCACGCCCGGAAGCGCGATTTCCATGGTGAAGGGCACGATAATCGCCAGCGCGACGATGACCATGAACAGGTTGAGGATGTGCCGACCCGGCAGCAGCAATGGCTTGCCGGACAGCTTTCCGTCGAGCTTGAGCCACGCCACCACGGAGCCCGTGAAGGTAATTGCGCCGATCACCACGTCGAGGTAGATCTCAATGTCATGAATAATGGCTTCGGTCGCCGTGATCGCGTGGGTGGGATCGTGTGCCGACGCGCCCAGATACGTCGAGAACCCGACCAACACGGCGGCCAGACCCACAAAGCTGTGAAGCGCTGCGACAAGCTGGGGCATCGAGGTCATCTGCACGCGAATCGCGAGTACAATCCCGATCAATCCGCCGATGGTCACCGAGCCTAAGATGATGGGGTAGCCGATGGCGGCTTGGTCGAGCACCGCGACGCTGGGATGAGCGAGGGTCGCGACGACCGCGACGACCATGCCCAAGATACCGAACCAATTGCCGCGTCGAGCGGTCTCCTGGCTCGCCAATCCGCCCAGGGAGAGGATGAAGAGCACGCCAGCCACAAGATAGGCGGTTGTGAGCAGTCCAGGCATGTTCAGGCCCTCCGGAACATGCGCAGCATGCGCTGGGTGACGACGAAGCCGCCCACCACGTTGATGCTGGCGAAGAGAATGGCGATGGCGCCAAGAATGGCCGCGACGTCGAGGTTTCCGGTGCCGGCCTGCAAGATGCCGCCCACCAAGATGATGCCGCTAATGGCATTGGTCACCGCCATGAGCGGCGTGTGCAGCGAGTGCGACACATTCCAGACCACCTGCCAGCCAATGAAGACGGCGAGCACGAACACGGTCAGGTGCTGCAGAAATCCAGCGGGCGCAAATCCGCCCACCAAGAGGATGCCGAGGCTGAACAAGATGACGCTCGCCCAGGCCGAAGCCCCGCTATTGTCCTTCTTGGGCTTGGCTGCGACAGCCTTGGGCTCAGGCTCGGGCTCGGGGGGTGGAGGCGTAGGTGGGGCCGGCTTTCTGGGTGCAGGCCACGTCATTTGCCCGTGTTCGAGCACCAGAGCGCCGCGGGTGACCTCATTATCGTGATCGAGGATCCAGCCGTCGCCACCGCCGAGCTCGACTAGCAAATTGTAGACGTTTGTTGCGAAGAACTGACTCGCCACCGTCGGTTGGCGACTGGTCAGATCGGTGTAGCCGATGACCGTCACACCCTGATGGTCGATCACCTGCCCCGGCACCGTGAGGTCGCAGTTTCCACCATTGGCCGCAGCCAGGTCCACGACGACGGAGCCGGGCTTCATCATCTTTACCATGTCGGCCAGGTAGAGTTTGGCGGCGGGCTTTCCAGGGATGAGCGCGCTGGTAATCACCACATCCACCTCTTTGGCCTGTTCGCGAAACAGCGCCATCTCTGCGGCGATGAACTCAGGGGACATGGTCTTGGCGTAGCCGCCGCCTCCATCACCCGACTCTTCGATCTCCACTTCCAGGAAGGCGCCGCCCAAGGACTCCACTTGCTCGCGGACGGCAGGCCGCACATCGAAGGCGCGAACCGTGGCACCCATGGCACGCGCAGCGCCCACCGCAGCGAGTCCTGCGACCCCGGCACCGATGACCAATACCTTGGCCGGAGGCGACTTTCCGGCGGCGGTCATCTGGGCCCCGAAGAAGCCACCATAGGAGTTCGCGGCCTCGACGATCGCCCGATATCCCGCAATATTCGCCATAGATGACAGAACATCCATAGACTGAGCGCGGGAGATCCTGGGGATCTGATCCAGGCCCAGCACCGTCGCCTTCCGCGCTGCGAGACGCTCCAACACCGGACCATTTCGCGCTGGATCCACCAGGCTCACCAGCACGGCTCCCTCGGGGAGCCGGTCGGCCTCATGGCCACCGCCGTCGAGGTCCGCCGGAGGGTTGATCTTGACGACCAAGTCCGCGCCCGTCCAGGCGTCATCAACCAGCTCAGCGCCGGCCTCCAGATAGGCATCGTCCAGGTATCCAGCGGCCACTCCAGCACCGCGCTCAACCTGAATCGAGAAGCCCTTGTCCGCTAGCTTGGCCGCGATCGCCGGCGTGAGGGCGACGCGCGCCTCACTGCCACTGACCTCGGCTGGCACACCGATCCGCATGGGTCCTCCGGGAAGGGCCCCATGCGTAGCACAGGTTCATCGTCTTGTGGTGGCGAGCATGTCAGAGCATCTACGCGGAACACGCGTCGTGAGCCTACCGCAGCGGCGTCGGACACGCCGACCGCACCGCCTCTGGCAGATCCATCACGGTGGCTGCATGGTCCGTAAAGATGCGCGCCAGCTTGTCGGCAGAGGCCTCGTACGCGTCGTGATCGTCCCACGCATTCTTCGGGTCGAGCAGCGAGCTATCGACGCCCGGCACCACCTTGGGCACCTGCAGGCGGAACCGGGGGTCCCAGACAAAGTTGCTGGGGTCCAGGTCGACCTTGCCATCACGCACGGCGTTGATAATCGCCTTACTCACCAAGATATCGACACGCCCACGGCCGGGATGGGCCGGGCCGAGCCAGCCCGTGTTCACCAACCACACCTCGGTGCCGCAGCTCTCCATGACGTCACGGAGCAGATCGGTGTAGAACCTGGGTTTGAGCGGCATGAAGGGCTTGCCAAAGAAGGCGCTGAACGTGGGTTTCGGCTCGCTCACGCCCTTCTCGGTGCCGGGCATCTTGCTGGTGAAGCCCATGGCAAAGTGGAACATGGCCGACTCAGGCGTCAGGCGCGCCACGGGCGGCAGCACGCCAAAGCCGTCTGCGGTCAAGAAGGTGATGCAGTCGGGCGACTTGCTCATGCCCGAGGGCTTGGCCGTGCCCACGAACTCCAGCGGGTAGCCCACGCGGCCATTCGCCGTGAGCGAGCCATCGGCGTAGTCCGGGTTGCCATCCGCATCACAGACGATGTTTTCGGCGGTGGTGCCATAGAGGATCGCGTCGTAGACCTCGGGCTCTTTGTCCCGGCGAAGGTTCTCAGTCTTGGCGTATTGGCCGCCCTCCATATTGGAGATGACCTGGTCCGGGCTATCGCCGATGTCCACCACGATCTGGTCGTCGGCTACGGGGAAGCCGGTGTTCGACAGCGTGGTCTTTCCGGTGCCCGACAGGCCCGCGTGAATGGCCGCTCGACCGCCCGCGCCTTCGCTCGCGCCCGCGTGCATGGTGAGGATGCCCTGAAGAGGCAGACGCAGGTTCTGCACCGCAAAGATGGACTTCTTGATTTGACCATTGTAGCGGGTTCCGCCGATAATGGTGGTTTTCTCACCCAAATGCGTGAGAATGAACGCCTCGCCATTGGTGCCATCCGCCTCTTCGGCCCGCACATCCGGCGCGTGCAGAATGGTCCAGTCTGGCTCAAATCCTACGAGCTGTTCATCGGTGAGGCGCAGGAAGATGTTGTGCGAAAACAAGGCGCCGACCGCCCGATCCGTGATGACCCTCACATTGAGCCGGGTGCGGTCCGTACGGGAGGACACGGCGTCGTTGATGAAGATGCGGTCCGCATCGGACAAGTGTGCCTGAACGCGGGCTTTCAGTCGATCCCAGACGTCGGAGCCAATGGGCAGGTTGTCATACTCGCCGCGCTCCGGATCGCCCCACGACATGATCTCGTCGAGGGACTTGCCCTGCACGCGGATCGAGGCGTCGTTGACGTAGAAGGACGACTTGGCCGCCCGTCCATAGTAGGGCGTGGTCACCTGACGCAGCGCTCCATTGGCCATCACCGTGGCTTGACCCGACTGGACCGCCAACTCGTACAATGCGTTCACGCTCAGATTCCGAAAAACCACTCCAGAAGCGCGGACACCAGCCGCAGGACACAGGGAACGGGGATCGACGAACGGCGCAGTCATATGGACCTCGAAAGCAGGCCGAAGGGGTAACGTGTGCAGCCGCTGGAGCCCGCTTACGGATGACCACAGCCTGACCTTGACAGCACGGTGACGCATGATGGTCGGCTATGGGGCTACATCGAAGCGGACGGAGAGCGCCATGCATCGATGGACCTGGATCACGCTTGTTGCACTGGCCGCCTGTGGCGGCGGTGACCCCGACGCCCGAGTGGTGGGCACGATGTTCACCAATACCTGCGATTGGGGCGGCAATTCTTGGCTCGGCATCGAGCGCGTCCGCGTCGAGTTGGAATACTCCCCAGGAGTGCTCACCGACCGTGCACTGCCTGCGTCGGTGCAAAATTGCTCCCTTGATACGCCGCTATTTCTCGATGAAAGCAAGATCGAGGGCGGTCTCGACCTCCCGGGCCTAACCGGCGACCCGCGGTGGGCTGCGGGCCCCGAAGACGGCACCCTGTCCAAGACCCGTGAAGGCCTCTACGCATCGGACATCGCCCCCACGACCGGCTCGTGCCAGAAGCTTGAAGACATCGGTGGAACAGGCGTCACGGTCACAGAAGCCGGTGACTTCGATGGCGTAACCACGCCGGCTCCCGGAACCGCGGGCCTCATCCTGATCAATGACGAGCTTGAGACCGGCTACACCGGCCGCGTTGCGAGAGACGTGAGCATGGACCTGTCTTGGTCCGCAGAGGGCTGGGAGCAGAGCTTCGTCCAGATCCGCCAGGTCGGCAGCGGCGTTGTACGGCAGTCCCTCACCTGCACCACCACCGGCATGGAGTCCTTCAAGCTCGATCCCAGCGTATGGGACCAGCTCGATGACCTGGGCAGCACCCAAGTCGAGGTCTTCGTCGGCTTCCAGAACATCGAAGACCAGACCGTCAATGGCGAGCCCGTCGAGTCGATCACTCGCATGGTGCACGCTTTGCGCGCGGCCGACGAGTAGCGAGCTGCCGGTGCAAGACCACCCTCCTGGGTTCGTGTCCACACAGGTGCGCTTTGGGTGGATCGCCTTGGCGATCTACCTGTGCATCGGGCTGATCCTCGAAGCCCTGCACGGCTTTAAAGTGGCTTGGTACCTCGACGTTGGGTCCGAGACCCGCAGGCTACTGCTCACGCTGGGCCACGCCCACGGCACCCTGCTCGCTTTGGTAAATCTGGTGTTCGCCGCCACGTCTCCGTGGCTCGCACCGGGCGTGGCCGTCAAGACCAGCGCCATCGCCCTGCGCATCGCCACCGTCCTCCTGCCCGCCGGCTTCTTGCTCGGAGGCCTGTGGCTGTCCGGAAACGACCCAGGCGTCGCGGTCTTCCTGGTGCCGCTCGGCGGGATCGCCCTCATGGTCGGAGTGATCGCCGCAGCGGTCGCTACTCGCTGACCACCACCGGTCGGTCGTCCCGCACCAGCTGAAGCAGGCCGACCATCTGCTCATCGAGGCCCTCGTCGGTGATCAACACCCGTGGCCGCGCTCCCGGACTGCGCCACGTGGACAGCACCTCGCGAATCACCGCCTGCCTCTGGGCCGGCGGCGCCGTATAGTCATACTCCAACGCCGTCATGCCCCCATGCCGACTCAGGGACTGGCCCGCGATGGAGCGCACGGCGCTGTACGGATCGTCGAGGGCCTGGGAGAGCACGCCGGGCACCCAGTCCGAACCGCCGGCCTCGAGGGCGGGACCCCAACCCATATGCCAGGCATAGACCGCCCGTTGCGCCCCATCGCCGCGCAGCAGGCCGTCCACCGCAGCGCTCACCTGATCGCCGCCGATGTCGGGCACGTCGTGGCCATACCAGGCGTTCATCGTCTCGGCGGACCAGGCCAGGGGCTTGTCGATGTGGCACAGGGTGCACGCGTCGGGTCGTCCGGTTCGGTGGGTGCGCTCAGCGCTGGGGGAGTCGATCCGGTGGGACCTCATGGCGGTGAGCAGCCCCAACGTAGTGTGGGGCATATGGCAATTCATACAGCGCGAACCCTCACTTTCCGCTGGATGGTGTGTATGAACCTCGCCCGAAGCGGCGATGTCGGGGTGGCAGTCTACGCACGCGGCATCTCCACGAAATCCAGGGCGAAGCTGATCGTTCGCTTCGCTGCCGTGCACGTCATGGCACGTGATGCAGGTGAGCTCACCTTGCGTGGCGCAGGCGCTGGCGAGCATGGCATTGGCATCGCGGCCGGCCACGCGCATGGTTCCGTCGTCCCAAAAGGCGGACGACATCAGCGTAGGATCTGCGTCTAACGTGGGCTTCAGCCAGTCCGGATATGGCGGAGGTCCGTGCTCCACGATGCGGCCCCAGGGCTCGAGCGTCTGGCCCACCGGAAACGCCACCCCATGGTCTTGGGTGCGCACAACCTCGCCGTGGCACTGGGCGCACACCGCGGTGGCACGCTCGGCATCCAGGCGCCTAGGATTGACGATATGGGCCGCGGCCTCTCCAGACCATCGACTGAAATAGCGCGTCCATGGCTGGCGATGAGCGGCGGCGTGCTCCGCAGCGGGGCCGTGACAAGACTCACAGCCGATGCCGAGCTCGGCCACATGGGACGCGGTGGGCGCCCCATCGGCGAGCCACTCCGCCGATGCGCCGACGCTGTGGCACTGGTCGCAGGCCTCGCTCCACGTCTGCTCGAACGCTTCGGTGTGGCTGGCGTCCGGCGGAGGCTGGAGGAAGGTGTCGTCTTCGTGGACCCAGCGCTGCTCCCGGATGAACCACCCGAATGGAAACTGCTGAAGTCTTCCTCGAACCTGGATTCTCTGAACGTAGCGAACGATGGCGGCACGCTGCGTACGGGCGATCTGCACCCCTGCATGGGCCGGTGACTCCATCGCCAGAGCGACCGCGGGCGGAGCCAATCCACGCTCGCGGAGGTCGACGGTGGGAGCCGCCCCACCGTGACACTCACCGCACTCCTGTTCAAAGCTAGCCTTTGCCTTTGGGCTCGGCTCTGCATCCGCCCACGGCAGCGGCACCCAGTACAGCTGGAGGTGGTGGGAGCCCGTGACCATCACCACGGGGAGGGTCTCTCGATCCGCCGGGTTGTTCCCCGTTGTTCCAAGCTTAGGAACATCGACGAGGAACTGGCCGCCCTCCTGGCTCAGCCCATAGGACCGACCGTCTTTGGACAGCGTGCCGGTCCACGGCGCCACGATGCTCTCGGCGGACGCCTCCTGGGTCATAGTGCGATGATAGCTGGCATACCAACTATCGTATTGTCCGGGATGGCACGCGCGACAGGCGCGGCTGCTCGCCCACGTTTCGCTGGGCGCACCGGCCCGGACCGACGTCGGCGTGACCGGTTGGGGCGCCTCGACCACGGTCGGGCTGAGGGCCCAGCACAGCAGCAGAGCCACACTGGCCGAGCCGAGCGTGGTCGCGCCGCGGATCCACAGCGGTCGCCCCAGCGTGCCAGCCACCGCTGCGACAGCGGCGATGCCCGCGACCCCCATCCATTGGACCCACAAGAGCCGGCGCTACCGCTGCGACGTGGAGGCGGGTGGCGCTACAGGACCCTCGGGCATGTGCTTGCTGAGCTGTCCGGTAATCGCCAGGCCGAACATCACAAAGTCACCGACCAAAGACCACACTGGGTAGGTAAAGGTCGCGGGGCGGTTCTTTTCGACAATGAAGTGACCGACCCATGCGAAGCCGTATCCCGCCACAGGCATCCCCAGGATGAACCAGGGGTTTAGGGTGACGAGCGCCGTGACTCCAATGGCGATGACCAGGCCCGTGCCCATGAAGTGCAAGATCCGGTTCGTGGAGTCCGCGTGCTCAGACAAGTAGAACGGGAAGAATTCCCAAAACGAAGCATATCGAGGGCCAGCCATGTTCTCTCCCGAGCGACACCCTTCGATAACACAGGGGTCCCTCGGGCGGGCTCCACAACCCGGTACGGAGCGATGCAGCGCCGTGCTCGCCACCCACCAACCGATTACCGAACGGCTCCCTCTGCCTGTGCGCCTCGCTGGCGCTCCTGGAGTCCCTGATGCGCCGACTGCGACGCAGGAAGAACCTATCTCCCGCCGAGCTCGACCAGATGCGTGCCTCGTGCCAATTGGCCGCTGCCACCTTGGTCATGGTGGGTGAAAACCTCAAGGCTGGCATGACGACGGGCGACATCGATGTGCTCGTCCACGAGTTCATCACCAGCCACAGCGCCTACCCCTCACCGCTGCACTACGGCGGCACGCGCGACCGCATCCCGTTCCCCAAGAGCGTGTGCACCAGCGTTAACGAGTGTGTCTGCCACGGGATTCCAGGTCCGTACGTGCTCAAGGACGGCGACATCATCAATGTAGATGTCACCACCTTCTTGCCCTCCAAAAATGGCTTTCATGGTGACACCTCGGCCACGTTCTACGTCGGCGAGCCCAGCCCCGTGGCCAAACACTTGGTGGAAGTCACCCGCGAGTGCCTTGAGATCGGCATCGCCCAGGTCAAGCCCGGCGCGCGCACCGGAGACATCGGCCATGCGATCCAGCAACACGCCGAGTCCAAGGGCTGCTCCGTCGTGCGCGAGTACACCGGCCACGGCATCCACCGGGTCTTCCACGACGAGCCCACGATCCACCACTACGGACGCCCGAACACCGGCACCGTGCTCAAGCGCGGCATGACGTTCACCATCGAGCCGATGATCAACTTGGGCCGCAAAGAGATCAGCCACCTCGATGATGGATGGACCGTGCTGACCAAGGACCGTTCGCTGTCGGCGCAGTTCGAGCACACGCTGCTGGTGACGCGCACGGGCGTCGAGGTGCTCACCAAGCGCAAAGAGCTGCTCAAGAACAGTGAAACCGTCGAGTGGGCTCGTCTGGGCCCCCTCTCTTCGGCCATTCCTGACCCCGGCGCTTAAGCCGACCGCTCAGTGAGCTGAAGCTGGCTGAAGCCAAAGCGGACTTTTAACGTCATGTCCTCTTCGTCGATCTGCAAGACCAGATCCTCGACGCCCATTTTGGTTTTCAGCGCTCCGCCCGCAGGGCTCACCAAGTCCTCGACCTGGCTGCGCTTGAGGATCGGCACCGGGTTGACCCGCGGGAGCTGCTGCTCCAGAAGGTACTCCGCTAGACGCGCGACGAGCTGGAGAGCGGCGTTGTCGCCGATGTGTACCGCCAGGTCGCCGAGCGACCCGATGACCGCGCTATCGCCTTGGCTGTAGTGCACATCCTTGAGCGTCACCGACGCCCCGAGCCGCCGCTCGATGGTGAACGGCAGCTCCACATTCTCATTGAGTAGAAAGACCGTGCCTTGTGCGACGCCCTTCACAAAGGCGTCGGCCGTCACCTTCTGGGTGCCGTATTTCAGCTCAGTGCCCAGGTCGTCGAGTTCCACCTTCCACGTGCCTTCCACGCGGACCATGTCATTGACGCGCCGGTAGAGGCTTCCCTTGCGCTTGTGCCACTCGAGCTTGGCCCGGTCCTTGACCCGCATCAGGGCTGCGGGCGGCTGACGGTCTTCCAACAGCCCCGCGACCCGCTGCCGCACGCCGAGCTGCTTCACCGCCGTGCGCACGTTTCGGGTAATATCAAACTCCCCTTTTCGTACTTCCACCGGGAGCGCAGAAGCGAGAAGCTCCTGCCAGAGCTCCCGCGAGAGGTTCAGGGACATGTGGTAGCCGTCGCTCGCCATCGAGCCTCCAGACCTACAGCGTAGCGCAGGGAGGTGGTGAGAGGGCAGTGGAGCGGCACACCGGTTTTGGAGATCGGCGAGAGGTGGATCTTGTTCGGGGGCTCGAAGGCGGTGTAGGAGGGGTTGAACGCCCATTAACCACGGAGACACCGATCACACGGGAGGCGACACAGAGGGGTTAATGCAGGAATACCCTCGGGATTGCTGCGACCGCTGCAAGGCTGCCGGCAGGCTACGTCAACGGGTGAGCTGAGTGGCCCAGGGTCGTTCGTCGGCCACAGAGTTCGGCCCTCCCCCACCGAAAACCACCTTCTGTGCTCCCCTCTGCGCCTCGGTGTCTCCGTGGTTAAGCCGCGTCTCGCCCCTTCCACACCACCACGCCAAACGGCGCCTCGCCACAACCCCGCCCCGGCGGTACACCCCCGCCGTGTTCCGCCTGTCCACACTACAAGCGCTCTCGTTCGGCTCCATGGGAGCCGTGCTGCCTTTTATGGCGTTGGAACTCCGTGATTTGGGGGTCGACCCGGTCTCTCTCACCGTCGCGATGCTCTGTGTGCCCCTGGCCAGTTTGGTTCTCGGGCCCGCGTGGGGCTGGATCACCGACCGCCGCGGTCAGGTGCGCGGGGCCTTGCTCATCGCCAGTTGTATTGGCGTATTGGGCGTGTTGGGCCTGGTCACTCTGCCTGTGGCTGCCGTCGTCGCCGCTGCGGTGGTGTTCGCCTTGGCCCGCTCAGGCCTCAGCCCCTTGGTCGAGGCCGCGAGCCTCCATGCAGTCAGCCACGACGCCGGCCGTTACGGGGGCCTGCGCCGCTGGGGCTCAGTCGGCTTCCTCCTGTCTGTGTTGACAGCGGGCGTGATGCGGGATCACCTTGGGATCTCGCCGTTTTGGCTCGGCCTTGGACTCGCCGTGGGCACGGTTGGGCTGGTGACGTCACTCGCACCGCAACCCGTTGGGACCACGACCCAAGAGCGCCCACCCATGTCCACCTTGTTCAGCGACCCGGTGGTGTGGATGGTGCTGCTCGCGAGCGCCCTACACTTCGCTGGGATCGCCGTCTATGACGGCTTCTTCGCCGTGCACATCGACAGCTTGGGCCACGGCTCGACCTGGGTGGGGGTGGCGGCCGTGCTCGGGATTGGAGTGGAGGTGGGGGTGCTCAGTATCGCTGCCCTCATGGTGCGACGGGTGGGGGCGCCCGCGCTGTTCATTGGCGCCATGGCCCTCAATATGCCGCGCTGGGCCCTGATGATCATCTGGACCGACCCCGCATGGGTGGTGCCGCTTCAGGCCGTGCACGGGCTGACCTTCGGCGCCTTCTGGGTCGCAGCCATTGCCCTGCTGTCGGAGCGAGCGCCTCGGAGCCTCAGCGGTAGCGTGCAGGGCCTACTGGCGGCGGCCGCTGGCGGCGTGGGCTCTCTCATCGGCAATGGCACAGGGAGTGTGCTGGTCGCGACGGGCGAGACATGGCGGTTGTTCGCAGCGGCCCTCGGGCTCGCCACCGCCGCCACCTTGGTCGCGGTCATCGCTGTGGTCCTGGCAAAAAAGGCCCGCCCCGGCGTGAGCCAAGACGGGCCTTCTATCAGCTTAAACGCTGATTAGCCGGCGATTTCGGTGCCGCGGAAGAAGAAGTTCACTTCGATGTTGGCGTTCTCAAGGCTGTCGGAGCCGTGCACGCTGTTCTCGCCAATGCTGTTGGCGTAGAGCTTACGGATGGTGCCGTCCGCAGCATCGGCGGGGTTGGTCGCACCCATGATCTCGCGGTTCTTGGCCACGGCGCCTTCGCCACGAAGCGCCATGATGACGACCGGGCTGCGCGTCATGAACTCGACGAGCTCGCCGAAGAAGGGGCGCTCGGCGTGCACGGCGTAGAAGGCGCCGGCCTCGGCCGCGGACAGGTGCACGCGACGCATGGCGACGGGGCGCAGGCCGGCCTCTTCGAACTTGGCGACAATGGCGCCGATGAGGTTGCGCTCGACAGCGTCGGGCTTGATGATGGACAGGGTGGTCTCGATGGCCATGGCGGTCTCCTCGTCGGGTCGTGCCCGTAGGGTGAAGGCGGCGCGGGTAACCCGACTCCACACACCCGCACGCGACCATCCTGCAACGTCGCAGGGCCTGTGCGATGCTTCGCCCATGCACGCCCTTCCCGACCTAGGCCAAGCCACCCGAGCCTGGCGCGATCTCATCGACAATGCGCACCGCCTGCCCGATGTCTCGCGGCCCGAAGTCTTGGCGCAGCACCTCGCGCACGTCTACGCGCTGGGCCTGCAGTTGCCCCCGGCGACCGAGCCGGGACCTCCACCCGTCGGCGATCCGCCGGCTTGGCCCGACTCTTGGCCTGGCCTCGGCGACCTGGACAGCGCGACCCCGCCGCTCACGGCCTTGCTCGTCGGGCTGACCGCGGATTTAGAGCGCGGTCTAAATATTGAGGTAGAATCAGAACAAACGCGCTGGTGGCGATGGGCCTTCGACGAGCGATGGGGCACCCTCGCCACCGTCAGTCTGCTGAAGCTGCACGAGGCGATCGCCACCCATCGACGCACCGCGACCGCACCGGCGCCCGAAGCGCCCGCTGGACCGCCAGAGGCCGACGCGGCACCGCCCACGGACGCGGCACCGCCCACGGACGCGGCACCGCCGGCAGACTCGCCGCCGCCGAGTCAGGCCGCCCATCCGCAGGGGCCCACGCCGCCCAAAGCCACCCTGGACGCCAGCGTGGTGAGCGCCGCCGCCGCCGGCCTGCTCTCTTTTGAGCCCGCGCCTCCCACACGACGCGCCAGTGGCCGTGTGATCCGGGGCACCTCCGAGTCCAACCGGGGGGTGCTCGGCCTGAAGTTCGAGCCGAACCCCGACGGTCTGGGCATCTCCGCCGTCCACCCCGCCGGCCCCGCCGCTGGGCAGCTGACGGTGGGCGATGTGTTGGTGGCCGTCGATGGCCTGCCCCTACAAGGCCGCGACGCCTCGCAGGTTCAAGCCGCGCTCTCCGGACCCGCCGGCACCGCGCGGACCTTCACCGTGGCCCGGGGGGCGGGCTTGGTCCAGGTGCAGGTCACGCCGGTCTCGCCCGAAGACTTGGCGCCAGCCCCCCTCGCCGTGTCGGTCCTCATCCTCGATAGTGACGTCACCGGCGTGCTCACCCAACGCGCCCAAGAAGCCGGCGCCCAGGTCGACGCCGACCCCGATCAAGAAGGCCTGGTGCATTTGTCCGGTCCGCCGGCCTGCGTCCCTTCGGTCGGCGAACTACTCTCGGTGGGTGAAGCTGCCGGTTGGTGGGAGAGAATATCGTGATCGAAGACGCGTTGAGAGCCTCTGTGGACCGCCGCCAGGCGTGGTTGGCCACCCTCGGCGACACCACCACCTGTGTGCGCTTGCTGCACGGAGCCGTCGAGGGCGTGCCCGGTCTCACCATCGACCGCTACGGGCCGCTCCTGCTCATCCAGACCTGGCGGGAGCCCTTGGACAAGGGCGTGCCCGAGCACCTCGCGCAGGTGGTGCACGATGCCCTGGGCGTGGAGCTCGTGCCGGTGTGGAACCACCGCGCAAAAGGGGCCGGCCCATTCGTCGCTTGGCACCAACCCCAGGTCCCGCCCGATCCCGTCGGCCTCGAACACGGCCTCACCTTCGACGTTCAGCCCCGGCATCGAGGGCAAGACCCCTTGCTCTTCCTAGACTTTCGCGTGGGTCGCCGCGCGATTCGAGAGCGCTGCGCCGGTCAGCGGGTGCTCAACCTGTTCTCGTACACCTGCGGGATCGGTGTGGCTGCCGCGGTGGGTGGCGCCAAGAGTGCCTTAAACGTCGATTTTGCTGAATCAGCGCTCGCGGTGGGCCGGAGAAACGCCGAGATGAACGGCGTAGAAGACACGGTAGAAACGCTGCACTTCGACGCTCTGCCCGTCCTGCGGGCCCTCGCTGGCGTGCCATTCAAGGACCGGCGCGGCGGGCGTCGACTGCCGCCCGCACCGGTGAAGCCTCAGACCTTCGACTGCGTCGTCCTCGACCCACCCCGGTGGGCACGCAGCAAGTATGGCGCCGTGGACGTCGTTCGCGACTATGCCAGCCTGTTCAAACCCGCGGTTCTGTGCACCGAGCCCGGCGGGGCCGTACTGGCCACGAACCACGTGCCCCAGGTCGATCTCACCCAATGGCTCGACGCTCTGCGTCGTTGCGCCGCCAAGGCCGGCCGACCCCTCGCCGATATCGAGGTCTTGCCCGTCGACCCCGACGTACCCAGCTCCGATGGCGCCCACCCGCTCAAGCTGGCGTGGTGCACGCTGCAGGCCTGATCAGTCCGATGAGGTGGGCAGGTCCGCCGGCGTCACGGTCGGTTCACTGGCCAAATCCAACATGACCAGGTGACCCTCCAGACCCTCGGGCTCCGGTAGGTCCAACTCACCCATATCGTCGCTATCATCCAAGACTTTCATCCAGTCATCGACCGGCACATTCAAGAGCGAGGCGGCTCGGATCACCACCTCAGACTCGGCGCGCTCCAAGTGACCATCCACCATGCCAGCCTCTAGGAAAACACGGACCAAGGCCAGGCTATCCTCGGCTCCCAGCTCTGTAGGCAGGCGCGCCACAGCCTCGACACGGGCGGCCTCGTACTCGGCGGTGGGTTTGCCCGCGGAGTCGAACAAGCCAGCCTCCACCATTCGTGACTTGGGCCACCGAGACTCGACGAAGGACAGCTCCTCGGCGCTCACCTCACCATCGGCCGCCACGACTTCATCGACGACGTGGTAGGCAAAGACCATGCGCAAGACGTCCAGATCAAAGGGTCCAAACATGTTTCCGCTCCGGTGGAGGTGAGGGTGTTGATCGATCCGCGGAATGGCCCAGACTACGACACCTCCGACAGCGCAGACCCAGTCCGCTGGTGGTTCGTGGCGTCAACCCCCCGCACCGGCTCGACGCTGCTCGCCCGGGCCCTGTGGCAAACCCAGCGCGTCGGCGCTCCCAAGGAGTACATCAACCCCACTCAGCTCCGCGATTGGGAGGTGCGATTGGGCTCCCCGACCTCTCGGCTCCGACATCTCGCCATGCGAGGCAAAGCGGTTGGCCTGGCAGGCCGGGGCCTGTGGACCCCACATCGTCGCCTCGCCCACCTCGAGCGGGTGGGCCGCCTGCGCCATGGGCCCACCGGATGGGCTGGGCTCAAGGTGCATCACCACCACTATGCGTCGTGGTTTGGCTCGGGCCTGCCCCCTGCATCGGTACGCCCACAGCACTGGGTGCGGGTGCACAGAAAC
>JBGCER010000048.1:0-2975 GCA_045106515.1 Myxococcota bacterium
GTGCCGCCATCCTGGCCCTCATCGTTGTCCTGGCCCTAAATATGGCTGTGATCCTTCTGAATTTTGTATTCTTCCCACTGCCTGAAGGCGTCGCCATGGACGATGCGGCAGCCATGGCCGCCTGGATGTCGGACCTGCCACAGACGGCCTTCATCCTGCCCATTGTGGCGCACTTGGTTCAGGCGTTCGCCGGGGGTTGGGTGGCAGCGCGGGTCGGCGCGAGCATTCCCATGGTGTTGGCCATGATTATCGGCGGTCTTTCGCTGTTGGGGGGCGTGCTCAACCTGCTGCAGATCCCAGGGCCCATCTGGATGTGGGCCGAGTTGCCGCTGTACCTGGTGCTGGCGTGGGCAGCCGGGGCCCTGGAAGTGCGGCGCCGACGCCAGGCTTAGTCCACGCACACCCAGTCAGCGGAGGTCTCCATGGGCGATCGGTGGTTCGTAGTGTGGCAGCGGACATTAGTAGGTGTGAGTGGGTTTTTGACGCTTTTCGGCGTTCTGGCTGCCGTGGCGCCCTTTTCTCTGCCATTCGAGCGTCGAAACGCGGCGATCGCCAACCACTTCTTGGGGGGCGAGTGGACCGCCCATGCAGAGTCGCTCCACGCGTTCTCATCGGGCCCGCTCGGCGGCACCATGGCTGGCTTTTTTGCCATTCAGTGCATTGTGGCTTGGGTCCCGCTTGCCCGCCGAGAGAAGTGGGCGTGGTGGTCGATCGCCATTGGCAATGGCCTGTGGTTCGGGCTCGATTCCACCATCTGCGCCATGCATGGGGCGTGGTTCAACATCATCGAGATCAACCTGGTGTCGTTGGCCTTAGTCGGACTCCCATTAGCCGCCTTGATACCGCCACTATTTTATTCGGCAAAGCAGGGGTAGGGGATGCGCGCGACCGGCCCGCCTTGACCGGCCGCTAGCGGTGCCCACCTTTCGCCGCATGTCGCAACATGCAAGCCCCAAGTCGGGCACGTCGTCGCCGCACGGAGGTGCGAGCCCCCATGCTTCTCCCCCCAGTGGGGACAAGGGCTGGATACAGCGGTGGCTCGGGGTCTTCGCCTATTCTCGTCGAGCCATTCAGCTTGTGTGGGAGACGAACCGCGCCCTGACCCTGGCCATGGCCGCGCTCACTCTCGTGGCGGGGCTGCTGCCGCCCGCCATCGCCTACGTGGGCAAGGAGATCGTCGACGCCGTGGTGCTGGCGAGCCAGGCCGCCACACCCAACCCATGGCCTGCGCTGCTGTGGGTCGGCGTCGAGCTCGCCCTCATCATGCTCATGTCCGGCGCCCAGCGCGGCCTCTCCGTAATTCAGAGCCTGCTCCGTGCGGAGCTCGGTCACCGAGTGAACACCCTCATTTTGGAGAAGGCGCTCACCCTCGACCTGGCCCACTACGAAGACGCCGAGTTCTACGACAAGCTCACCCGCGCGCGTCGGCAAGCGAGCTCACGGCCGCTCTCGCTGGTCACCCGGACCTTCAACCTGGCCCAGAACGCCCTGACCCTCGGATCCTATGCCGTGTTGCTGTTCACGTTCTCACCCTGGGCCGTGGTGGTGCTGGTCGTCGCTGGCGTTCCCGCCTTTATCGTGGAGACTCGCTTCTCCGGCGAGGCCTTTCGACTCTTCAAGTGGCGCTCTCCCGAGACCCGGCAGCAGATGTACCTAGAGACCGTGCTCGCCCGGGAAGACCACGCCAAAGAAGTGCACCTGTACGGCCTTGGGCCCCTCCTACTCAGCAGGTACAAAGATATCTTTCGCAAGGTGTACACCGAGGACCGCAGCCTGACCTTACGTCGAGGGCTGTGGGGCTTTGGCGTCGGTCTGCTCTCTACCCTGGCGTTTTACGGGGCCTATGCGTGGATCGCCATCAGCGCGGTGTTCGCCTTCATCACGCTTGGCGCCATGACCATGTACCTGATGGTGTTCAAGCAGGGGCAGAGTTCGTTCTCTGCAGCGCTCACCACCATCGGTGGAATGTACGAGGATAACCTCTACATCTCGCTGCTCTATGAGTTCCTGGAGCAAGAGACGGACCAACCCGCGGGCGCCAAGAGCCAAGGACCCAACCCCGAAGACGGCGTTCGCTTCGAAGGGGTGAGCTTCACCTACCCAGGGGGCAATCATGCGGCGCTCACCCAGGTCGACCTGCACCTGCGGCCCGGCGAAAAGCTCGCATTAGTTGGGGAGAATGGCTCCGGAAAGACCACCTTGGTCAAGCTGCTCACGCGGCTCTACGTGCCCAGCGAAGGGCGCATCACCCTCGATGGCCTGGACCTAGCAGACTGGGACCTCAACGCATTGCGTCGGCGGATCGGCGTCTTGTTTCAAGACTTCAACCGGTATCAGCTGCCGGTCGGTGAGAACGTGGGTGTGGGTGATGTGGAGCATATCGAAGACCGAGGCCGATGGAAGCGCGCGACGGATCAAGCGCTCGCAACCTCCGTCATTGAGCGATTGTCGGATGGGTTCGACACCCAGCTCGGCCGATGGTTCAAGAATGGGCAAGAGCTATCTGGGGGCCAGTGGCAAAAGATCGCGTTGTCCCGGATGTTTATGCGAGAACAGGCCGATCTGCTGATCCTCGATGAGCCCACCAGCGCCATCGACGCCGAGGCCGAGGCTCAGCTCTTTGAGCACTTCGCCGAGCGGACCAAGGGTCGCATGGCCATCCTGATCTCGCACCGGTTTAGCACCGTCCGTAAGGCCGATCGCATTGTGGTTCTCGACCAAGGCCAGGTGATCGAGCGGGGAACCCACGAAGAGCTCATGGAGCAGAATGGTAGGTATGCCCGACTCTTTACGCTGCAGGCGGAAGGGTACCGCTAGCCCCCATCCCTCATGATGCACTCCACTGCACCTTGGGATCTCGGGCTGCGCCGGTCCCTCTCCTTCGCTCGGGCCTTTGACGTGTCTCGACACGCCGGCAGGCCCTCGCTCGTCGAGAACCCGGCTCGCTCCGACCTCCCTGTGGTTCGTGCGGAGCG
>JBGCER010000049.1:0-16473 GCA_045106515.1 Myxococcota bacterium
TCCGCACCCGATGTGCCGACGCTGGATCTCGCGTCGATCATTCCGCCCGATTGGGAGCGACAGGACGCCATCGCCCATGCGGTGGCGAGTGCGGTGGAGACGGCTCTGCCCGACCTGGCGTGGTCGGCGGAGCCCGAGCTCTCGCTTCGGACCCGGCGGGTGGTGATCGATCGCCAGGCCCTCGGGTATGAAGGCAATGACTTTCCCTATCCAAACGGGGCGACCTTCTGCGGGATCGGTCGCGAGGCAGACTGCGACCTGTCCACAACCGAAGACGACCTCGCGGATCAGTGCGTGGCATTTCCCGATGGCTACACCGCGCCCAAGGTGGCTCCGATCACCACGGGCACCCTGGGAGGCCTGGTCCTCGTCACCTTCCCCGGCGAACCGGTCACGCCCCTGGGCATGGACGTGCTCGATGGCGTGAGCGCTCTGGGCCATGAACAGGTCTTCTTCGTGGGCTACGCCCAGAACTACACCGGCTACGCCCTATCGGAAGAAGATTGGTGGCAAGGGGGCTATGAGGCGAACGGCACGATGTGGGGGCCCAAGCAAGGCACCTACCTGGCCGAACAGGTGGTCGAGAGCTTTCGACTCCAACAGGACGGCGGCAAGCGCAGCGACACTGAGCCTGGGCGCACTCCAGCCATCGTGGTTGAAGCCTATGAGCCGTACGTCCCAGAGACGCCGACAGACCCGGGCACCGTGGCTCAGGTGGTGGACCCGTCCTACACCTCAGGTGGTGTGGTGTCCTGGACCGTGCAGGGACTCGATCCTTGGCTAGGCACACCGGTCTTCACGCTTCGCGATAGCCTTGGCGAGCCGGTGATGTTCGGTGGGCGCGCCGTGGATGGGGATAGCTATGCGATGGGCGTATCGCTGGCGGTTCAGCCGACCTACCGTGACGAAAAGCGCGCTGAAGAGCGCACTTTTCTGTGGACCGTCGAAATGCCGATCACGCGACCCATCCAAGGTATCGCTCCCGATCTTCGAGGGTCCTACACGCTCAGCGCGGAGTTTGCGGACGGCACCCGCGTGGACAGTGCGGTGTTCGAGGTGGCCGACCCGTAGCGGCCCTACACAAAGCGGTACACAGCCCGGAGTCTGGAGCCCTCGCCGAGGACCTCCCAGATGGCTTGGTACGTCATCTCGGCCGTTCGCCGTGCCTCATCGGGGTCCGTCGGATCCACCCCGAGGCCGAAGAGCACGCGGTCGGCGAGCTGGGCACAGCGGACCAAGGCGGTGTGGTCGATGTCCGGTGGCAGTTCCGCGATGGCGCGGTTCGCCAGGGCCTCTGCGGAATCTCCGGGGCGGCGCCGTACGCCGATGTCGGCCAATGCGATCTCCACCACCCTCCACGCGAGCAGCACCTGACGCGTGGGGGGGACGGGCCATAGTGGCTTTCGAAGGTGTCTCAACAACATGTTTCGACGCATGGGAGGGATGAAGATCAGCAAGCCGATGGCGGCCATCAGCAAGACCAAGATCAGAGTCATGAGGGAGAAGCCAGCTTGTTTGACGGCTTCCACCACTTGTTCGGTCGGCGTTTCGGTGGGCTCTGGCTCCGTCGGTGGCTCCTCCGGCGGGTCCTGGTTGCAGCCGCTGGACGGCTCTGGCGGTGGAGGGGGCTCGCTCGGCTCCGTCATTGTGCCGCTGGGATCTCCGGTCTCTTCGGAATCCGCCGAGCGCCATAGGTATGGGGCGGTAAGGGCCGCCCCTCCGCCGAGAACCAGGGTCAAGGCGAGCAGGGCCAAGAGCGTTCCGCAGCCCAGAGAGCGACTGCGGGTCTTCTCGAACGAGCTCTCCGGTAGGTCCGGCCCGGCCTTGGCGAACCGCCACAGCTGTACTCTATGACGTTCCCTCGCGACGAGAAAGACAATCAGAAATAGAGTTCCTAGCAATAGAACCGGCAGGCTGAAGAGGTCCCAGATGGCCCACTTACTGCCGCTGAACCACTGGCTGGACGATCCCGTGAACTCCTCGGAGATCACGATGATGCAGCCTGTGAGGTAGACGAGCGGGCCCCAGGTGGCCAGCAGGCCCATGTGGACCCGAAGGCTCCACAGTCCGGCGAGGGCGAAGAAGGGGGTGAGCACGAACATCATCCCCAACGCGACCGCGGCATCTTCGCCGAGGCCGCTCAGAGGTTCGATGAGCGCGATTCCCAAGCCCCAGAGCAATGCGCAGCCGAGCCCAAGGGTCCAGGTTCGCAGCCTCAAAAGAGCTGCGACCTGGCCGACGCCGATACCGCCGAAGGTGGAGGCCCCCAGCACCAGAAATATCCACGCCTTATCGCCGAGGCCCTCGTCCAAGAGATAGAGAGCAAAGAGCCCTCCAAGGCCTACAAGGGTCATGCCCCAGAACGCAATAATGGGGATAAAAGCAGCTTTTAGTTGATGGCGTGTCCGCCGCCACCTCGACGCGCCAGTGCTCATGCGGCGGCCCGCTGTCCGCCGCGCTGGGCGAAGAGACCGCGAAAGGTGAGGCGACGGGAGCCGCGCTCGACCTGGTAGACGGCGTCGCCTCGGGCGCCCAGCGCCGACGTGAGACGCCCACCGCCGGCGGCGATCCGTCGACGAAGTACCTTGCGGGCGCTCCACGCGCGCCACAACATATAGACCTGGGCCCACCGCCGAAAGAAGGCGTTGTCCTCGGAGCCGGTGGGGTGGGGCAGACGTAGGATCCAAGAGGCCAACCCCAGAGGGTTAGAGCCGATCACCTGGCGCATCCAATGCGGTTCTGCGGCGCCCAACGCGTCCATGGGGTCCACGACGATCCAGGTCGTGTCCGCTCCCGCGAGACGGCCGGGAGGGGGGCCGAGGACTCGTGCGGTTGCGATCAGCCCATGGGCGCCCTCGGGGCACGCTTCCATGAGGGCGTCGACGTCGTGGGTGGTCTGCCAAGCGACCCGCGCCCCAAGGTCCTGCCATTTGGCGATCTCTCCCTTTCGGCAAGGGATCCGCACGCGGTCGATCACGTCCTTGCCATGCTGTCGTACGGCGGCGAGCAGCGTGACCCGATCTCCCCGCTGAATCAGCTCCACGGCCAAGGAGAGCCAGGCGTCGACAAGGGCGTCCAATACGGGCTCAGCGCCGGCCTCTGCCGCCTTCAGAATCGACGGAGGGACGTAGCTATCCAAGACCAAGAGCACGTCCTGGGTGGTGATCTCCCGTGTCTCGGGCAGGCGAACCTGCACTCGGCCATGTTTGAGGGACAGCCTCCAATGAATCCGTCGCGTGTCGTCGCCCTGCCCAAACTCGCGAAACCGAAACAGGTCCTCGGTGGCGTATCGGTGAGGCTTTGTGATGACATCGGGCTCCGACGACGGCATACGGGGCGGCTCGATGACATCGATGGGTTTGACCCGGGGCAAGACTTTTAGTGCTGCGGTGGCCACGCTGGCCACGCTCACTCGGGTCAGCCCGAGCAGATCTTGATATCGTAGGTTTGCCGGTCCGACTTCGTAGTAGCCCCGGGGGGTGGCCCGGAGCCGCCCGCGCAGGGTGAGTTCACCGGTTCGAACCCCCGAACCGACCACGTACCTGGACTCAGTCCGCAGCCGCGGGTGCATGGGATCTTCGACAAAGAGCCGATATCCAGCGGGAACCGGAATTCGTCGAAAAGTCCATACTTCCTGGACCTCTTCGCCCACGTGAACAACGGCGGGCTCCATCCTGCGGGTGATGGTTGCGTCGGCCTTCCCCAGCCCATGTTCGAAGGTTCGAACCATGAAGGTCGACACCAACAGCGTCCACCCCGTCACCAGGTAGAACAGCAACAAGCCCAAGGCTGCGATGAGGCCGAAGCTCGCCCACTGCATGCCCAGAGCGACCAGCGTCATTCCGCAGCCTAGAACCAAGAGGGTCCATCCCCGCGGCGTCACGACGCTCGCGTGGCTGGCCAAGACCGCCAAGCGTCGCCGGAGGGTGAGGGGTCCCCGGGCCTTCCACCACCGAAGTTCCCGTCGACTCTTCAGGATTAAGCCCAAGATTTGTGCGAGCACTACCGGCGCCAGGATCACCACCGTGATGGTGAGCAAGGTCGGGGCGGTCTCTGCCACCTCCGATACCTCCAGGAAGAGGGCGCCGATCAACGCGACCACGAACGGCAGCACGAACATGCCGCAGAGCTGGAAGAGGAGCGTTGCCAGGCTCCACAGGGGGTTTGCCGCGCGTTGCAGGGGCGTGCTCATGTCAGCGGTGGATATCGACGCTCGCCATGACCTCTCGGACGTAGGCGTGCGCGGTTGCGTCTCCAGCGAGCAGGAGTCTGTGGCCGAGAACATCGGCTGCGACGTGCTGCACGTCTTCGGGGAGCAGGTGATCTCTGCCCCGTGACAGAGCCACCGCCTGGGCCACGCGGACGAGCATCAGCGTCGCCCGGGGCGAGGGTGGAGCGAGCACGCGCGCATCGGCTCGAATCGCGTTGACGACAGCGACCACGTAGCGTTTGAGCAGATCCGAGACGTAGACGAGCGGCACCGTCTCCTGCCACTGCAGGAAGGTGTCGATGTCGATGACCGAGGCCAAGTCGTCGACGGGAGGCCGGTTGCCCAGGTGGATGTCCAACATGCGGATCTCGGCTTCTGCCGGCGGGAACCCCATGGTGAGCTGCATGGTGAATCGGTCGAGCTGTGCGGCGGGCAGCACGTAGGTGCCGTCGTGGTCCAGGGGGTTCATCGTGGCCAGCACCTGGAAGGGGCGCTCCAACTCATGGGTGCGGCCCTCGACCGTGACCTGGCCCTCGGCCATCACTTCGAGCAGCGCTGACTGAGTCTTGGGCGTCGCTCGGTTGATCTCGTCGGCCAGCAAGATCTGGGCGAAGACGGGGCCCGCCTGAAACTCGAATTGTTTGGTTCGTAGGTTGAAGACGTTGGAGCCGGTGATGTCCATCGGCAACAAGTCTGGGGTGAATTGGATTCGGCGGAACCGTCCAGAAATCGTGGCTGCAATAGCCCGGGCAAGCATGGTTTTGCCTGTTCCAGGAACGTCCATCAACAAGACGTGTCCCCGCGCGGTCATGGCGAGCAAGACCTTTCGGATCACCTCGTCTTTGCCGAGGATCACCTGTCCGACGTTGCGGACAACAGATGAGAACTGGCCTTGAAATACTTGGATTCGCTCGGCCAACTCCGGGTTGGCTGAGGGACGCTCAAAGGACAAGCCGCCTCCTGATGGGTGCCCAGCCTATCAGAGGACTGCATCTACGTCGGTCTAGCGCAGCCGGACGAGGCCACTGAGGGTTCGCCACAGCCGGGTCATGACAGTGGAGTACCGGTGGTCATATTCGCGATCCCACCGGTCGAGGTCTTCGTCGGACACGCCCCACGCGTTGGCGAACGCCCTCACAACCTTCCATTCGGTGCCGTCGCGCTCTCGGTCTAGATGAACGAGATGCACGCAGGCCTCCATCAACATCCGCACCTCATCCGGATTCGGTGGGGCGGTGAGCTCGTGGGGTCGCCAAATGCGTAGGTCATCGGTGTCGAGATTGGGCAGTCCTTGGCTGGCTAGGTAGCGATCGATGAACTGTCGCTCTCCGGGGCGGAGCTCGCCATCGGCCGCCATTACGCTGATGAGCACCCGGGCTGGCACGCGGGGGTCGGAGACTCTCTTCGCCTTTTTTCGTGGCCCTGGGCTCCGCCGAATGGAGTCCGTATCTCGCGTTTTGGGGGTGGTCTGTACCGCTCCGGCGCTGTTCGCGGCGGAGCCACCGCCTCCGCCGGGAAAGAGCCAGGCGATGACGTCGAAGTTGGTTTCGATCGGCTGCCGAGCCACGAGCTTGGCCACGATGCTCTCCAGGTCCGCTCCAAGGTTGGACTCGCAGAAGGACTCGACGCTCGTGTCCCCCTCGGCCTCGGCCCAGCGCTTGAGCGCCTCGGTGGCGATCTGGGGATCCCGGATCCGCACTGGGGCGCGCGTCTCGCGGATCCGGGGGGTAAAGCTACAGTTTCCGCAAATGCCGTTCCCCTCCCTGGCGGCCTTGGACAGGTGCGCCTGGCAGTTTGGACAGCGACCTTCGCCGGGAGGCCGCTTGGGGTGGAACGGCTCATCTCGGGCGCGGGTGGCCCATCCGCACAACCGGCACGCCTGCTCACTGGGCCGGCCCAGATGAGTGACGGGGTGCGACGGGTCCATCACTTGCACGACGGCGGCCTCGACCAGACAGTGTGGACATGTGCTGAGTACCTGCCACGGTTGGCCGAGCGCGCTCACGCCCTGTCGTCGGGGCTGATCGTAGGTCCGTCGGTGGGAATGGCCAGCAGCTTGTGGAGGGTCCGCAAGGCCAGAGCACCGGCGACCCAGCGCCCGGCCCGCTCGGCATATTCGGGATCTCCTCCCACTTCTTCGTTGAGCCTCGGGCTTGAGGGTGCGGAGGCTCGGGCGCGGAGCATCCGGCGGGCGGTACGGGGATGTAGGCCTTGCTCGGACAGGATGGCGAGTTGCGGGCCGGCTTGGGGTCCCCAAGTCAGGGTCTGTCCATCGCCTCGAACGGTGGTGGTTTGGCCGTCCATGTCCACGCCGACAGCTGCATGACCCGAAGGTGGAGGGTACCGCTCCAGCCGGGATATAGCGGCTCTAAGGCGCGCTCTATCTTGGTCGTGCCTTCGAACTCGCCAGCGCTGAACCAGTCTGTGCCGCAGGTCCGCGAGGTGCTGGGCGAGCCCTGAAAGCACAGCGCTGCTCAGCTCGTGCACATTGGCGGGAGGCAGCTCGGAAGCCCCGCGCAGCGCGACCTCGATGGGGTCCGCCGGGAGTGCCTCGGCCAGGTCGTCGGCCAAGGAACGGATGTGGGTGGGCTCTGGGCCGAGCTGCAAGCTGACGACGCGGGCGCCGTCCGTCGACAGTCGCAGCTCCCGTCGGTCGGGATCGAGTGATCCGAGTCCCATGCCCTCGCGTCGGATCAGGTCGCCGAGGACCCGGACCGTGGCTCGGAGACACAAGGGCTCGGAGGGGATTGGGCCATCAAGGAGGGGACCGCCGGGTAGCGGCGCGACGATCGCAGGGTGATCGCCGTCGTGAAACTGAGCCTGAAGTTCGGGATCGGCTTGAAGCGCTCTGGCGTGGCGGGCGAGCCGTCGCCGCGACTCGGAGCCTCGGTGCTCTGGGCGAAGGACCCTCGCCAGGACCGTCACACCGGTGCTCGGCGCGACGGCTTCGACAGTGGCGGTCCAATCATCCCACCGCACGACGCTTTCAAGGCGGTGCCCGGTGGCCCGAAGGCGACCTTCTAACGAGGCCCAGGCCTGGGCATCTGCAACGAGGGCGTCCAGCTCATGGTCGCCCACATTGCGATCGGCCAGGGCTTCGAGGGCTCGTGCGAGGGTCGCTGGCGCGAGGCCGACGAGGTCTCGGGTGTCGTTCCGGCTCTGGAGCCTGCGGCGCATTCGGGTAGGGGTCATGGGTGGGTTCGTACCGGATTGCTGCCCGTGGGGGAAGCCCCGTCTAGGCTCACGGAGCTTCCGTAGCGAGTTCCCAACCTTTCACCAGCGCTTTGTGGGACCGCAGTCGGCCCAGGTCCCACTGTTCTGTCCGGCCCACTTCTCCGTCCTGGGTGTACACCTTCCACGCGCCGTTCTTGGTGTCGTTGCGGTATTGGCCCGTGGCTTTGAGTTGGCCGGAAGGGTACCAAGTGCGCCACTCTCCCATCCGATTGCCGGACAGGTGATCGCCTTGCGTCTCTAGCTGGCCATTTTGGTGCCACCACGACCACACTCCGAGCGGCTGGCCATTGATGTACTCGCCCCGCGCGGCAAGCTGGCTATTTTCGTGCCACCACACCCAAGAGCCATGGCGTTCACCATCGCTGTACTTGCCCTCCGTGGCCTTTTGACCATTGGGGTGCCAACGCAAGAAGCGACCGGTGGTTCGTCCGTACACATCGCAGAATTGGCTGATGGTGCCGTCGTCGTTGGCGACGGTGTTGGCCTGACCGTTCTCGCAGGTGTGCGGGGGAACGGACCAGCCCTCTTGGCCGGCCTCGACGCGCTCGCCGACGATCCGCCCAGGAGGGGTTGCGCAGGCAGATAGCAGGACGAGTATTGCGCAGAAACGGTGCATGGTACCGGCACCCGATGGTGTGGGGGAGGCCTAGAGGATACGAGGCGAGGCGAACGGTGCAAGGCCGTGGAGGCGATGTGGGCTGGCAGCGTGCGATGTTTAAGGGCAAGAAGGTGTGGATTGAGGTGCTTGCAGACGGCTCTCCCAAGGCGGATGGGGGCAGAGTCCCGATGCGCTACTCGTCCAAGGCCGGCGCAAAGCTCTACGGGGCCTCGGCACGCAATGTCCAGGTCGTGGAGGGATCCCCGATAGAGGACCTGGAGGCTGGGACATCGGCAGACGATTCGTCGGGTGGAAAAGGGGCGTCCAAGTCCGGCCGTGGCCGTGGATTCGGCAGCGCTGGGACCCGATCCGCGGCGCAGACCCAGGCGGCTGCTCAGGCGGCGTCGGAGCTGCTGAAGAGTTTGGGAGATGAGGTTGCGGTGGCCTATACGGACGGCTCTTGCCGAGGCAATCCAGGGCCCGCCGGCTCCGGTGCGGTCCTGGAATTGCCCGATGGACGTCGGGCGGAAGCCAGCCGCAGTTTGGGGAGAGCGACCAACAACGTCGGTGAGCTGACCGCCGTGGGTATCGTGCTTGAATTATTGGATGAAGCCGGTGTTTCGGCTGACGCGCCCGTCGCAATTCTGACCGATTCGGACTATAGCCATGGCGTGTTGAGTCGCGGGTGGAAGGCCAAGGCAAATGCCGAGCTGATCAAAGAGCTGCGAAGCCAACTCTCCGCGCGACCGGGCGTGACGTTGCACTGGGTCGCGGGCCACGCGGGAATCGCTGGCAATGAGCGCGCGGACCAACTCGCCAACGCCGGCGTCGATGGGCTGACCGCTGTCCGCTGGATCTAGGCCCAAGTCTGTTGCGACAGCGCTTGGATGGTGCCCCAACGGGTGCGCACGAAGTCAGGCCACGGCTGGCGAGTCTGTGCGTAGCGGCTGATCCATTCGCGGGTTTTGGGGTCTGAGGGGTACCCAGAACCCAGGGGTCCATGGGCTTCGATGAGCTTCGCTAGCGCGTGGTCACGAGTGGTCTTTGCGAAAATCGAAGCCGCCCCACACACGGGATGGTTGAGGTCGGCCTTGGGTTCGATGGTCCACACCGGGCACAGTGGGGCGACCGCTGCGGCCAAGCGCGCTTGCGTGGCCGGCAACGTGGAGGGGTGACCGAGCGCGTCGATGATCACGTGATCGGGCTGGGCCCGCTTCACCAATCGGATGATCGCCTCCTCCTCGAGGTGGTTGAGGTTTCCCGCGTCGATCTGTGCGGGCGTGATGCGCTCGATGTCCGGCGTGCCGATCTGCAGCAGCAGTTCGCGTGCTTTATCCCGCTTCTTACTCGAGATCTTTTTGGAGTCTGTGGCCCCAGCCGCTGTGAGCACGCCATGGTCATCGCTGTTGAACGCGAAGCCGGCGACGACCAAGTCCCCGAACACGCAGCCCCGCCCCGCCTCATCGATACCAAGCCACTTCATGATGGGTTCATAAGGTCCAAAGCTGTTTTCCGAGCATCGGTTAGCGCCTCGACCTCGGTATCGGGCAGAGCCTGGATCAGTCGGCTCGCTTGGGACTCATATCGAAGCTTCGTGGCCGCCACTGCGATGGCAGCGAGGGCGGCGCTCTGCACTTCTGGGACGTTGTCGCGGACGAGGGCTTCGAGGTTGCGGTACACGACAGGGGTACACAAGGCCCCCATGGCCGATGCGGCCGCAGCTCGGACGCCCGGATCCGGATCCCCTGCGAGCCTGCGAATCGGCGAAAGCCACCGACCCAAACCCAAGTCTTCGGCGGCTTTGGCCGCGCCGATGGAGGCTGCTGGGTCTCCTCCGGGTCGGCGACTTCGGAAGGCTTCGGACACCGCGCGCTCGTCCGAGGCTGCGATGGTCTGAACCAAACTGGCCCGATCCCCGCCGGCGGCCAGCGCGCGGAACACCGCCACGACTTCGTCGACCGTCGAAGCCGGCGAACCGGTGGGCACTACGGCCTTAGGGGCGTCTGTTGGGGACCCGGATCCGACATCGCTATCCGCTTTGGGTGCAGGCACCATTTTGGTGGTGCGTCGAGTGGGAGGTGATGGGGTTTGTGCGTGCCCGGGTGCGGGAGCGGCTTGTGGGGCGGAGCTCGGAACGGCAGACGACTCGGGGGGCGGCCCGGGAAGGGCAGGGGGCTTCGGGGCTTCGGGCTTCGCGGCTTTGGTGCGAGTGGCCGCGCCGGTCCACGGCTCGCCGGGTGCGGGCGGGGGGTCTTCGGTGGCTCCGTCAATGCGCGCGATGGCCCATTGAACGATGGAGTCTACGTCGTCATCATCGTCGACATGGCGCTGCAGGAAAGGGGCCATGGAAGGCCCGGCCATCAAGCCCAAAAACACGGCGGCTCGTGCGCGGACTCTGGGGTGACGCGCTTGGAGTAGCGTACGCATTCGTTTGGTTGCAGCTCGGTCTTTCAGCTCGATGAGCCGATCGATCACCTCGACCGCGATCATCGGGTCGGGATCGGAGGCCATTCGCCGAAGCACCGGCACGCCGTCGCTCGCCGCCTCCGTCGCCATCTTCAGAAGCCGCTGTCGGACGTCTAGGCTGGGGTCTTCTACAAAGGCCACCGCGGTGCTCAAGCTGTCTAAGCCTCCCAGTCTGCGCAGCACCTTGAGGGCATTGAGTCGATCCGCCTCGCTCTCCACTGACGCCTGATTGCGCGCATATACGAGCAGCTGCTTACGGATGTGCGGGTTGCTCGGGGGTTCTTCCGTCCCGTCAACAAGGCCGGACCAGGTCTGTAGCACTGCGGACATGTTCACCTCAGGCCGACCGTGGTGTCGGCTGACGCACCATACGCCGCCGGGAGGTTTGACCGGGAACTACAGTCTGCCCGGTCCGAGCCGACACCAGGTCTGGGCCTCGGTTGTTGGCCTAGCTTCCCTTCTTGTGAGCTGGCCCCATAAACCGGCTGTGACGCCTGTGGACACTCTACAGACGATGGCCTATGGGGGGCCCTTCTATGCCTTCGACAGGTGAGAGTCCATGACCGACCATGTGCTCAGGCGCGGCCTCGACGTCCCGATTGCGGGCGCGGCTTCTGGAGCCCCGCAGCCTTTGGAACTTCCCGCGACTGTTTCAATTGATCCCCGCGAATTTCGTGGGGTGGTGCCCCGTCTCGCCGCTCGGCCAGGCGACAGGGTGCAGCAGGGACAGCCCCTCTTCTACAACAAGGCGCACCCGGAGATGGTCTTCCTCTCCGCGGCGGCCGGCACTGTGAAAGACGTGGTTCGAGGTCACCGACGCGTGATCACGGACGTCATCGTCGAGGTCGACGCCAACTCGACCGATGCTGCGGCCTTCCGCAAGTGGTCGCTCGATGAGCTGCAAGGCTCTGGAGACGCAGAGGGCATCTCTGCTGAAGACGCTCGCGCGCAGATTCTTCAAGGTGGACTCTGGTATGCGCTGCGGGAGCGCCCCCTCGACCGGGTGCCGGCTCCCGACGCCACGCCCCAGGCCATCCTGATCAGCGGAACCGAGACGGGACCGCTCCAGCCTGGCGCAGATGTGATGCTCGCTGCCGAAGACAAGGCGGCCGTTCAAGCGGGCGTGATGGTCTTGGCGAAGCTCACCTCGGGACCCGTTGCTCTGACCACGACCAAGGGAAAGGTTCACCCTGCTCTACAGGGAATCGTTGGCGCTCAGAGCCACTCGTTCAGCGGTAAGCATCCCGCGGGCGATTCTACGGTCCAGGTCAATCACATTTGTCCGCCCCGCGGCGACGGTCGCGTTTGGTACGTCTCCGCATGGGACGTTGCGCGGATTGGCAAGCTCTTCTTGAGCGGCTCGTATCCCGCGGAAAAGGTGTACGCCGCCGTTGGCGCGGGCGCCCAGGCGCCTCGCTTCGTCCGAACGCTCGTGGGCGCTCCGGTGACCCACATCGTCGGTGCCGTCAAAGAAGGCGAGATGCGCTGGATTCGCGGCTCCATCTTGACCGGCACTCAGGTCGATGACACCCGCTACGGCGGCTGGTTCACCGCCGCCGTTCACGTCCTGCCCGCCCATGTGCCTCGCCGCCTGTTCGGTTGGATGATGCCCAGCTTTGGTCAGTACAGTGCCCACAAGGCCTTCCTGGCCGGATGGACCGGCGGCAAGTCGAGAGACCTGCGACCCGGCGTCTACGGCGGACATCGTGGCCTTGTTCCCGTGGGCCAATACCGTCGGGTCACGGTCACGCCCGACATCGAGCCCGACTTCCTGATGAAGGCGTTGGCGTCCGGCGACCTCGAAGAGTCGATCAGCCTCGGAATGCTGGACTTCTCGGCCGAAGAGGCCGCTCTGTGTACGTATATCTGTCCCTCCAAGATCGAGTTCGACGTGCTCCTCCAAAAGGGCCTTGAGCTGTACGAGAAGGAGATCTGAAATGAAGGTTCTCGAAACCGTCTTCGACAAGATGCGCCCCCAGTTCGTTGGGGAAGGCAAGCTTGCGCTCCTATGGCCGTTCTTTGAGGGGGCGGAGACCTTCTTTCTCACCCCCGGTGAGAAGACGCACCAAGGCGCGCACGTCCGCGATCCGATGGACCTTAAGCGCCTGATGATCTTCGTCGACTTCGCGCTTATCCCCTGCATTCTCATGGCTTGCTGGAATACGGGGTACCACGCGTATCTGTACGAGGGTCTCGCCGGAGCAGAAGGCGGAGTGCTTGGTCAGGTCGGCGCTGTGGACTACATCCTCCGGGGTGCCTGGCACTTCTTCCCTGTGTACTTCGTCACCCTCGCGGTCGGCGGCATGTGGGAGGGGCTCTTCTGTGTCGTGCGCAAGCACGAAATCAACGAGGGGTTCCTGGTCTCCAGCTTGCTCTTCCCGCTGACGCTGCCAGCGACCATCCCGCTGTGGATGGTGGCCATGGGCATCACCTTTGGCATCGTGATTGGCAAAGAGGTGTTTGGCGGCGTCGGAATGAACATTCTGAACCCGGCCCTCACCGCTCGCGCCTTCGTGTTCTTCACCTACCCGGCGTTCATCTCCGGCGGAAAGAACGCGGAAGGCTACGGCGTTTGGGACGCCGCTGGCGCGTGGTCTCCTCTCGACCTCATCGCAGGCACCGAGAGCGTGGCGGCCACAGCATTGGTCAACCCGGCGGTGGCCGACGGATACTCGGGGGCCACTCCGCTTCTGGCGGTGTCTGGCGCCGCAGATGGGACACGGGCACTCGATGCATTGGCCGCCCAGGGCTGGAGCTGGGGCGACATGTTCTTCGGCTTCACTCCCGGCTCAATGGGTGAAACCAGTGCCCTGGCATGTCTGATCGGAGCGGTGTTCCTCATCGCGACGGGCATTGCGTCCTGGCGGACCATGGTCGGTGGCGTGCTCGGTCTGTTCGCCATGAGCAGCCTGTTCTACTTCGGGCTGTCCGGTGGCATCGCCGGCATTGAAGCCAGCCAGTTCAATCCGCTGTTCAGCATCCCGCCCTGGTACCACCTGGTCATGGGCAGCTTCGCCTTCGGCATCGTCTTTATGGCGACCGACCCCGTGTCCTCTGCGGTCACACCGGCGGGGCGCTGGGTGTACGGCTTCTTGATCGGCGTGTTGATCGTCCTCATCCGGGTTCTCAATCCGGCCTACCCAGAAGGCGTGATGCTCGCGATTCTCTTCATGAACGTGTTCGCGCCACTCATCGATTGGGTGGTCGTCAAGCAGTCCACCAGCCGCCGGGCACGTCGCCTGGCCGTGGCCTAGGGGGAGTAGCATGGCAAATAGCACCGCATATGTTGTTGGCTTCGCAGCCGTGATTTGCGTCTTCTGCTCACTTGGGGTCGCCGGCGCTTCGATGGGCCTCAAGCCCCTCATCAAGGCGAATGAGACCAAGGCATTCCAGACCAAGGTCTTGGGTGCTGTGGACCTGCCCGCTGCCGATGAATCTGGCGCCCGCCCTGCGATGGACGCCGAAGCGACGCAGGCCCTGTTCGACGAGCGATTGAAGATGATCCTCGTCGACCTCAAAGGCGAAGAGGTCCACAGCGACCTCCCGTACGCCAAGAAGCTCGACAAGATCGAACAGGCGCGATCCTCGGTCAAGGGAACCGGCGAGCCGCCGCCTCTGAGCCCCGTCTACCTACGAATGGACGACGGCAAGGTGGTGGCCTACGCCCTCGAGATGCAGGGCAAGGGACTCTGGGGGCCCATCAGCGGCTACCTCGCCCTGAAGAAGGACGGCAAGTCCGTCATGAACGCTGCCTTCGATGCGCCGAAAGAGACCCCGGGTCTGGGTGCGGAGATCATGAATGACTCCTTCATCAAGCAGTGGGTGGGCAAGTCCATCGTGCTGAACAACAAGCTTGAGCCCATCTCGGTGGTCAAGGGCTCTGCTGCGCTCGCGTGCCCCGGCCGTGAAAACTACTGCGTGGACGGTGTGTCCGGCGCCACCATCACCAGTCGGGGTGTGGACATCATGGTCGCAGACGCCGTCGCCGAAAACTACGCTTCCTATCTCAAAAAAATCCAGGCCGGAGGCCGACATGAGCTCCCCCGCGACCGAGATTCAGGCCGAACGTGAGCCGCTGATTGCCTTTGGCAAGAAAGAGCGCGCTGCGATGATCGACCCCCTCAGCGACAACAACCCCATCACGGTTCAGGTTCTGGGCATCTGCTCCGCCTTGGCCGTCACGGTGCAGTTCAACCTCGCGTTGACCATGACCGCGGCCGTGATCGCGGTGCTGGTCGCCAGCAATGTGAGCATCTCACTGCTGCGGAACTTCATCCCGTCGAGCATCCGAATCATCGTGCAGCTCTCGGTGATCGCCTCGTTGGTCATCGTCGTCGACCAAGTGCTCAAAGCCTTCGTCTATGACGTCGCCGTGCTGCTCTCGGTCTTCGTCGGCTTGATCATCACCAACTGCATCATCATGGGCCGGGCAGAGGCCTTCGCCATGGCGAACAAGCCCTGGCCATCCGCTCTCGATGCTCTGGGCAACGGTCTGGGCTACGGCCTCATTCTTTGCCTCGTGGCCTTCTTCCGAGAGATCCTCGGAAGCGGCAGCTTGGGCGGCTTCAAGCTGATCCCCGCTATCGCCTACGAGTACGGCTACGTCGACATGGGCCTTATGGTCATCGCCCCCGGCGCCTTCATCATCCTTGGTCTCATCATCTGGGCCCAGCGCACCTGGACTGGGTACGTCGAGGCGTAATCCTTCGGGATTCGTCTTGCTAACTGGAGAATCGGCATCATGGAACTCATCGAGTCCTATCTGAGCCTGGCAGCCAAGTCGATGTTCGTCGAGAACATCCTGCTCGCCTACTTCCTGGGGATGTGCTCCTTCCTCGCGGTTTCCAAGAAGGTAGAGACGGCGGTCGGCCTCGGGCTGGCGGTCATCTTTGTTCTTGTGATCACCACACCGGCCAACTGGCTGATCGACCATTTCCTTCTCCAAGAAGGGGCGTTGAGCCTCGTCTTTGGTGAAGCTTTCGATAAGGTCGACCTCTCGTTCCTCTCGTTCATCACGTTCATCGCCGTCATCGCGGCCATGGTTCAGTTGGTGGAGATGGTCATCGATCGGTTCAGCCCAACGCTCTACAACGCTCTCGGCATCTTTTTGCCGTTGATCGCGGTGAACTGCGCCATTCTCGGCTCCTCCTTGTTCATGCAAGAGCGGGAGTACTCGTTCGATGAGTCCATTGTGTTCGGCTTCAGCTCCGGCGCAGGCTGGGCATTAGCGATCATCGCGATGGCGGCGATCAGAACGAAGCTCAAGTACTCACACATACCGTCGGGCTTGAAGGGACTGGGCATCACCATGCTCGTCACCGGCCTCATGGCTATTGCATTCTTGTCATTCGCCGGCATCCAGCTCTAGGGGGTCAAGGTGGAACTCTTACTGACAATCGGTGCCGCAACGGCGGTCTTCGCAGGCGTCATCTTGGTCTTGGTCGCGCTCTTGTTGGTGGCTCGCCAACAGCTTGTGCCCCAGGGTCAGGTCACCATCGGAGTCAACGGCGATCCGGACAAGGCACTTCAGGTGCAGCCCGGCCAGACGCTCCTCTCCGCGCTCTCGGACCAGAAGATCTTCATCCCGTCTGCGTGCGGTGGTGGCGGTACCTGCGCCATGTGCAAGTGCCAGGTGATCGACGGAGGCGGGGACATCCTGCCCACCGAGACCGGCCATATCAAGCTTGCAGAGCGCAAAGAAAACTGGCGCTTGGCCTGCCAGGTCAAGGTGAAGCAGGACATGGGGATCCGCGTCCCGGACTCGGTCTTCTCCGTCGGAAAGTGGGAGTGCGAGGTCGTCAGCAACGACAACGTCGCCACGGTCATCAAGGAGTTCAAGGTGCGCCTGCCCAAGGGCAAGCGGATCGACTTCGTGTCGGGCGACTACATCCAGATCGAGATCCCCCAGTACGAGCTCGACTACAAGGACTTCGACATCGAGGAGCAGTACCGCGGCGACTGGGAC
>JBGCER010000050.1:0-12743 GCA_045106515.1 Myxococcota bacterium
CACGGACCACTTGAACGCGGTGAGGGGCCACGCGATGGCCCGAGCCCACCGTTCATTAAATCGGATGGCGAGGACCTTGGGGGTGATCTCGGACAGCAGGACCAAGACGGGCGTCACCACGATCACGTTGATCCACGGATCGAGCCAGGGGTACGGCGTGAGCCCATCAAAGAGGCTCGCGCCGGTGCTGGCGAAGGCGATGTTGACGGTCTCGTTGCCGATGAGGATCGTGGTGATGAGCGCGGTTCGCCGCTCCAGGAGCTTGTTGACCTGAGCCCCGCTTCGGCTGTGCGAATCGAGGCGTTGTCGCTGCAGTTTTTGCAGGCTGAACAGCGCGGTTTCCGTGCCGGAGAACAGGAAGGACAGGGTTAGCAGGGCGGCGCTGATGCCCAAGATCGCCGCGAGCGGCAGATGCAGCCCCGTGTCGATGGCGGAGGCGAACATCACAGCGCCCCGGCGGGGAAGTGTTGCCACGGAGGAGCGGGCCAGGCGCCGCTTCGAGGGCGCACGGCCATCGACTCGGTGCAGCGTCCGATGACGTGGACGTTCGTGCCCAGACTGCGGGCGTGGGTAACGACGGTGTGCACCTGGTCGTGCGGCACCGTGAACAGAAGCTCATAGTCGTCGCCGGCTGCGAGCTGCAGGGTGCGTCGCGGCACTGTGGCCACATGCAAAGCGGGGTGATCCGGTAGGGCGTCCGCGTCGACAATGGCCCCCACTCCCGAGGCCCGGCAGAGGCGCGGAAGGTCGTGGACCAAGCCGTCGGACAGGTCCATCGCTGCGCTCACATAAGGGGCGATGGCGATGGCGAGCGCCTGTTGCGGGCGGGGTCTTCGCAGGGCAGCGAGGGCGTCCGCGTGCGGTTTGTCGGAGAGGTAGCCCGCCCCAGCGAGCCCAGGAATGCCCGAGACCAGCACCGAGTGGCCGGCCTGTGCGCCCCGACGTGTCATCACCGGTCCTATCAGGCGGCCCGCGAGCTGAACCGCCACGACCCTGGGGCCAGACGTGGAGACCGTGTCGCCGCCCACCAGGTCGATCTTAAACTCGATGCACGCGGCTCGAAGACCATTTGTAAAGCCGATAATCCAAGGGTCGTCGCCAGGCACCGCCAGGTTGAGCAGCATCCACGTCGGCGTGGCGCCCATGGCAGCCAAATCGGAGACGCTCACGGCCACGGCTTTGTAGCCTACGTCCTCGGGGGACAAACGGTCGTCCCAGTGTCGGCCTTCGATGAGCATATCTGTGGTGAGCACAGTACCATCGGAGAGCACAGCTGCATCATCGCCGGGAGGGACGCGCAGGGGCTCGTTGCTGTGCCGTATGGAGCGGGTGGCGCCGAGGATCCGCTGAATAATGCGGTCTTCGGCGCTGGGAGGCTCGGGCTCGGGCTCGGGACTCTCGGGTTCCAGTTGCGGTTGCTCCGGTAGGGGGCGGTAGTGTACCCCGCGGGTGTCTTCCGACACCAGCCTGTTTGGGCTTACTGAAGCTCGTAGATGCCGTTCTTACTCAAGCTCATGAATCGCAGGCGGTGGTCCACGCGGCGGTTTTCATCATCGACCCCGGATGCGCCGGTCGCCGATCGCTTCGATAAAGAGGCTTGGAAAAGAGCACTTCGGAAGGTGGTCCGGTCGGTGACGTCGGCGGCCGAGGCGGTGGCCAAGACCCGCCCCACGGTCCACGTCTGTGCTTCGAGGGAGTTGGGCTCATGTCCGACCTTGCTGCTGAATGCGCTGCGCAGGGCCTTGGATGCGTCTGACCGCTCCACATACACATCGGTGAACACGCCCCGCCTGACGTAGGGGCCGCCCGAGGTCACGAGGCGGGTGTTGTTCCATCCGGACAAGCCGAGCAGGGGGATCGTGCGGCCGCCTTTGACGACTTGGAAGGTTCCGACGGGGAATTCCTCGTGGGACAGCGCAGCCGCCGCGACGGGGATCCGGCGGGCATTGTCCGGAACGAAGATGGCGTCGAAGTCCATTTTTGGCGCCAGGCTCGCCCGGGCGGGATCGCCACCCATGGCCGCGATCTCCTTCTTCTTGCGGGCGAATTCCGCAGCGCGAGCCTTGTAGTCCTTGCCCGCGAGGGTCTTGGCGTACCCCACCAAGTCCGCCGAGGTATTGCTGTAGTGGACCCGGCTGGTGATGCGGCCGCCACGCGCTTCGACGGCAGCCTGGAAGGCGTCGGCGCTGGCCCGTCCGTATGGAGAGTCCGGGGCAAAGATGGCAAAGGACTTCATGCCCTTTTGGGTCATGACGTATTTGACCAAGCCTTGGGCTTGGATCTTGGGTGTGGCCAGGCCATCGATGACCCAGCTTCGGTCCGTGGCCGCGTCACCGTTTTGGTGCAGTCCGATCATGGGTGTGGCCGTCGCTTGGGCGACCTGAGCCACCGGGCCGGCGTATTCTTTTCGAAGAGGGCCGACAATCGCGACAGCACCTAGGGTGAGCGACGCCTTTTCAGCGGCGGCGATCGCCGTGGCTTCGCTGTCGCCCACGTCCACAAACACCAGCTTGCGGCCATTGCCCCCGCCACCCCAACCCATCTCCAGGGCGGAGCGGATCTGGGTCCCGACGGTCTTGTACTTGCCGGACAGCGGTAGGAGCACGGCGATGGTGCGGGTGTCTACGGTCACGTCGAGTCGCCGGGTGGCGTACTTGGCGAGCATGGCGTCATCAGACCCGGCCTTGGCGGTGCCGGCGAGCTCTGCGGCGAGGCGCTCGACGGCGCCTCGGCGGCCTGCGAGAATCGCCTCTTCGAGTCGCTCCGCCAGGGGTCCGTCGGTGGCCAATGCAGGGGCGCCAACGGGGGTGAAGGCCTGGGTGAGCCGGGTGAGCACTTCACGGTCTGCTTCGGCGTATTTGAGCGCTTTGCTCTTGAACGTGGCGGCGGACGCGTCGTCACCGGAGGCGGCGGCTGCCAGCGAGAGCTGCGCGTAGCGATCTGCGTTTTGCGTGCTGGTAGCGACTTTTTCAGACACTTCCCGGAGTGTTTGCATGGCGGCGGTGTCGCCCTCGGCCAGGCTGACCAACGCTTCGCCCAGTTCCGAGGCGCGGTGCGCGTCGGAGTTGGCCTTTGGCACGGCCTTGAACTGCTTGCGCGCTTGCTTATTATCACCCTTCAAGCGGTATTGTTCGCCTAGGTGCACCATGATCCACGGAGCGTTGGCCTCCGAGGCGCTGTCGAGCCCGCGCTCGAGCTTGTCGATGGTCGTGTCCCGGTCGGGCTGGGACAGCGCGGTTTCGACAACGGCTCCACCTTGCGTCTTGGCGGCGCATGCGGTGGTGGCCGGCGACGCGAGGGCCGCCAGACACAGGAGGATCAGGGCGGGGCGGTACAGAGTGCGTCTAGTGGTCATCGGCGTTCTCTCACGGCATCGTCGAAGGCGGAGCGGCGGGAATGTGCGGAGGGGTCGAGGCTCTTGGACCAGCGGGTGAGCGTGGATCGCTGCTCGTCGGTCAAGTCGGTGGGGAGGTCGAGGCGGAGCTGGAGATGGAGGTCGCCGCGAGGGCCGCCGCCCGTGCGCGGCAGGCCACGACCGGCGAGACGCAGGATCTGGCCTGGGGGCGTGGCGGCGTTGATGCGCACGGTTGTGGTGCCTTCGAGGATCGGCACGTCCACGTCGGCGCCGAGGGCGAGCTCGGTGAAGGTGAGGGGCACATCCAGAAGGACGTCATCGCCCCGCCTGCGAAAGAGGGGGTGTTCGGCGATGTGGATGACCACGAGCAGGTCGCCTTCGGTGCCAGAGCCCGTGGGGGCGTCGCCCTTGCCCGCGACCTTGAGCTTCTGGCCGGTCGCCACGCCCGCTGGAACCGTGACTTCCAGAGCGTCTTCCGTGCCGCGCCGACCTTCGCCATCGCAGGTCTCGCACGGGTGGACCACCACAAAGCCACCGCCGCTACAGTGGTAGCAGCTGGCACGGAGGATGCGGCCCTGGGAACGACCGGTGCCCGTACACACATCGCAGACGGTCTTTCCGTCTCCAGGTCGGGCGCCGTCTCCGCCACAGGTGCGGCATCGGATCTGGCGGGGGACCGAGATGGTTCGCTTGCACCCGGTGACCACGTCTTCGAGGTCCAGAGTCAGCGTATAACGGAGGTCTTTGCCTTTGTGATTGCGGTCCCGACGGAAGAAGCGGCCCACGATGCCGGCGACGGTCTCGTTGAGTTCGTCGGGACGCATGGGGCGTCCGTCCGCGGTGTAGAGGGGACCGAGCCGGTCATATCGAGCCCGTTCTTCGGCGTCGGACAGCGTCTTGTACGCCAAGGAGATGTCTTTGAACCGCTGCGCCCCGGCTTCATCGCCGCCTGTGCGATCGGGGTGCCATTGCAAAGCCAGCTTTCGATAGGCCTTTTTGATCTCGTCGGGCGTGGCCGACTTGGAGACGCCGAGCACATTGTAGAGGTCACGGTAGGCCAACGATCGTCCTAGGCAGGCTTCACAAGAGCAGTTCAGGCGGCTTGCTAACGCAAACACACCACTCTGGGCGAGTCGTCCCGCGGCTGAGTCGCCCTGTTAGCGCAGCTTGAGATTGGACAGCTCAGCGTATCCCGTATCTGTCAGATAGAAGCCGACGAATCCGGCCTGATACTCGGGGATGCGCAAGGTGTGATTGCGACCGTTCAGCGCCACGCTGACTTTGCCGGCGTCATCGACGTTCACGACCGCTTGGGTCTGGCTCCCGCCCTTGTCTTTTCGTGGGACTGAGGCCAGCTTGGACCGTTCGAATTCGTTTTTCCACTTCGCGCCCACTCGGACCAGAGTCTCCAGGCGGATCTCCGACGCGTCGATGGTGACGACCCACGCCTTGAACGGCCGGTGGGTCACCGGCTTCTCGCCGGGCACCTTGCGCTGGCCCACGTCCACATCGCGGGCTCCGAGAAGAATGCCCACCGCCGCGGCTTGGGGTGTGAGCCCGTGGGACGGGCGACCCTTGGGGGGCCCAACGGACTGAGGCCACCAGTCTTCGCCCGGCGCCGTCGACACGGTGAGCTCAAGGGTCAGCTCCCTCTGATGGTGATCCCCGTATAGGGCCCATGCTACACCATCGATGGGCTGGCCGGGGCGGATGGTCCCCGCGATCTCGGGGCGGTGGTAGATCAGGCTCTCAGTGCGGATGGGGTCGGGCCGCGGACCGGTCGTCCACAGGATGTAGCTGGATTGTGGCCAGAATGGGGTGTCACCCACCAGCAGGTATCGGCTGTCCCTCATGCGATTCGTGAGCGATCTGAGGCGGGAAAGTCCCCACCTGCCCTCGGGGGAAATCTGACGTTTAGCGAGGTGAGCAGCGGCAAACTCGGGCATGTCTAAGCTCAGGAACGAGCGGTTCTTGCCCAGCATCATCGCCTCTCGCACGGCGTCGGGATTTTGGGAGGCCTTCATGATTCGGTCGCGGTCTCGCAGGCCCTCAACGGAGCTTTTCGTAGACTCGACCGTACGTGCATTGTCCTCTACGGAGGCTTGGAGGAGCAGGAGCTTTGTGGCCTCGCTGTACTGGCCCGTGTCCGCGAACCGACTCCACAAGCCCCACGCGAAAGACGCCTGCCACTCCAGATCGGCCCCCATGGTTTTGCCAAGCTCCATCCTCGATTTACATTGGATGGCTCGCTCACCGAAGTCCAGGTAGAGCCCTGCTCCCCAGCTTGAGGAGCTGCGGCACCGTCCGAGAGCACGTAGTTTGATCGTGGCTTTAGCGTCTGGCCGCTTGTCGTACTTGCTGTAGTTCAGCTCCGTTGCGAGGGTGTCGAAGGCCTCTTTCCAGGCGCCGTCTTTGATGTAGACGCTTTGGGTGGGGTCTGGCCGAACCTCTGGGATCAGGGGTTGAACTTCGGCGGTGTAGCGACGCAAGTAGTGGTCTGCGAGCCGGTCGCCTTGGAACCGGTCGAGTTCGCTCCGCAGGGCGGACAGCCCATTGCCTGTGTACAAGGCGTGAAGCATCGCTAAGGCGGTGAGGCGGTCTGCGCGGTGCTCCTCTCCTTTGAGGGCCGCCAGCGCCTGGAGTCCCTCCAACATGGCGATCTGCTCGGCCACCTCCTTGGACTGCTCCAGCTTCTCCATCTCGATTTTTGCAGTTCGGAGGTCGGTACTTCGGTTTTCGAGGCGTTCGACGATGGCGCCGTACTCTTGCTGGGTGAGCTCGGCGAGGGCGAACTCCCCGTCCACCACCAGCGCGCGATCGAGGGCAGCCATGGCCTCTTCGTAGCGACGCTCATCGAAGGCGGACACGCCCTGGCTGAAGGCGACGAAGGCGTCCCAGTCCGCGGTATGGACCTTGCCGATTTTGGCCCGCTCCTTGGGCGCGAGCTGAACGGCCAATGCGGTGATCAACTGCTTGGCCAGGTCCTTTTCGAGCTCGAAGAACGCCAGCCGCTCCCCCTCGATCTGCTCGCCGAGCACCACGTTGCCGCGCTCGATGTCCACCAGCCGCACATCCAAGCGCATGCGCTCGCCCGACACCGTCACGCTGCCGTCGATGAGGTGGGTGGCGCCCAGCAATCGACCGACCTCGACGGCGGTGCCGGCGTCGACGGCTTTAGAGTCTTGGAGCTTCAGCTCATCGAGCACGGCTTCCAGCCGCTCCCGTTCCACAACCACCACGTCCGGGGCGCGGCTCAGGTCCGTCGAGAGCATCGATCGAAGGCCTTGGCCCAGGGGCACGTGGCTGGGATCGGAGCTTGCAACCGTGAAGTCCAGCACCGCGAGCCGCGGGCCAGCCATGGAAACCGTGGCGGTGAACAAGAAGTAGAGCGTGTAGAGCAGAGGTCTCATGAACTCAGCGTACAGGGGGGAGCGCACTCGAGTTGGTGCAGGGTGTGACAAGCGCTCAGCCCCCGAGCACCAAGGGTCATTCCGCGGGCTGCAGGCCGCGAACCAGTTGCTCGATAACGCCGTCTGTCACTGCGATGCCGCGTGCAGTGAGGCTCAGGTAGTGCCCATCGGACTCAATGAGTGCGGCCCCCAGCAGCGGGGCGATGACCGTGTTGGACACGGTGAGACCGGTGCGCCGTTGCAGGCGAGCGAGGGGCACACCTTGGCGCCCTCGCAGGGTGCTGATCAGCAGGTCCGTCGCCGCTTGCTCGTGGGTGGGCTGGTCCCGCTGCACCGTGCCAGCGGCGCCCTTCCACTGGGCCAGGTCGGCGGGTGCTTGCCACCGATGGCCTGCGGGTCCATAGCTGTGGGCGCTGGGCCCGATGCCTAGATATGGGCGGTCGGTCCAATAGAGTTCGTTGTGGCGGGACTCGTGGCCGGGCTTGGCGAAGTTGCTGACCTCGTACCGGTGCAGCCCCATCTGGCCCAGCCGCTCGTCGATGCGATCGGCCAGGTCTCGCCAGGTATCGTCGTCGAGAGGGGTGAGCGCGCCCTTCTGTCGGGCCCGGTCAAAGGGGGTGCCAGGCTCGAAGGTGAGCCCGTACAGGCTCACGTGGGGCGGCTGGGCGGCTTCAATGGCGTCGAGGTCTGCGTTCAGGTCGTCGAGGGTCTGGCCAGGTAGACCAAAAATGAGGTCTACACTCCAACTTGAGAAGCCCGCCGCGGCCACGTCTCTCAAGGATTGGCTGGCCTGCTGTACGGTGCTCGCCCGATTTAGGAGGCGAGCATGTTGTGCTTGAAAGGTCTGTAATCCAATGGAGAGTCGGTTGACCCCTGCGGTGAGCAGCCGGTGCAGCGTCGCCGGATCCAGGTCTTCGGGGTTGGCTTCGAGGCTGATCTCGGCATCGGCCCTGGGTTGGATGTGGTCCAGCAGCGCCTTGAGATGCTCGGCTGGCAACCGGCTGGGGGTTCCGCCTCCAAACGAGACGGTGTGGGGAGGGCCGAGTTCGGCGAATTGGGGCCGCTGCAGGTCGAGCTCGATCGTACAGCTGCGCACGAAGTCTGCGTGGTCCGGTCCCCGGTCGACTTCGACGTAGAAACTACAATATGGACAGCGGCGTGTGCACCAAGGCACGTGTAGGTACACGCCCCATGGACCGGGACCTAGGCCCGCGTCTGCGGTCACGAGGGGTCGCTGGGCCGCACTCGAACGCGGATGCGTGGCGGATCCAGCAGCCTGTGCGCGACGTCGAACACGTGCTGGGGCTCGACCTGGTTCCATGCCTCAACGCGGGCTTGTGGGTTCAGCGGTAGGCCAAATAGCGCTGCGCTAGCCAGGCGTGCGGCCCGGAAGGTAGCCCTCTGTTGGGCTGTGGCCCGAGCCCCGCAAAGCACGCGGACGGCTCTGCGGACTTCTTCGGTCGTGGGTGGCGTTTGAAGCAATGTTTCGAGCAGGGCGTCTAGGGCGCCGCTGGCTTCGGAGAGGCGATCCGGGTCCGTGGCCAGGCCGACCTCGAACACGCCTCCGCCTAGGCTCTGGCTGTGGTCGGCCCACACATTATAGGCGAGACCCCTGGACTCTCGTAGGTCCATAAAGAGGCGGCCTCCTTGGGCGCCCAGCACGGTCGCCAAGACCTGGCACGCCGCGGTGTCCGGATCGTTGATGGACAGGCCCCGCACTCCGATAGCGAGATGTGCCTGTTCGGCCGGCGCGGTTCTGTGCAGCGTCTGTGAGCGAGCGGGCCCTTCGCCCCCGGGATCGACGGGGGTGGCTCGCGGCGGAAGCTCCGAGAGCCACTCTTCGACGAGGTCCCGAACGCGGCTGGTGGGGATGTTCCCGGCGACGGCGATGACCACGTTGTCACTGGCGAGGTGATCGTTGTGGAAGGCGCCGATCTTCTTTCGAGTGAGCCGGCCGATGGACGCTGGGGTGCCGATGGAGGGCCGACCCCACGCATGGCGCGGCCAAAGGGTGCTCCACAGGGTTCGCTCCGCCACCCAGCTTGGGTAGTCAGGTGCGCTCTCAGCGTCGTGCTGGAGCTCCTCCTGGACGCGCTCCCAGGCTTGCGGGTCGTGCTCGGGCGCGGCCAGGGCAGACAGGGCGAGGGATAGGCCCTGCAGGGCGGTGTCTGCGGGAAAACGACCGGACAACGCCAAGGAACTACGCCCCGCGCTGCCCCAGACTTCGCCGCCGGTGCGGTCGAGGGCGGCGGAGAGTTGGCCTGCGGACAGGCCATCGGCGCCGGCCGTCACCATCTGGCTCCAGGCCGCGCCGAGCCCAGGGGCGCGGGCCGGCTCCCGCAGTCGGCCTCCGCCCATCTGGATGCTAATGCCCACCACATCGCCCTGATCCGGGAGCACGATCAGTCGGGGCCCGTTGGGCACGCGCTCATCGATCGCCACGCGTGGCGGGGAGATGGGACGTTCGAGGCCCTTGCGCACCGCCGAGTCGATGCCCGCGGCGGCCTTGGGCTGGAGCACGCCCACCACGAGCCCATTATCGACCAGCCACCGGCGGGCGGCTTCGGTCACAGCGCTGGCCGTGAGAGAGGCGATGCGTTGGCGCAGAGCGGGTCCAGCTCTGGGATCGCCGTGGTCGGACCAATAGTGTGCGTGGTTCCAGCACACGCCATCCACCGTCTCCGCCTCGAAGACCGAGTCGGCGAGCATGCCCGCGCGGACCCGACCCACCAGCTCCTCATCCAAGCCTTCGGCCAAGACTTGCCGCAGGGTGGCGAGCACGGCTTCCACCTGTGCCGATGCCTGGCCCTTTTCGGGTACGAAGCTCAGGGTGAGCGCCCCGGCGTGGGCCAATGAGCTTGTGGCACCCTGTGGATCGGCCAGGTTTATGCCCTCCTCCACCAGCCGCTCAGGCAGGAGGCCGCCGGGGCCGTCGCCGAGGGCGAGCGCGAGCAGCTCCATGGCCAGTTCATCGGCGTGGCCCCGAGGTGGACCGCGCCAGGCGAGCTGTACTTGTCGGGTTTGCCGACCAGCTCCGGAGACGCTGGCGCTGGTCGGGCCTTGAGTGGGGCTGGGCGAGGGCAGGGGGTGCCGGGTCTCGCTGGGGGCCCACGATCCGAACAGCTGCTCGGCGAGGTGCAGGGCCTGTTCCACGTCCATGCCCCCGGCGATGGACAGCACCGCCCGTTGGGGTCCCCATTCACGGCGCCAGAAGTCCATCAACGCCTGGCGGGGGAGCTTAGCAACCTCGGTCGCGGTGCCCAAGATTGGCCGAGAATAGGCATGATCAGCGTACAATGCTGATTGCACGCCCTCGTACAAGACCTCTTCGGGGTCCGATGCGGTGCCGCGTACCTCTTCGAGGATGACCTCGCGTTCCCGCTCCAGCTCTTGGGGGTCCAGGAGGCTGCGCTGGCTCATGTCTGCCAGGACGTCGAGGGCATCCTTCCACCCGTCGAGCTCGACGGTGGCGTGCAGAACGGTGCTCTCCAAGCTGGTGTACGCGTTGAGGTCGCCGCCGAGGGACTCGATGGCTGCGGGGACTTCGCCCACCCCGCGCGTGGGTGTGCCCTTGAACAGCATGTGTTCGAGAAAGTGCGCCGCGCCGTGCTCACCGGGGCGCTCATCGATGCTTCCGGCCTCGATCCACAGGTAGAGAGCGGCGAGGGGAACGGGGCGCGGATGGACAACGACCCGCAGGCCATTGGCGAGGACGTGAGTATGCATCCGCGACGGCTATCCGGTGCCGATGCCGTGGGCACACCGGCAGCGAACTCGACCTACAGGGTGTTGGACGGTTGGGCGGCGCTTAGGTCCATGACCGCGACCTGAACCACACCGACGCGGCTCGCGTTCTCGGAGTTGTGCGCTCCGAGTCTCTGCATGGTTTGCCGAACCGCCTCGCGCACTTGTTCGAAGCCCGCATCGTCGGTCAGAAAGACCACGCCCGAAAATCGATCCCGATCTGTGGGTGTTTGAAGCCGCTTTTCGGCCATCTGTGTCCAGTGAGCCATGCCTTCGGTAGCGGTGGAGGGGTGAACCAGGCCGGGTTGAAGGGGGCGGTAGCGGGTGCCATCCCAGGCGATGCCACCGACCGCTTCGAGCAGGTCGAGGCTCTGCGCCTCTTGCTCCGCCGTCAGACCCAGTCGATTGCCCAGCCATCCGGGTCGATGCGCCGGCAAGTCCAGGTAGGTGTCGGAGCGCAGCAGCAACAACACAGCGCTGGCCCATGGCACTTCTTCTTCCAGAGTGCGGAGCGCTTGGTTGCGCTCTCGTAGTGGGGCCAAGGAGGGTACTTGGCTGATGTCTACGAGCTCGGCGACCAAGTCCGCGGCTCGGCCGGTGAGCGCCTCCACAAGGCGGAGGAAGTCCGGCACCCGGGGGCGGGTCTTGCCCGAGAGCCACCGGCCCACGGCGTATCGGGAGCAATCACATCGCTCGGCGACTTCTTGAAGAGTGGCGCCGCCGCGCCAGGTGGACATCCAGTCCGCCACGCCTTGGTCATCGGCGTCGCCGACGTGGGCTGCGGTCGAGGCATCGAAGCCCGCGAACGCCGAGGGCACATCGACGCCCGCTCGGGCCGCGGCACGAAGCATCTCTGCGGCGGTCGGGAAGCGGCGGCCCGCCTCCCAATCGGCGATGGGATTGCTGCGGTAGCCGAGCCGTCGGCTGAAGGCCACTTGGGAGCGTTGGCCCCGAAGTGCGCGTAAAAGCTGCCGTGCCGCCCGTTCCCAGTCCGCGGGCGGCGCGGTCCCGTTCAGGACTCGTGCCGGTTCGATCATGCGTGCCTCCACACCCAAGATGCGGAGCTACGGCGTCTGTTTCAACCTAATTGCTCTTAATCGGACGCTACAGTGTGTTTCGCAGCTGCAGCGGTGTGCCGGACTACTGAGCCCGAGGCCGGAGCGCGTCGGGGCAGTCAGGGCGGCTCACCACGTTGTAGTACCCAACCTCGTCGGCCCAGTATTCACCTTGCCAGGGCCACATTTGCGTGCCAGGCTTGGACCGGAGCTTTCGGAGCTGACCGATTCGGTCTCCTTGCTCCAGCTCGCCAGTCTGGGCGGCGCGCTCCAGCTGTGCGGTTTCGTACTGCATCATGTCGAGCTTGGTGATCTTCAGATTGCCCAGCATGTCTTTGAGCTGGTTGCGGTCCGCGGTGGCCTTGGCCACCAGGCGAGCGCCCTCGACCTTCTTGATGGTGCGCTTTCGCAGCTCTAGGTCTTTGATCGCACGGCTGGCAAAGAGGTTCGCCGATACGTTCTTGAGGCGCTCCAGCTCTTCGTCGGCCTTTTCGGTGGCCGCGATGGCCCCCAAGAAGCGCTCGTCGTTCTTGAACTGGCGGATCACGCCGGCGGGGACTTTGGTGTCCTTGCCTTCGTTGAGAGCCACGCCATCTTCCCACCCCGCCATGGCGTCGTAGTTGCCAAGGGTGGTGGACAGCTCGCTGTATAGGGGCTGGTAGCGAGCATCAAAGGCGTCGATCTCTGCGGAAGCGTCTTTGAACTTGCACATCAGGAAGTACGAGTAGGCTCGGAGAAGGTCCGCTTCGGGCCAGTAGTAGTTCTCGAAAAACGGGCTCTCATGCACCATGAGCACGGATAGCGATCCGTTCATGTCTTGGGCGCGGAAGTGAGACCAGGCCTTTTCGAACCACGCCTGTGGCCAAAAGTCGCTATTGCGGTCGACTTTGGCGTAGTACTCGACCGCGCGCTGGTAGTTACCGGCGCCGAAGTAGCTTCGGGCCACATTGAGCGTGGTGACGTTGTCGAACCGCGCGCCCTTCTCTGCCTTTTTGCCGAGGGCTTGAGCGGTCAGCAACGGGGCGAGGGCGTCGTTGTACCGGCCTTGTTGGGACAGGACGATGCCGCGCAGGGACTCGGAGTCCATGTAGGTGTCGCTCTTCTTGTCGACCATCATCAGCATGCCCAGGGCCATGCCGAGCTCGCCTTCTTGCACGTTCTGGCGGGCTGCCAGGTAGG
>JBGCER010000051.1:0-9323 GCA_045106515.1 Myxococcota bacterium
AAGTTGGTGCTTCCAGCTCGTTTTCTGCCCGCGAAGCACCCGAGCTCTTCAGCGTCGAGGTCCAGCGAGGGCAGGCGGTGCCAGAAGTACTCCTCGGCGGTGAGCATGTTGTCGCCGAACGAGCCCTTGGCGATCTCCATCACCATCTCACCGTAGTCCTTCCCGAACTTGGCGCTCCCTTCGCGCATCGCTTCGATGAGGCTGAACCGCGTCTTATCGGCGTCGGTCGCTACGAGTGGCTGGGGGGCGTCTTCGCTCATGGACTCTCCTGAACCCGACTCTACCTCGGTCGGCGTGACGGGCTCAGACATCCTCGGACGAATCGGCTCGATGGCGCCGGCGTCTGATCCGAACAACAAGAGCGGAGGCCTTGTTGCGACGTCTGTTTCTCGGATTCGCCCTGACCAGCTGCACCCTGAACTCCGGGGGGCACGAACCGCCTCGCGTGGAGGTGGAAGGCGTCGGGTTCATGGACACCGAAGACACCGACGCGGTGGAAGGCGCATTGCGCGTACACGTCGACGAGCAGCGGTACCTGCTGAGCGGTCGGACCGCCCGAGACCTGTTGGTGGACTTGAGCCACCATCGACCGAGTGATGAGCGGTTCACGGGGTGGACCCGGTGGCGGCTGAAGTGGCGTTTTGAACCGGATGTGCGGGCGGGGGACTGCCGCGTTGCGGCCGTGGATGTCGATCTGTCGCTGACCACGGTGTTGCCAGCTTGGGAGCCCCCTGTAGATGCCAACCCAGCCTTGGTTACCGCTTGGGACGCCTATATTCGCGCATTGGAACATCATGAGTCTGGTCATTCGGACCTGGCCGTGGAAGCCGCTGAGCGCATTCACGAATCCCTCTCTGCGCTCCCCGCGAGCGACAGCTGCTCCGCTCTCAAGACGCTGGCCAATGAGGTGGGTCAGGCGGAAGTGAGACGGCTCCGCATCGAAAATGGCAGTTTTGACGCCCATACCCAGCATGGGGCTCGCCAAGGGGCGGTCTTTCCGAGGCCCGAGGAGCTGGCTGGGATGCCCTGAGTCTCGGTTTTTGGGTAGAACGGGGGCCGGAGGCGCCGTCCATGCCCATGACCATCGAGGAACTCGATCCCCTGGCCGCCTGGGAATGGAGCGGCGAGCCCATCGCGGGGTCGGTCGAAAGTCACGGCCTGATCAATGAGACGTGGGGCGTCGCCATCGAGGATGAGGCGGTGGCGGTGTTGCAGAAGCTCAACACCTCCATCTTCGACCCCGTCGTGCACTTGGACATCGAAGCGATCACCGCGCGTTTGACCCTTCGGGGCCGGGTCACGCCACGGCTGATCCGGACGCGGCAGGGCAACCTCTGGCACACCGATGTTGAGGGAGGCGTGTGGCGCTGCCTGACGTGGGTCGGGGACCGGACCATCGACCAACTCTCCGACCCGGCCGACGCCGAGAGCGCGGGTCATCTGGTGGCTCGCTTCCATGCCGCCTTGTTCGACCTGGACCACTCGTTCCACTTCGAGCGACCCGGCGCTCACGACACGCCCGCCCACATGGGGGCCATGCAGAACGCGTTGGTGACCCACCGCAATCATCGGCTCCGTCGCAAGGTCCAGGGCTTGGCCGATCAGATCTGGGAGCAGTGGGGGTTGTGGGAAGGCGAGTCGCACCTGCCGCTGCGGGTCATTCACGGCGATCTGAAGATCTCCAACCTGCGGTTTACCGGAGACACCGCCACGAGCCTCATCGACCTGGACACGCTTCAGCGGGGCACGCTGGACGCGGAGCTCGGTGATGCCTTGCGTAGCTGGTGCAATCCGAGCGCCGAGGATGATCTTGAACCCAGGTTTGACCTTGGTTTGTTTGAGGCAGCCATGCGCGGCTACGTGGCTGGCGCCCGAGGCCTGCCGCTGACGAAAGCCGAGTGGGCCTCCATCGTGCCGGGGGTGGAGCGCATCACCTTGGAGCTCGCCTCCCGCTTCGTGCGCGACGCCCTTGAGGAGAGGTATTTTGGGTGGAACCCGGCGTACGGAACTCCGGGCGAACACAACTTGGTGCGCGCTCAGGCCATGACGGAGCTCGCAGCCTCTGTGCACGAAGTTGCGGGTGAGGCGGAGGCAATCCTTCGCCGTATTCGTGACGAGCAAGCTGGGTGATCTGGGTGGGGTCCGTGTCCTGGTGCACTCGTGGTACTTTCCACGCCTCACAGGGGGTCCGGTGACGGACTGCGCGCTTACAGTCTTCGATGGTGCGGGTCGCTTGGTCCGAAGTCTTCGGGTTCACACGCCAGATGTGTTGGACGGCGACACGCTCGACTTGGTGCATCGTCAGTGCATCGCGGGCTCATCGGCTCTGTACGGCGAACTCACGTCGAACAACCGCACTCTCGCGCTCTTCCTGCACCACCAAGTGGTGCCGCCCTCGTCGACGATCACTGCAGCGCGTCGTCGTTCCCCGGGGCGGTGGGTCACCCATTCGGTGAGTCTGTCCACCGGAGCGGGGGGCCGCGGCTTGCTCGGCCCCGAGGTCTTTTTCCGCCAGGCGGATATCGACTCGGAACGGGCGTGGTTGGCGGCGTTGCTGCTTCGACTCAGCGGCCGACATCACGCCCAGCGCGTCGAAGTAGGCGACGAAGAGCTGTGGTCGTGGGAGCACATGGGTGAGCGGTACTACTACGTCGAAAGTGGGCGTACATGGTCGATTTATGGTGCAGGCAACACCACACTCCTTCGTTTGGAGCAAGCCGTACATCTGGCCGCTCCCAACACGGCAGCCGAGTACCTATGGGCCATCGGTGCGGTGCCGCTTCGAGCCCCGCGCGCCCAGGCGGTCTAACGCCCGCCGCTACAGCGTGGCCAGTACGTGCTCCATGGCTTGAAGCACCGCGTAGGTGTCCAGCACCTCTTGGGCGGTGTGCACCGTCGTCTCGATGCGCACGCTGATGTAGGTACCGTTTCGGCTCGGCTTTTCCGTGATGTCGTCGACGGCACGACCCAGCGTCGCGGAGACAGCGCTCAGGACGGCTGGCGTGCTGCCTGCTCGCGCCACGACCCGAAATCGAAACGGTCCAGGAAAGGTGTGAGAAGCTTGCAGCAGTTCTAGAGCGTCGGCTTGATCCATCTTGAGCTCCCTCGCGCCGCCGGCCCCTAACCGTCCCGCCCCGTCTTGTTAGCGCAACCTCCGGAGGTCCAATGTCGGACTGGCTGCCGCCCTTGGTGATCGCCCACCCACGACAAGCCTGGTGGCTCGACGCATCGACGGCCGAGCTCGATGTGGAGCAAGCCGATGCGTTGCCCTGGAAGCGCGCCTTTGCTGATTTAGGGGCTCAAGAGGCTGGAGAGGTGGTGAACGCCGATGAGCAGCGCCAGGTCGGCCACACCTGGCTGCGCGCCCCCGAGTCGGCCTCTACGATGGGGCAGGCCCGTGAGATCGGCGAGACCGCGGAACAGGTGCGAGCCTTCGCGGCTTCCGTCCGGCGAGGTGAGAAGTTCGCTCCGAATTACCTGCCTTTTACCGATGTGATTCACATTGGGATCGGCGGCAGTGCCCTGGGTCCAATGTGGCTCATCGACGCGCTGGCTCCCGATCCGGATCACGATGGTCCCCGCCGAGCGCTGGGCCTTCACTTCGTCGACAACACCGATCCGGACGGGATCGCCCGCGTCTTGGCGCAGGTGGGCGACGACCTTGCGACCACCCTGGTTGTGGTGGTGAGCAAGTCCGGCGGCACGGTCGAGACTCGCAATGGCCTCGCCTTGGTCGAGGAGGCCCTTGTGGCCGCCGGGCAGGAGCTCGCGTCGCGGTGCATCGCCATCACCATCGAAGGCAGCCGCCTACACACCCGCGCGGTGGAAGAAGAGTGGATGGCGGTCTTTCCCATCTGGGACTGGGTGGGCGGTCGATTTAGCCTCACCAGCGCCGTCGGCTTGGTGCCCGCGGAGCTCGGAGGCATCGACACCGCTCGACTGCTCGAAGGCGCCCGCGAGATGGATGCGTGGACCCGGTCGACGGTCTGGCAAGAGAACCCCGCGGCCCTTTTGGCGGCGTGTTGGCACGGCGTGGGAAGCGGCAGAGGCGACAAAGCCATGGTCGTTTTGCCCTACCGCGACCGACTCTCGCTGTTTTCGCGGTATCTGCAGCAGCTGGTGATGGAGTCCATCGGCAAGCGGCTGGATCGGCAAGGAGCGCAGGTACATCAAGGGTTGACGGTGTACGGCAACAAGGGAAGTACGGACCAGCACGCCTACGTTCAGCAGCTTCGCGATGGTCGGCGCGACGCCTTCGTCACCTTCGTGCAGGTACTCGACGATGGGCGTGGAAGCTCCACACCTGTCCTCGATGGCGCCACCGCTGGCGATGCGCTCCAGGGCTTTTTGCTGGGCACCCGCCGCGCGCTCGTGAGCGAGGGCCGGCCGTGTCTGACGCTCACGCTTCCCACCGTGGATGCGTTCGTAATCGGTGGGTTGATCGCGCTCTTTGAGCGAGCCGTATGCCTCTATGCCAGCCTGGTGGACGTCAACGCCTTTCACCAGCCGGGGGTCGAGGCCGGCAAGCGGGCTGCGGCCGAGGTGTTGGAGTTGTCTAAATCGCTACAATCCGCCTTGCACCCAAAGGAATGGCGCACTTTGCCGGAGCTGGCGGAGCGGGTCAGCGCCGATCCGATCGAAGCCTGGTCGGTGCTTGAGCACCTCGTGGCCACTGGGCGCGCGAGTCGACAGGGGCTCACTGCCTCGGGTCAGTACCGCCAGTAGAGGCTGACTTGGCGCGGAACCTGCGGAGATTGTGAGGGTCTTTCTTGCTATGGCGTGCCGAGGTGGTAGCTTTCCCCCTCGGCGCCCGGAGGCCCTCGTGCGATTCTTCTTGATCTGTGCCCTGACCATGGCGGGCGGCTGCGATTCGATTCGTCAGTCCATCAACGACATGACCGCTCCCCCCGAAGAGGGAACAGACGCCGTCGATCCGGCGGTCGTGACCGGTGGCGGTGGCGGCTCGGGCGCGGTCGGCTCCAAGCCCAACAAGGAATCGGGTGGAGCGGCCGGCTTTTTCCGCAAGGTTGCGGGCGGCGGTGGCCCTGATCCGGGCGTCACAGGCGCCCAATGTGGCACGCTCTCTGACGGTGGCCCGGTCAACGGCCCCGACTGCGTGACCGCTGATATCAAGTGCGGCGAGACCGTGGTCGGACACACCCGAGGCGGAGTTAACCGCTTCAATACTCGCTTCTACGAGCGCAACACCTGCTGGCCGGGCACGCGCAACCACAATGGTGGCGATGAGCGCGTGTACCGATTCGTGCCGGACAAGTCAGAACGCTTCCAGCGCGGTGAGTCTCGCATGCGGGTCTCTGCGTACTTCGACACGCCCTGTGCAGACCTGACCTTCACGAAGATGGCGGGCGATCTCAACCGGTGCCCCACGGACTCCGCCAAGCTGTGTGACTCGGCAAACCCGTTTAATCGTGAAGTCGGTACCCGGAACATCATGAACTGGACCGTGGACGCGGGCGAGGTGTACTACCTGCTCGTCGAAGGCGGCGATGATGCCGAGGGCGCGTTCAGCATCAGCCTGGCCTGTGGAACCTAGGCCCCGTCGGGTCGGTTGCACACCACGCTGTACACCACGCATGGAGGCAGGCACGCCCACACGGTGGGCGAGACCTCCACAGGTCCAAAGCGGTCGTTCAACGTCTTGAATAGCCGCTTTCCGGATGGCATTGCGCGGCTCACCACATAGGTGAACGTCACCAGTCGGCTGCCCGGCCCGAGCGTCCGTTCGAACGCGTCGAGCACGGCGTCTTGCTGGGCATCGGGCCACGCGGCGAAGGGTAGGCTGCTGATCACCGCGTCGGCATGGGGCCAGCCTCGCGCTGCGAGCAGGTGTGGCAGCGCTTCGGCTCGGTCTTCGACGATCTCGATGGTCGGGGCCGCCTCTCGGGCGATCTGTGCCAACGCGGGCTCGGGCTCCAAGGCGAAGCAGGGGCCGGAGTGGGTCATCAGCTCGCGCGTGACGGGCCCGGTGCCGGCGCCGACCTCGACCACCCGGTCACCGGGGCTCAATGTGGCGGCTCTGACCATCTCGCGAGCGAGGGCCGGAGAGCTTGGCCAGATGGAGCCGATGCCTTTGGGGTCTCGCCAGGCCGCGCGTAGAAAGGGAATCGACATGTGGATTGAATACCCGGTACATGTACGACGTCCACACAGGCTGGAGGTCCCATGCGTTTGTGGTTGCTTGCCTTACTACCCGTCCCCAGCCTCGCTGCGCGTCCGGGTGAAGACGGCACCGTCACCACCGTGGCGGCCCAGGTGGGCTTGGAGACTCAGTCGCGCCATGAGCTGGGCGCAGGCGCTTCGCTCAGGTTCGCGATCCCGGTGCGGCCCGACAAGGCGATCATCCCTGACCTCGAGATCCGCACGAGCCTGATGCATACCCGGCTGCCGCCCAAGGACGCCGAAGACACGATCCGCAAGCTCAGCGAAGGCATCGGCAATCCCATCCCCTCCGATTCCCGCTTGGACTACGCCCATTGGGAATCGCGGACCGAGCTGCTGGCGTCATGGGGGGCTACGTCGCGGAAGGCGGGCCTGCGCGCTCGGGTGGGCGGTCTGTGGACCCTCGATGGCGACGCCGGCGCCCGGGCCCGGCTGGAGCCCCACGGCTGGATGCCGGACTACACCGCGGCAACCCGGCTTGGCCTCACGGGGGCGGCTGGCTTTGCTGTGCCGCTGGGCGACGAGATCGGAGATCCGCTCATCGACCTGCGGGTGGGTATGTCGATGGCGGCACCCCTGTCTGCGGGCGGTGGAGGCCTGTCGGACAGCTACGACCGCGAGTTCACGCTGACGGCCGATGGCAAGCTGTATGGCGCTCCCCAGCTTTTAGGCCGAGAAAGCCGTATTTGGGGTGAGGCGACCGCCGTATTCGATCGGCTGCATATCGGCGTCGAGCTGGGCCTAGAGCACATTTCGCGGGGTGCCGTCGCCAAGGCGCGAGCGCAGGACCCACTGTGGAACTGGGTCGACGAGCCCGAGCCGCCAAGTCCCCACGCCACGATCACCGTGGGCGGGGTGTTCTAGTCCGCATCCGTCACGACCCCTCCGATGTCCGGCTCTTACGCGGGGTCACGCGGGACACCGGCTAGCGGGGGAGGCGGTAGGTTTCGAAGGCATCAATCCGATGAAAATCGGGGTGATCACCGCCCAGGGCGGCGGTCGATAGATAGGTGCGAGCCTCCCCTACACCGTGGATGGCAGCCCCGTTGAGCCGAACGGTGGCGCCTGGCTCTACGCCCGGGGGGAGCGCGTCTCGGTGGATCGCGGCCTCGCCGGTCCAGCGCCGGCCATCGATGTGAGAGCGCACCCTGAGGGGCACTTGGCGGTCGACGATGTTTCGAACCCCCTGCAGGGCGAGGGCCAGGTGGTGCCCGTGGGGCGACAGCTCGATCTCGACGTATGGCACCGGATCACCGGTGCCGACCAGGAAGAGCTCGACCACCTCGTGCGTCCAGAGTTTCCAGGTGGACCCGACGGGAGCAGCCGGGGCTGGATCCGAAAAATAGGGTGCAGAAACCTTAATAATTAGGTGGTCCTCCCTCCAGCTCAGCGCCACCAGATACGGCGCATGCAGGTCGATGGGCGTGCCATCCCAGGTCTGGGCGATGGGTAGGAGCAGCGGCATGGAACATGACCTCGACGGGGGCGGAACAGAAGGCTCCCTCACCGTCGCGCTGAAATCAACCGTCAACGCGGGCCGGGGTCGGATGTGTGAGATCGGAGGAGCCACCCCGAGGTTCCGCCATGCACGCCGCCATTCGACACGTCGCCCCCCCTCCCACTCGCGTGGACGTGCTTCACGCCCTCGGTGCGGCGCTCCGTCCGTTCGGCGGGTGGCCCTGGGGCCGAGACTTGGCGTGGGCGTCGGACCAGCGTGCTGAGTTCCTGCGAGGTCAAGTGCTACGCAGGGATCTGGAGCAGCGGGTATTGCCGCAAATACGCCTGTTTTTGTCTGCAGCCAGCCCCGCACAACGGGACCGCCTCGCCGAAGGCGTGGTGGGGCTCACCCGTCGGTGCCAAAGTGGGTTGCCCGCCTTCGGCCGGGAGTCCGACGCCATGGTCTTGTTGGCAGGCGTGCGGCACCCCGATCCCTGCGATCGCCTCTTGGCGTGGCTGGTGAGCCAGGTGTGCGGTGGGTCCGACGAGGCCACGCCGCGCGTCGACTGCACCTTCTTCCGCGCGGTCCGTCAAGCGCTGCTCGACACGGAGGCGAGCGCGGAAGGTTCGCGGTCTGTCGCTAGCCTGTGATGGTTTCTCCGCCGTCCACGCGCACGATATTGCCGGTCATCCACCGGGTGCCCGGGCCGGACAGCGCGAGCAAGCACTCCGCCACATCTTCGGGGGTGGTGAGGCGGCCGCTGGGATTGCGCGACAGCGCGCGCTGAGCGATGTCTTCGGCACCGGGGATCTTCTCCAGCGCCGCGGTACGGGTGACCCCGGCCATGATCGCATTGGCGGTGATGCCCATGGGAGCCATCTCTAGGGCGAGCTGGCGAATGTGTGATTCTAATGCGCACTTTGCGGCGCTGACGGCGCCGTAGCTCGGCCACACATTCAGGGAGCCGGACGAGGTCATGGCGAAAATGCGGCCGGTGCTGTCGAACATCTCTCGGCGAACCAGATCTTGGGTCCAATACACCAGGCTGTGGGCCATCACGTCCAAGGTCATGTCCATGTGGCGCCGCCCGATAGGCTTGTCCGCCAAATATGGACGCAACGTCCCGAATGCCAGGCTGTGCAGCAGCACGCCCACCTTGCCGCCGTGCTCTTCCATGGCGGCCTGCAGCCCATCGAGGGCGGCGGTGCGCACGTCATCGCTCGCGGCGTTGCCATTGTGGAACACCACGGGGACGCCGTGGCCCTTCAACTCCTCGATCAGGGCCTCGACGGCGGGCATGGTGCCTCGCCGGTCCATGTGAGCGCCAAAGATGGGATGGCCCAGCGCGGCGTAGGCTCGGGCCGCTGCGGCTCCGAAACCCGAGGAACTTCCAAGAATCACAATCCACGGCTTCATGGGGAATCTCCAGGGGGGGCGTCGGTGGGCTTGGGGTTGGGTGCGGCCAGCTCTTGGTAGGGCGCAGCCCACTCCACACTCGCGGCGGACATGAGCTCTTCGCGAAGGCCTTGCATGGCTTCGCGCTGAAGCGCCTCTCTGATTTGCGGCTCGACTTCGGTGAGCGGCACGTTCGGCCGGCGCTCCACCACGCGGATGATGTGGAAGCCCTTGCGTCCCTCTACGGGGCCGACGACTTCGCCCGCGGCGCTATTGTCCCAGGCTTCTTGGAGCTCGCGAATGGGGGGCC
>JBGCER010000052.1:0-2660 GCA_045106515.1 Myxococcota bacterium
TGGCAAGGGTCCCGAGGAGCTTGGCGCCATCGGCAAAGCATTCCGGGCAAAGTACGGTCACTTGACCTTTGTGAGCAGCTATAACACCAGCGTTAAGACCCCAAAGGGCGGCGCCGACGGTCCATCCCCAGGTGAGGCCGACCGCCTTTGGCTCGCGTCCGTCTTGGAGCACGTCACCGGTGGGCGAGTGGGTCATCAACTCAAGATGGCCACGCAGTATGGCGACCTAAACCAGACGTTCAATCCGGAATCGGACGGGTTTGACACGTCGAAAGCCGAGAAGCGCCTAGGCATGGAAGACGCGTGGCTCCAGGACTCCTGGGCGTTCGAGGGCGGACGCGACAGCGTCGCCAAAGACAAGTTCGAGTCTCCAGACGCCGAGCCAGGGCTCAAACACAAGCTGCTCGGGAGCCAAGCCGCGAACCACGTGGCCGATACCCGCACAGAACTCCAGCGCATCTTGGACACCGATCGGGACCTACTCAAGACCGGCCACCCCGAGGCGTGGAGGCGCTACGACGGCGCCAAGAAGGCCTACGAGGCGGCGGTAAATCGCCGCGCCGAGGAGCGCTCCGCCGACGCCAAGACCACTCGCGCCCTCGTCGACAAACTGACCAAGCTCGGTCTGGGCTCCATGGGGCTGGGGCTGGACCCGATCAGCGCGGCATTGGCAGGTAAGGTGCTGGGCATTGGGGCAGAAGGCCTGGCCGGGGGAGACGTCACGGCCCAAGACTTCCGCAACGGCGCCGTGGGAGGCGTCTTTGGGGGCGCGCTCAAGACCTACATCGGCAATGAAACCAATGATTACTTTGGTTCTGAGCATGGCTATGGCGAAAACGGAAAGCTGTCCGATGCGGCGGAGCTCGCCAAGAAGGACAGCAAAGTCGACGATGTCATCGGAGCCGTCACCGGCAAGGTCGTCGACAGCAGCGTCAAGACGACGATGAGCGTGTCGAGCTCCCGGGAAGACAACGCCAAGGCCGAGCTCAAGAACAAGCTGTGGACCGACGCCGGCAGCCTTCTCACCGCCCTGGGCGGCATCGGCATCAACGAAGCCAGAGACAATGACAACGCGATCCATGCAGACGATGTCGACGGCCGGGTGGCCGGCGAGGCCAAGGGTACCGACTGGGCCAAGGGCATGATCGACAAGGCCTACGTCGACTACCTCAAAAAGAGCAGCGGGACGGGCGCCCTACAAGATGCCGAGACGCAGCGTTCCCAGAAAAACAAAGCCGAAAAGAAGCTCGGCGTGGACCTGGGCCACACACTCGACGACCAAGGCCACAGGGACCAGCTCAGCACCGAGCAAAAGCTCCAAGAGCTGCTCGACAATGGCGCCCTGGATCCGGGCCGCCTGATCCAGCTCGCCTTCGAAGCCCAAGACAAAAAAGTGACCACCGAAACTCCAGAAGGAAAGAATGACAACACCGCACCCAACCTCTGAAGCCCTGTACGACGCAGCGGCGGGCCGGATCGGTAAGGGCGAATTGCTGCGGACCTTGGTGCCCTACACCGGCGCGCTCATGGCGCTTGATGACGACTCCACACCCATGATCCGCGAACGTATCGCCATGCTGTATAGCAGCCAAGAGGCGGCGACGTTGGCCGGCTGGACCGCGGGATTGAAGCCGGTTTCGGACTGGCTCGCCCTCGACGTCGATGGCGTGTACTGGGACGTAGGCGCACCGTCGGAGCTGCGAATGACGGACGGAGAGCTCGATGTGGCACGACACTTCGCTCGCTCGCTCGACGCCGAGTCCGCTCTGGTCTTCCCCAACGGCGCCCAAGGCGCGCAGCACCTGCTCGCCGCCACCTACTCCGTACTCATCGATGCATCCAGGGACGTGCCGCCCACCGCCACGTGGACCAGCAGCGAAGGGACCAAGCTGCTGATCGCGTTTACGGCGCCGGACTTGGCCGACGCCTGGGCCCGCGACCAAGAGGGCGGGTGGGAACCCGTGGTCTACACTGGCGAGGCTCTCGCTAGAATGATGCTCGAAGCCGATGATCTAGACGGCGTATGCTTCAACCCCGAAGGCCCAGCGGGTCCGGTCGTGCTCGGCCCGGCGGGGATCGGCGCCTGGCTCCACGGGGCGGATGTGCGCACAGAGCCCAGACCCGCGCGAACCCTCGGCGAGATCGACCTCTGGCTCACCGGACAGCGCCCCGACGTGCCTCGCGACGCCTGGGCGCGAAACCTGGTCACCGTCGACGGCACATTAGTGGCCCGATATGTGGCTCCCGATGGTCGCACCTACGACTTCACCCCGGTCGACGATGCCGGCTACCCGGAGTCCCTCGGACCCATTTTAGACCCTGGTTGGGTGTTGAGGGCCGCCATCCACGCGTCGGCTGCGGACAAGCGCGCCCTTTACCAGATCGCGTCAACCGCCCTCGGCATCCGCGGCACGCTTCCACGCACCGCATTTCACGACCCCCGAGAGGCCTCGCTTCGCCGTCGGTTCCCAGACCGGTTCAGCACGGAAGCTTGGATCTAGCCCCCATCCCTCATGACCGCTTCGCACGAACCGCAGGGAGGTCGGAGCGAGCCGTGTTCTCGACGAGCGAGGGCCTGCCGGCGTGTCGAGACACGCCGGCAGGCCCGAGCGAAGGAGAGGGACCGGCGCAGCCCGAGATCCCAAGGTGCAGTGGAGTGC
>JBGCER010000053.1:0-3784 GCA_045106515.1 Myxococcota bacterium
CCCGCGACGGTCCGCGCAAAGTCTGGGGACTCGCCGGACCAGCGCTGGGCCGCGGTTCGAGCTCGGAGCGGACCGGTCTCACTACCCGCAAAACGCCAGGCCGCACCCACACTTTCGGCCCCGACCACCAGGTCGCTAAAACCATCGCCGTCCGCATCCCCCAACAGGACCACCTGGCTGCCAAACCGGTCGCCGGGTTGCTCGCCACGCGCCGTCGAGGCCGCATCATCTAGGCTTAGCTCGCCTTCCAACCGACAGGTTTTCGCCGAGCCATCACAGTCGTCATCCAGCCCATTGCCGCACACCTCCACCGCGCCTGGATTGACCGCAGGGTTGGTGTCGTCGCAATCCTCCAGCCGGTCAAAGCCGTCGCGATCGAGGTCGACGAAGTCATCGTCCACGTCGGGAATGCCATCGCCATCGGCGTCTGGGTCTTCCGAGTCGCGCACGCCGTCCCCGTCGAAGTCCATAAACTGGGACCCGTCATCGACCCCGGGGCCCACCGACGCACATCCCGCGAGAGCCAGCCACCCGATACATCGCATTGCATCCTCCAAACCCAAAATAGCGCGCAGACCTTGGAACTCAGGCCTCGCGTAGAGGTTGTGTGAGACAAGATACGGGTGGGGTTGAGGGCAGCCAGAGCCTGCCCCTGCCCAGGTCATTCTGCAGGGACCGGCTGGACCTGCAGACTGACTCGGAGGTCGGAGGTGATGAGACCGTTGCCACCATGACCGATGATCGCCACCCCTGCGCCGAGAGCGACCGAGATGAGCCCGTCGCCGATGAGCTCCACGACGGTCTGCCGGCTGCTCGCCTTGCGTCGGCGGCAACCATCGAGCTGATCGGGCAGGTCGAGGTGCGGGCCGAAGCTCGCATCAAACGACCGTGAGTCGCCTGGTGACACCACAAAGCTGTGTTCGACTTCGAAGTCCGCGCCTCCGCGAACCAAGATGCCCGAGCTGCTGAGCGTGGGGGAGCTGGGTCGGGAGGGAGGGAGGAGTGTGTGTAGACGATGGGGAGATCGCGAAATAAGGTCTTTGAAATCGTTTTTTGCGGCGATAGATGCCACTCAGACCAGGCAAAGCGAGCCGGTGGGTCGAGCCGGGCGGTAGAGTGCGCGGGAGAGAGGGCTTGATGCTTCCTATCCGCTACGGCTGTAGGGTAGCCAAAGTAGGCGATGGTCCCAGGTCTTTCCCGGACCGCCCCACTCGTCCTACTTTCTTGTGGACAACGACGGCGACGGAGCGGGGTGGGACCCTAACCTGGAGCCTGCCCTTGATGGGTCCTATCCGCCCGCCTCGTTGGTCCCGCTATCCACGACCTCGACGAGCTTCCGGCAGAAGTGGACCATGCGCTCCAGCTCCGTGGGACCCCCCAGGCGAAGGTAGCGGAAGATCAGCAGGCGCGAATCTCGGCTCTCGATGTGGTAGACCTCTTCCTGCTCGAAGAACGTCACTCGCTCCTCGGTGAAAAACGCCCTCAGATCCTCCTCATTGTCGCCCTTGAGCAAGAACTTGCTCGAGAACTTGGGAAAGAGCTTGAAGTCGATGTCGCGATAGCCGGCGAACTCCATCAGGCGGTCGAAGAACGCCTCCTTCTCGAGCGTGAACTGGGGCAAGGCGGTCGGCAGGTGAATCACCCCGATGGTGGTGTGATAGACCTGCGCCGCATGAAGCGCGCCTTCGTCGAAGGTGATGTCGCTGATCTGCCAGCTGAGACCGGGCACCAACTCCCCGGTGATGACGTTGTTCTGGTACTCGATGGGACGGGTCTCGAAGAACTGGAAGGCGGAGAGCGACTCGACATCCCACTCGATGGTGGGGTCGAAGGTCCAGCCGTACCTCTGGGCGAGGGCGCGCAGGTCCTTCTGTCGTTGGGTCAGGCGACGCTCGCGCTCCGGGCGGGCGAGGGTGTGCAGGGCTGTGGGGTGGTTGGAGGAGGCCTGGTGCACGTCGAGCCCGATGATGTCGAACCCTCCCCCGCCCGCCTGGTAGCGACGCCGGAAGTCGTGTACGAACTCGAGAATGGTGTGGTCCACGAGCTGGGTCTTGTGGAAGTCCAAGATGAGGTGCGCGCCCTCAGGCAGCCGGTTCAGCTTGGTCCGCAGGGGCAGGAGCGTGAGGAAGTTCATCAGCCCATGGGTACGGATGTAGTAGTTGTCGTCGCGCTCGTGCACGACATCGATGGTGGGCCTGAAGATCGCGACCAGGTTTTCGCGCCAAGCCATGCCCGACTTGGCCAGGTGCAGCACGAGGTTGAGGACCATGCCCGCGATAATTCCCGTCAGAATGCCCTCAACGAGGGTGGCCACGATGGTCACACAGAACACCAGCAGCTGTTCGTAGCCATGCTTGGCGATGTTTTGGAACACCTGGGGCGAGGTGAGCTGGTAGCCGGTGTAGACCAAAATCGCCGCGAGGGCCGCGAGGGGGATGAGCTGGATTAAGCTTGGAAGAAGTAGAACGAAGGCCAGCAGGAAGCCGCCATGTGCGAAGTTGGACCAGCTGGTCTTTGCGCCGTGGTTGGCATTGACCGAGCTCCGCGCGATGACCGTGATCACCGGGAGGCCACCGATGAAGGCGACGGCCACGGTGCTCAGGCCGATGCCGATGAGGTCGCGGTTGAGGTTGCTGGGCCGTCGATAGGGGTCGAGCTTCTCTACGGCCTTGACGATGGCCAGATCCTCGACGCTCAGCACCACCGTAAGCAGGGCGACCACGATCCAGAACGAGCCGTCACCAACGCGGGAAAAGTCCGGAAAAATCAGGCTATCGGTGAGGTTGGGCGGCAGCTGGATCAGATGTTTCGGCGTGATCTCGAAGGTGTAGGCGAACAGGGAGACCGAGCGGGGGTTGTAAAGATCGAAGAGAAAGGCCGCGGGCACCGAGAGAATCAGCACCCACAGCGGCGCTGGGATGAAGTGGATGAACTTGCTCTGCAGCCGGGGGTGAATCAGGATGACCAGCAGGCTGAACACGCCGATGCACGCCACAAAGGGGTTGAGGTGCAGCAGGCTCTCAGGAATGGCCTCGAGCGCGTGCAGCGCCGACCCGGATGGGGCCTCGCGACCAATGGCGACATGCAGCTGCTTGCTCAAGATGATGACGCCGATGGCGGCGAGCATGCCGTGAATGACCGACCCGGGAATGGCGTGGCCCACCTTGCCGAGCCTGGCCAGCCCCATGACGACCTGCAAGGCGCCAGCGATGACCGACGCTGCGAGGAAGGTGGCGAACGTCCCCTCTCCACCGAGGGTCTCGAGCGCCACGAGGGTGATCACGATCAGGACGTTTCCAGGCCCATTGATGCCGATGTGGCTGCCGCGAAAGAAGGTCGTGAGCAGGCCGCCAGCGATAGCGGAGAGCAGTCCCGCCATGGGCGGCGCACCGCCCGCGACGGCGATGCCAACCGAGAGGCGCAAGGCGACGAGAGAGACGACAAAACCGGCTCTCAGGTCGTTGCGCCAGGAGGCCTTGAACCCCGCCCAACCGGTTTTGGGTGCTTCGTGAATCGGCGGTGCGGACACTCGGGCTCCTGAACGGGGCGCGGGTCGCCGTATGAGTCGTGGGCGCGGGCCTCGCGGCTATCATCCGTCTATTACCACCGCAGTAACAGGCACCGTCACCGGCGTCTCGCGACCCGTCATGGCGGGGATCGGCCGCCGTCCTCCAAACTCACGGCAGAGGATCGGCTCGGGTCGCGCTTCGCCATGGACTGCTCCGGGGGTCTCCTGGGGAGTCTACCCCTAAAAACGGCACGATTTCGGAGCTTCCCCCGTCGC
>JBGCER010000054.1:0-9867 GCA_045106515.1 Myxococcota bacterium
CTTGAGTGCGGGTCACCTTATCAACCTGCGTTTGCAGCGGTTCAAGGCTGACCCGAAGGAGCGGCAGCGTGACTGAGTCACGAGGATCGGCCGGCACAACTCGGAGCTGGCCCCGCTTGACGTCCATAGCGTGCAGCGGCACTCGGTAGCGTCGGCCGCCGACTTCAAAGACGCGCTTGGGGTGGTAGCGGGTCGAGGCGAGCAGGGCGTCTACCTCTGCGAGAACATCGCCGCTGCGGTCGTCGACGATGCGTACGCGCTGGGCCGTGAGGGCCTCTCGGCCGGGCTCCGGCGCGTCCACGCCGCGGGGACCGCGCAGCACCGGGGCGCGCTCCAGCGATCCGGCTCGCACCCGCGCGAGCCAACGCCCGGTAGGCTCGACCTCGTTCATGGCGAAGTCCACAACGTCATCGCCGAAGGCTCTGCGCAGAGACAGTTCATCGGTTTGGCCGTCCTCTAGAGCGGCCCGCAGGTGGGCGAGCCGGAGGAAGCGGTTGCGTGTGCCCACAACCGGCTTGGGAACCGGAAGCTCGCGACGGGCGTGCAAGGCGGCGAGGCGGCCGGGGGTGGCCAGGAAGTGACCGAGCGGACTGGGCTGTACGTGCCACAGGGCGCTGTGGGTGGGCACGTCGGTGTCGGGCAACCGGTGGTGGGCGGCGCGCCAAGCGCGGGTGAGCGCGTGGGCGGGCAGGCTCGCCACCGATGCGGGGCCGCTGACGTCGACGGCGTTGACGCGTTTCACATCGGCGTGTTGGTGGGCCAGGGTGTCTAGTCGGCGATCGTAGAGCTGAACCGTCACGCCCAGCTCCGCTGCTGCGTGGGCCGCTCGGGCGGTCCACGGGTCCGCCGAAGAGCTGCGCTGGGTGTGGGCAGGCCAGATCACCACGGGGCCGGGCTCGGGTAGGCGAGGGGTGCAGCGCGTGACGTTGACACCGGGCACCACCGCATCCAAGAACGCGAGCATCGCCGGGGTGTCTGGGCCCGTGGCCAAGACCGACGGGGACGGGGAGGACGCCGTAGCCAGCGCCCAACGCTTGAGAGCGAAGGCGGTGTGGGTCACAGCCAGGGGCGCGCCTTCATGAGGATGGTGCAGGACCAACCAGTCCAAGCTCTTGGCCCACTGTGCACCGTCCCGCTCCGCCAGGTGCACCAAAGAGGCGTCGAGCTCGCGCAGCGCCAAGAAAGCGATGACCGGCGCCTGTTGCCGAGCGAGGGCTTCGGTGAGGGCGGCGGCCCCCACGGTGAGCGCGCCAGGTTCCCAGGTGTGGGCCCGCTCCAACGCCGCTTGTACCCGTGCACAGGTGGCCGCTGGATCGTCGACCAAGGCCAAAATTCGCGCGCCGCCCACCCCGGCGTGGTGCACGAAAAAGGCGTCGAGAAGGGCATCTTCGGTGTGTGGGGGCAGGTCGCCGACCAAGAGCGTTCGAGTCTCGCCCCGCTCCAACAGCTCGGACAGCGCGCCGGGGGGCGAGCCTTGCGCTCCCGATGCGGCCCACGCTCGTTGCACCGCCAGGCTCGCCGCCGCGGGTACGGTGGAAGGCGCGTCCGCCGAGGGCAAGCGAAGCTGGGGCTCGGAGTCCGCTTGCAGCACGTCGGCGCGGATCCACGCTTGGCGAATGTCGGGGAGTTCGGTCTTCTCTTCGATGAACGCGCGCGTGGACTGGGCGCTGTGGATGGCGGGCCAGGCCGCGTGCAGACGCAGTCCCACCAAAAGGGCCAGGACCGGAGCTGGGGCTAGAAATTCTAGGCCGGGAACGAAGACTTGCCCGTGCAGGGCCCGGTGCAGAACGAATGGGAGCAGCAGCGTGACCAAGCCCAATACGAGGCTCGTGGGCAGGGCCAGGGGCAGCGGCCGTGAGGGCTTGGGCGGCCAGATGCGGAAGACCAGGCAGACCACCGGCAACAGCACCAGCACGGCGAGGCAAACGCCCACATGCTCGATGACCGCAGCATCGTAGGGGTGCAGCACCACTCGCCACGGCTCCGGCAGCACCATGTTGATCGCAGCGACAATCCACTTCTGCGGGCCGCCTCCAAACTGGGGGTGCAGGAGCTGAACCAACCGAGGCAGGACGAGAGTCACACCGAGCAGCCATAGCGTCGGCCCCGCGGCCAGCAGCGCCCGTCGCCCGCGCTGAGTGGGCTGGCTGAACGCCAGGCCCAGCGCCAATCCGATCAGAACGGCGGAGATGGGCAGGATCCACATCATCATGTGGAACTCGACCGCCAGCGAATGCAGGAAGGACTCCCGGATCATTGGGCGCCCCGCTGGATGCTCGCCACGTCCAGGCCCGGCCAGGTGGCCAGCACCACCACCCACGGCACATCAGACGCGCTCCAGTGAGCGGTGCACCCCACGGCTCGATCTTGGAGTCGACCCTCGACGGCCCCCCGAAGCGTGCGGGGACCGAGGGCGAGCCAAGGCTGGGTGCTGGGCAGGGGGTCCCCGTTTTCGTCTCGCGGATCGAGTCCTGCGGCCAGGCCTCCCGAGAGTTGGTCGACGAAGGCGTTCAGGCGTTGCTGCACGGACCCTGCGACCTCGGCACCGGTGAGCAACGACTCCGCCCCCAACTGCGGGATCGTGGCTTCGCACGCGGCCTCTAGGGCTTGGCGATTGGCTCCGGGAAGGTCGTGCATAATGCCGGTTCGAGGCCATGTACGTTGGAGTAGCTCTTGTGCGAGCCGGTCGGGTTCTTGCACTGGGCGAAGCTGTGCCAGTCGCTCGGCGACCGCCTCGGGGGAGAGCAAGGGGCGATGCAGGGGAGAGGGGTGGCCGAGCAGGTCTGATAGATCGTCATGGCGCGGGCTGGCGCCCAGTGTGATCCGGAGGTTTTCCAGCTCGCCGCGGGCCCCGTCCCGGGCGATTCGCAAGCTCGCTCGCGCTTGAGAGAGGCGGTCGCTCGCCCGCTCTAGGCGCCTTTGCAGGGCGTGAGCGGTGCGCCGATGACGCACGTTGAGCAGCGCGGCGGCTTGGCGACCGGGCTGGCCGCCTCCGCCTTGGCGCCACAGCTCTTGCAGCTCAAGCCTTCTGGCTGTGAGGGCGTCGTGCAGGGCGATGGAGCCGCCCCTCAACACAGCGAGCAGCCAGAGGAGAGCCACCGCAGGCCCCGTCGCGCACCCCGCCAGCAGCGCGACCCAACCCCATTGTGAAGCGGGCGCTTCGCCCGAAGAAAACGTGGCTGGGTCGGCGGCTTGCGCGGCGCCCTCGGGGGAGAGGATCGCCAGCACGGCCAGGCCTGTGATGGTGCCGATCACCAGCGCCAAGGTGGCGGTCATGGGCAGGAGGTTGAGCAGCCTAGGGCGGCCCTGCAGGGTCGCGGTGAGGGCGGATCGGCCGGGATCGGTCGGCGGAGGCGGGGGATCGAGGGCCGGAAGGGGCTCTGGGTCAGGGCGAAGGGGCTCTTCTAGAGCGTGTGCGGCTCGAACCAAGGCCCGTTCGAGGTGCGGCAGAACCTCTAGAGCGGTGGCGGGTTCGAGTTCTTCGGCGAGCAGCCTCTCGATGCGCCGATCCATTTCATGGAGGGCGAAGGCCTCTTCCCGATCGAGCAGGCGCAAGATCTCGTGGTGCTCCGGCTTGTCGGTCGCGCGGTCTGGCGGCGGCTTGGTGGCGGGTCCAAGAAGAACTTTATACCTTTGTTTTAGGTCGATATCGCGCTCGATGAGTCCCACCCGGAGGTCTTCGGGCAGGCGATCCGCGGCGCCTGACAGCGTGGCGGCGTGCCGACGGACCCTCTGGGCTGGATCCCCCTCGGTAAACGGCTGTAAGAGCGACGCAGAATCGAGTCGGGCGACCAGGGCTTCGGCCCGTGCGGGGTCTCCGGTTGGGTGCTCGGCCCGATGAACCAAGGCGTCGAGACCATCGAGGGCTACGCGCCACCGGGCATAGCGCCGAAGGCGGGCCAATGGGAGCTCTGCGGTAGCGGTGGAGACCTCGACGATGAACCGATCATCGGGTCGATGGCAGAGAATTTCTTGGACCCGGTCGGCTTCGCGAAGGCCGGAGAGGAAGAGCCCTTGCGCGGTGGCACGCAGCGAATGTGCGGCGGCCGACGCGGACTGCTGGCCTGCGGCCGTCTGGGATGGCAGCACCAGGGCGCGGGATAAAAGGGGGTGTGGGGAACGCGCTCGGTGGGCGTTGAGGGCATTGAGGGACGCGAGTCCGCGCTCCGCGTCCGCGCCCCGAAGCGGTGGGAGTGAGATCAGCACGGTGGCCCACGCCGCCCGCTGCTCGGCGGGCGCATCGGCGGGGAAGAGAACGCCCCACGAGGTCGCCAAGTGAGCGCTCACCGCGTCGAGGGCACGGGCTGGCCAATCAGGAGGGACTTCGGCGATATCTGCGAGCAGCAGCACATCGAGGCCCACGCGACCCTGCGCTGCGCTCCGCACTGAGCCTGTCTCTAGTAGCTCACGCAGGACCGGCCCCAAGGCCGACTCAAGACGGGCCTCGGCGGTGGCGTCACCGGTCCAAGGCACGCGGGCCACAGGCGCGTCGGGGTCGAGGGCGACGGCCGTCGCAGCCAGGTCCCGAGCGAGGCTCTCGCCCACGCTGCCGAGTCCGATCAGCACGAGAGGGTGCACGATCACGACCCGTGCACCTCGGCGATGAGCGAGCGGGTCGCGACGCGTTCTTCGTCCAAGTAGCGGACTTCGCTGTCCCACCCGTTGCTAACGGCCTCGTAATACAGCGTGGAGAGTCGCTTTTCGTGCGCTTGTAGATCGGCCGCCAAGACTTCGCGGTCCGACCGGTCTACACGCCGCCTCAACATGGCTTGATCGGCCAAGGCCGTGATGTCGTCTTGCAGGCCCCGCTCTAGCCGAGAGAAGGCGTCGAACGCATCGGAACGCCGGGGGGCGAGCGGTTTGCCGAACCCGCCCATTTTCCAGTTCCATGAGTCATTTTCGTGCACAACTGCGCCGGCCAGGGTGGCCAAGGCGAACACCCGGACAGCGGCTGCGCGGGACGTGGCAGCCGCTTGGGCCTCGGCCACAACGGCGGCACGCTCGCGGGCGCGCTTGAGGGCCATGGGGTCCAAGTCGGGCAGGTCGTCGTCCGCCTCGAACGCCTTGTCGATATGCAGGGGATATCCACGGCCTTCGGCTCGTTTGACCTGGTGGTAGGACAGGGCGAGCTCCTGGGTGACGCGGCGGAAAAAGTACACCGGCACACCCAGGACGGCGCGGTAGAGCACCAGGGAGTCGGGCTCGTCCCAGCCTTCGATAATATCCAGCTTTGGAGCTACTTCTTTGAGGAGGCGGCCCAGGCTGGTGGGCTCGTCCGTATTGTACTTGGGTGCCACGCCCGCGTACGCGATCCAGGCGGGTGTGACCGAGGGGTCATCGAGTCGCGTCTGGTCGATTTGGGCGAGTACAACGCAGCTATCGGACAGCCGTTGCAGCTTGTCGAGCAGACCCTGTCGCACCACATCATCGGACACATCTCGGACTGCATCGTCCAGGGCGCCGTCGGCTACGAGGGCGTCAAAGTCAGCGCCGGCGGCGTGGAGCGCCACGTATCGGACCTCCAGGTCCAAGGCTCTGGACAGGTCCAGGCCTGCGTCTTCGAGGGCTTGGCGGTAGGTCTCGGTGGCGTCCTCGGCGAGCTTCGCCTTGACGGTGCGTACGATCTCGCCGGCGTCCCGGGCTCGCAGGCGTCCGTCCCGGTCCCGCACAGGGGCGAAGGCGTCGGTCACATGGGCGAAGATGGCCTGCGGGTCGAAAAAGGCGCTGCGATCGAGCAAGTGCTGGTAGAGCCGATGCCACAGGCGCTCGCGCTGCCGATCGTCTCGCAACACCTCGTCGTCGAGGGTGAAGCGGGCCACATCGCTATCGGGCCAAGCGCCCGGGTCTTTCCGGAACCGTTCGGCCTCGTCTTCGGCGAGCCGGGCTTGTTCATGGGCGATCTCCGCCACGCGGCGGAAGGCCGATAGACGGGCGTCGATGGACTGACGCAGCGCCCCTTCCAGGGCGCGCCAGAAGGCGCGTTTGAGGTAGTCCCGCTGGTCGGCGGCGAGTCGGTCAAAGAGTTGGACTGTCTTGCGTTTTGCGCGGTGAAAGTCTTTGTTCTCGCGACCGAGTACACGGCCCAACATGCCCTGCTCGGCGGTGGTGCGGAGGCGCTCTTCGGCGTCCGAGACCTCCGACCCCACCGGATCACTGTCCAAGTCCGATGGGTTGCCGCCTTCTTCGGCGAGCCACGCCGAGTCTTCTGCGTGCTCGGTGGGGCCAATAAAATCTCGGCGTCCCTGATGAATCAAGAAAAGACGTTGGGCCAGAGGGTTGACGTCGTGGTCCTTGAAGAAGCTGCCTAGGAAGCGGTCCGTTTTGAGCTCGGTGAGCACGCTGGGCAAGTACTCGCCCATGACCCGGCTTCGGCTCGCCGCCGTGTCGCGCCGCAACCCGTCGAGCTGGCGGGAGAGGCTGGGGTTGCCCGTGGTGATATCTCCGGGTTGCACCGGCGCAATGTCGATGAGCTCATCGAGCTTTTCGAACACCGACGCGAGCTGCTGCTGGAAGCGGCCCGGCAGGGGGCGGCCATCGCGGTCTTCCTGCTTGTGCACCACGGTAAAGAGCCCGACCTCGTCGACGGCTTCCTCTTGTCCGGCCTGCCAAGCCACCCACTGCACATAGTGCTCATCGGCGATTCGGTCTTTTTCCCGAGGATCTAAGCGCTCAAAGGCGGGGTCTCCATAGGGGACGCGGAAGCGTGGGTCGTCGGCCCCAAACACCAAATAGGCGTTGAGGGCGTGGGCCACATGACGCAGGGCGGCGTAGCGCAAGATGTCATTGCGAGGCAGCTGCAGCAGGGCGGTGCCATAGCAGCCGTAGTGAACCGCGAAGTGGTTGAGCGCCAGGGATTTTTGGTGCTTGTCATAGTTGTCGTACTCCCCTCGCTGCGCTCCGATGAGCGGCGAGAAGATCTGCAAGAACGCCGCATCTGCCACAGCATGCTCGTACCGCTCCAAGCTGATTTCGCTGGGCTTGTCGACCAGATAGACCAGGTTGAAGGGGCGCTCATCAACGACGGTCCGGTCGGGGCGGTCCGGGTCGTAGTGCAGGGTGTGCTCGCCGGGTTGTCCGTCGTACCCGAGCTTGGTCAGGAACTCGAGTTCCTTGAGGGCGGCGTAGCCATTGGCCTGGATGTCGTCGTGGAGCTGTCGCTCGACCCGGTCGAGGAAGGTGGACGGCAACGAGAGTGTGCCGACGAGGTTCGGGCGACCCCAGCCATGATCGCGGATCAGGTCTTTGACGAAGTAGGCGAGGGGAAGGAAGCCGCCCGAGCCGGTGCCGCCCGCGACGCTGCCGTAGATGACCACGTTGACGACACGATCCTCATTGTCGCGCCAGGGGTTGTCGCGTCGGGTGGCTCGGTCCAGGAGCGCGTTGAGGCGCCTCCGCAGGCCCACACGGTCGTTTTCGAGGTTGTAGAAGAGGCCCAGGCGGGACTCCACTCGGATCTGCCCCGCTCCCGCCCCTTGGGCATCGCGGAAATCGTACTCCGGATGTACCCAACCGGTGATCATATTGTCTTCGGCGAGCTCGGCTTCCCCCCGCTTCCTCTTGACGTAGGCCCGTCGATCGAAGGCGCTGATCAAGAAGCGACAGTCCGGATCCAGGTTCTTGTTCTTCGCCAGATCGTCTTTGTTGGTGTCGATGACCACAAAGTGGGCCAAGTCGGCCAACCGGTCCCGGTGAGGGTGCCGCTGGATCTTGCCCGCTAGCAGGTTAACGACGCGCGATCCTGCGCCTCCCAAGCCAATAAATAGGATTGGTGAGAAGCGGTCGGCGGACAACAGACCCATGGGCGCTCCGGGCGGGAGGGATAGTGCCTCGTACCCTATACGAGCGAGCCGTCTAGAGTTGTGCATCGGGCGGGCCGATTTCAGGCCGTGCGCGGCTTAGCCGCCCATCATTCCGGACTTGAGCGCTCCCGTTGGAGGGCTCGAACCGAGGTAGATGGTGAACAGCGACACCATGAAGGGCTTGCCAGAAATGGTGCCCTTCTTGGCGCCCTTCACGCGGACTGTGGTGCCCGCGCCGGGCGCGTAGTCGAAGACGATCTCGTCGCCGGAGCCCACGTCGGACAACATGCCGAAGAGCGTGTCGTATTTGGCCTGCAGAGATGCGGCGTTGCCTTGCTTGGCGAGGCCCTCCTTGTACGTGTCGACCAGCTGCTTCTTGGTGACACCACCGCTGTAGACGAAGTGCATCACCAGCTTCTTGGCCACGTCATCATTGATGGCTTTCTGGGCGCTGGTGGTCTTGGCGGGAAGGTAGAGCGCGCCCACGTACACCGTGAACATGTACTTTTTGCGCGCGCCGATGCCATTGAGCACCAAGGGGCTACCGCTCACCGTGGCGCTGTCCGACAGGGTGACGCCGGACAGGGTGGCGGCGAGGGCTGGCTCGGCGGCCATCATGACCAGACCGAGGAACAAGGGAGATAACCAACGCATTTAGGCCTCCAGGCCAGGCAAGAACACGGACGGTCCGGTGGAACTTCCGCACCAGTCTACGTGATGGGGTGTGGCGCGGTCTCAGACCGGCACAAAGAGCGTGGATCCCGTCACACAGTTCCGGGCTAGCCTGCCCCTATGAAAAAGCATCGTGTCCGCCTCTACCAGACCTCCCCTGATGGCCAATGTCTCGCTGAACAGCCGGGAGTGGCCTTCGAAGAGGGGATGAAAAACTGGTATGACCAGCCCTGCATCCTGCTCAACCCATCCGTGACGTACCAGACGTTGATCGGCTTTGGAGGTGCGTTCACAGAGAGTGCCGCGTGGACGCTTCAGCACTTGCCGGAGTCGGCCCAAGACCAGGTGCTAAGCGCCTACTTTCACCCGACCCAGGGGCTTGGCTACACCCTGGCGCGGACCCACATCAACAGCTGTGACTTCAGCCTAGGCAACTGGGCGTGTGCGGACGTCGCCGATGACTGGGAACTGGAGCACTTCAATATGGAGCGCACCGAGCGGCACGTGCTGCCCATGATTCAACGGGCCCAGCGCGTGCCGGGGGCGGTATTCAAGATGATGGCGTCGCCGTGGTCTCCGCCGGCGTGGATGAAGACCAATGGGCAGATGAACCACGGTGGCCAGCTCAAGCCCGAGGCTCGCTCGGTGTGGGCCCAGCACTATGTGCGGTGGATCCAGGAGATGCAGGCCCGAGATGTGCCTATTTGGGCGATTACCGTGCAGAATGAGCCGGCGGCGACCCAGGTGTGGGACTCGTGTGTGTACTCGGCGGAAGAAGAGCGGGACTTTGTGCGGGACCATCTGGGGCCGGCCCTTGCGACCGCGGGATTGCAGCATGTCAACCTGATTATCTGGGATCACAATCGGAGCTGCGCCTATGAGCGCGGCGCGGTGGTCTACGAAGACGCGGAGGCCGCCGGCTATGTGTGGGGCCTCGGGTTGCACTGGTACGGCGGAGACTTCTTTGGCCAGCTCGATCAGCTGCACCACGCCTTTCCGCACAAGCACATCGTGTTCACCGAGGGGTGCTGGGAAGGGGGCGTGAAGCTGGGGCAGTGGGATCGGGGAGCGCGCTATGCGCACCACATCATCGGCGACCTCAACCATCACTGCGAAGCCTGGTGTGACTGGAACATGGTGCTGGACCACACCGGGGGCCCAAACCACGTGGGAAACCTGTGCGATGCGCCAGTGATCGTCGATACGCGAACTGGAGAAGTGCACTATCAGAGCAGTTTTTGGTACATCGGACACTTCTCGCGCTTCATCAGGCCAGGCGCCAAGCGCATCGGCCACTCCTACAATGGCGGCGCCTTAGAGACGGTGTCGGTGGACAATGTGGACGGCAGCCGGGTGACTGTGGTGCACAACCCAAGCGCGCACAGCATCACCTACC
>JBGCER010000055.1:0-6655 GCA_045106515.1 Myxococcota bacterium
AACAGGGCCTGGCTCGCCACAAGCCACCCCGGATGTTCCTTGGCTTTTAGCAGGGTGTAGACCATCCATACGGCCCCCGCGTTGAGGGCGACCTCGAGGAGTCCGCTCCGCGCCACTTGGGAATAAAAAAGGTTACTCGCCAATAACCAGGCGCCGACCGCGACCAGGGGCGCAGGCAACCCCTTGCGGGCGACGGCCAAGAAACCGACGAAGGCGATGACGCCGTAGATGACGCTGATGCAGCGCAGCACGGTGTAGGACACGCCAAAGAGGCGAAAGGCCCAGGCCAGCGGGTAGACCCACAGCGGCGACTGGACCCGCCAGAACTGGTAGTCGTCCACTGGGTTTCGGTGCCATTCCCCGAACAAAGCCCAATTTCGCGCCTCGTGCGCCTTCGCTGGGGCTTCGACGAGCAGCTCTGCGCGGTAGTGGTCGGTGAACCCCGGCAGCACCTTGGTGGGGTCGGCCTCGGGGAACATGATGGACAGCACGATGAATGCCAGCATCGCAAGCGCCATTGCGGCGGAGGCGAGCAGGGAGATGGTGCGGGGTTTCATGTGCGCAGGGCTAGCGCGTCGGCGGCGTACCTCGCAACGGTGCCCCATCGACCCCGGCGTGCTTATGTTCGGGCATCACTCATAGACGGGAGCTCACATGGACATTGACTACGGATTTGGGCGCACGATCGAAGGGCCTTTTGAGCAGGCCATCGAAGAGGTGACGGCGGCGCTGGGCGCCCAGGGCTTCGGCGTGCTGTTCCGCCTAGACATCCACCACATCATGAAGAAGAAGCTGGACGTTGAGATGCCTGGCTACACCATCCTCGGTGCCTGCAATCCAGGTATCGCCCACGAGGCGATCCAAGCGGAGTCCAACATCGGGCTATTATTGCCTTGCAACGTACTGGTGCGCGAAGTCTCGGGGGGCGCCGGGGTGTCGATGGCCGATCCGAAGGCCATGGGCGCGTTCACGCAGAACGCCCAGCTCGATGGACCGATGGACCAAGCGGACGCGCTGCTGCGCGCCGCGCTCGCTCAGGTCTAGGCCGCAGCCTGTGGGTCTCGCGCGAGCCTAGGCCCGCCGGCGCCGACGCACGCCTACCACCGCGAACAGACCCACCAGCACGCCGCCGAGGCCCGCTGGCACGGCGCTGATGCTCGCACCGCCACATGCACCGGACTGGTACACCGAGGCGGTTTGGCCGGCACAGGGGCCGTCGAAGTCATCGGCATCCTGCACGTTGGGGATCGGGTCACAGTCGTCGTTCCCGCTGCCTTCATCCACATCGTTCCGGCCATCGCCGTCGGCGTCTGGGTCGAGGTAGTTGGGGATGCCGTCCCCGTCGAGATCCGGGTTCTCCCAGCCTTCTTCACGAATGGTGCTCCACCCGTCATCATCGTCATCCGGGTCTAGGCGGTCTGGGGTGCCGTCGGAATCGGAGTCACCGTCGACTTCATCAGCGTCCAGCACCGTGTCGTTGTCGCTGTCGACGTCTCGGAAGTCGCCCTGGCCGTCTCCGTCGGAGTCGACGAGTCCTTCTTCGGCATCGTCGATGCCATCGCCATCGCTGTCCAGGTCGAGGTAGTCCGGAGTGCCGTCGCTATCGGTGTCGACGGTGCGGTCGTCGAGCAGCTCGTCGGATGTGGCGAGGCCATCGCCGTCATCGTCGGAGTCGAGGGCGTCGATCACGCCGTCGCCGTCCGTATCGTTGGGGTCGCTATCATCGTCACCCACCTCGATGCCGTCGAGCACGCCGTCGCCATCGGAGTCGTCGTTGAGGGGATCGGTTCCGATCTGGAGCTCGACCTCGTCGGTGATGCCGTCACCGTCGGTGTCGTCATCCTCATTGATGCCATTGCAGTCGTTGTCGATGCCATCATCGAGCTCGGGGGCGCCTGGGTAGACCGTGTCGTTGAAGTCGTCGCAGTCGGTGCCGCCGTACTCGGCGGAGTCCACGCCATCGCCGTCGGCGTCGAAGTCGGACATGCCGTCGCAGTCTTGATCGATGCCGTTGTACCAGACCTCGATGGCGTCGATGTTGATGTCGTAGTTGGTGTCATCGCAGTCATTGCCGGCACCGAAGGCGTCGGTGTCGAAGCCGTCGAAGTCGGAGTCGAAGTCGGACCACCCATCGCAGTCTTGGTCGGTGCCGTCGTACCAGATCTCGTCGGCTGCGGGGTTGATGTCGACGTTGACGTCGTCGCAGTCGGTGCCGCTACACGAGCCGATGCTCGCGTCGAAGCCGTCTAGGTCGACGTCACAGAGGTCGCCGTCGCTCCAGTCTTGGTCGATGCCATCGTAGGCGATCTCGGTAGCGCCAGGATTGATGGTGTTGTCGGAGTCGTCGCAGTCCAAAGTGGGGTCGGACGCCACAGCCTCGCCGCTGTCGACGCAGTCCACGTCCGAGGAGACCACGGTGCTGTTCGTCCGCCAGTTGTCATTGTCGAGGTCGACGTAGCAGACCTCTGTACCATTGCAGTCTTGGTCGACTTCGTCGCCAATTCCTTCGGTCGCACCTGGGAAAATGGTGCCATCGCTGTCGTTGCAGTCGCCTGTGGTGCCCACGTAGCCCGGAGGCGCGAGGCATTCGCTGACGGTGGATGTGCCGCCGACACCATCACTATCTCCGTCGAGGTACCAGGTCTGCTTGGTGCAGCCGGCATCGTCGACCCAGACCCGCGAGGTCAGGACGCTGCCGTTTCCGGATCCGTTCATGGTCCATCGAACGAAGGACATGCCGGAGGTGTTGGCGACGCACACTCGAGTTTCGTCTCGGTCGCTGCCGACGACGCCGCTCCACCGCACCGTGTTGCTGGTCAGTGTGCTGGTGATGCTGCCGGTGTCGAGCACGGAGAAGGTATTGCCCCCGCTCTGGTTGGTGGTGACGGTGAGCACCTCGCCGACGTTCTGGGCCGTCACATAGACGCAGTGCTCCAGCACTGGGGCGCTGAAGTTTACTTGGACCGCTGCGGAGCCCGAATAGCCAACCCAGGGGCCGGGGAACGAGCTGCCGGTGCGCAGCTGTCCATTGCCCACGAAGCTCGCCGTCATGGTGACGGTGCCCACGGTCTGTCCGGACCCGAGCACGCTGCTCCAGTTCACCGTGTGGCGGGTGAGGGTGGCCCACGACGGGGTGGAGGCGAATAGCAAAGCCGTGCAGACGGTGGCCTTGAGGAGCAGGTTCGATTGCATGGGGGTCTCCGGTTCAAAGCTCAAGCGTGGCATGTGGCTGCGCGATCGTCGATGACAGCGGACTGCCATGTCTAGCGTAGTCGCTTCGCGGGGCACTTAGGCGCCTTTGGGTTCAGAATTAGGGCGGCCTAATTTTGGCGATTTGTGGCGTCGCCCGTTGGTGTTACGGCTCGGGCCCTATGGAGGAGCGATGGCCCGTCAGCGCGTGCTTTCCGGGGTGCAACCCACTGGCACCCTGCACATTGGCAACTATCTGGGCGCCCTCAAGCAGTGGCGCGGCATGGTGGATGTGTACGACACCTTTTTCTGTGTCGTGGATCTGCACGCCATCACGGTGCCCGACGCGGTCGTGCCCGCGGAGCTACGCGAGAACATCCGCAAGGTCGCGGCCCTTTACATCGCTGCTGGAATTGATCCGGATAAAGCAGCCATTTTCGTTCAGTCGGACGTGCGGGCCCACGCGGAGCTGGCGTGGATCCTCACGTGCATGACGCCGATGGGCTGGCTCAAGCGCATGACCCAGTTCAAGTCCAAGGGCGGCGGCAGCGAATCGGTGGGTACAGGGCTGTTCACGTATCCAGCGCTACAAGCGGCAGATATCCTGCTCTATGACACGAATCAGGTGCCGGTGGGCGCGGACCAGAAGCAGCATGTTGAGCTCACAGCGGACATCGCCCAACGCTTTAACCACCGGTTTGGCGACGTCTTTGTGGTGCCCGAAGCCATGATTCCTGCCCAAGGCGCTCGGGTGATGGGTCTGGATGACCCGACGGCCAAGATGAGCAAGAGCGTGGCTCAGGTCAAACCTGGGCATGCCATCGGGCTTCTGGACACTCCGAAGCAAGTGAAGAAGGCGCTGAATCGCGCGGTGACAGACTCGGGCGTGTGCACGCGCTTCGATGATGCCTCCCCTGGCATTCGCAACTTACTCACCATGTTTGCGGCGTTCACAGACGGCGACCCCATCGCATTGGGCGATCAGTACGATGGCCGTGGCTATGGCTACCTGAAGAAGGACCTGATCGACGCCGCCGAGGCCGTGCTCGCCCCTCTTCGGAGTCGCTACCACGAGCTCCGCGATGATGAGACCGTCTTGGACCAGGTGCTAGAGCAGGGTGCGGAGCGCGCCCGTGCTGTGGCGGACCCGGTGCTCAAGCGGGCCCGAGACGCCATGGGCTTGGGCCGGTGAGCGACTCCACCCTCTCGCGCCTGATTCGCTATGCCCAGCCGCACCGGTTGCAGGTCATCGCAGCGGGTGTGTGGAGCGTGCTCAACAAGTTCTTCGATCTGGCGCCTCCGCTGCTGATCGGCATGGCGATCGACACGGTTGTCGAGAAAGACGCCAGTATTCTAGCCACTTTTGGGGTTCCATCGGTCGAAGCGCAGCTGGTGATCATCGCGGTGTTGACCGTGGTCATCTGGGGGCTCGAGTCGGTGTTTGAGTACCTGCTGCAAACAGGGTGGCGAAACCTGGCCCAGACCCTGCAGCACGAGCTGCGTCTCGACGCCTACGCCCACGTGCAGAAGCTGGGCCAAGGCTGGTTCGCCGATCGAAGCACCGGGCGTTTGCTGGCGATTCTCAACGATGATGTGAACCAGCTCGAACGCTTCTTGGACGGCGGCGCCAACGCCCTGCTTCAGGTCGCGACCACGTGCATCGTCGTGGGCGCGGTCTTCTTCTGGGTGAGTCCCAGCGTGGCCGTGCTGGCTGTGCTGCCCACGCCGCTCATCGTCTGGGGTAGCTTCCGCTTTCAACGCACCATTCAGCCCCGGTACGCCGACGTGCGAGAGAAGGCGTCGCAGGTGTCGGGGCAGCTGGCGAACAACTTATCGGGCATCGAGACGATCCAAGCCTTTGTGGCGGAAGATCGAGAAGTCGAACGCATCCGCGGCCTGTCCGATGCCTACCGATCCTCCAATCGATGGGCCATCGCCCTCTCCAGCCTGTTTTCCCCGCTGATCCGCATGGCTATCGTGGTGGGGTTCACCGCGACGTTGGTGTGGGGCGGCATCCTGACGCTCAATGGCTCCATCGAGGTCGGTAGCTACGCGGTGCTGGTGTTCCTGACTCAGCGCCTGCTGTGGCCGCTTACCTCGCTAGGCCAGACCTTCGACCTGTACCAGCGCGCCATGGCCAGCACGAGCCGGATCTTGGACCTGCTCGACACGCCCGAACAGGTGCCCGATGGGACCCATCCATTGCCCCGGGACCACATCCAAGGACACCTGCGTTTCGAGGACGTGACCTTCGCCTACCCGGATCGAGATCCGGTGCTGCACGGCCTGAGCATCGAGGTTCCTTCGGGTCAAACCATCGCCGTTGTGGGTCCCACAGGCGCAGGTAAGTCCACCCTTGTTCGCCTTCTCTTCCGCTTTCACGACCCCAGCTCTGGCCGCCTCACCCTCGATGGCGTGGACCTGCGCGAGCTCGCGCTCTCCGACCTGCGCCACGCCTTTGGATTGGTGAGTCAGAACGTGTTCCTGTTCGATGGAACGGTGGCGGAGAACCTTCGCTATGGGGCGGCTGATGCCACCGATGAACAGCTGGTTGAAGCGCTGGTTGCCGCCGAAGCCTTGGACTTTGTGTCGGACCTACCCAAGGGCGTAGACAGCGTCATCGGCGAGCGCGGCCAGAAGCTGTCGGGGGGCCAACGCCAGCGGCTCTCCATCGCGCGGGCGTTGCTCGCGAACCCGCCCATTTTGGTGCTCGATGAAGCCACCAGCGCGGTCGACAATGAGACCGAGGCGGCGATTCAGAGGAGCCTGGCTCGGGCGGCCGTGGGTCGAACGACGGTGGTCATCGCCCATCGTTTGTCGACGATCCGCCACGCCGATCACATCGTCGTGCTCGACCAAGGGCGGGTGGCGGAAGAGGGCACCCACGACGCCCTGCTCGGCCAAGACGGCGTCTATGCCCGCCTCTGGAATGTGCAGACGGGTGGCGGCTGACCGGACCCTAGTGCTCTTTGGTGGCTCCGGGCAGCACTTGTCCAAGATCAAAGCCAGGAATTACGCCACGGTTGGCCTGGATCTGCTCCCGTAGGATGTCGGGAACCTTGCTGTGGACCTTGTCGTCGATGATCTCTCGCAGGGCATCGATGCGAGGCATATTGGTGTCACGAACGCCCAAGTCCTGGCCGGTCCTCAGCTGCAAGAGCAGGGCCAAGGCTTTGAGTCCACCGGCCAAGCTCTCGGTGGACAGGTCGTAGTCGAAGCGCTCGATGCTCATGTCCGGGTTGATCACCACCCTCTGAATGCCGATGGCCGCCAATGCGCCCGCGGTCTTGTGTTCGATGGTCATGTCGCTGGCGGTCAGGGTCAGGCGCTCGACCTGGGGGTTGGCCATCGCTTCGTCGAGGTTGCCCGCCATGGCGGCTTTGAGCTGGAAGTTCGCTCGCTTTTTTTTCTTATGCTTCAGCCCCCCCCGAGATTTACACTCCCCGATCTTGGGGCTCACCGAGAC
>JBGCER010000056.1:0-9694 GCA_045106515.1 Myxococcota bacterium
GGACCTGGTGGATGCCGCCGCCCGTCAGGGCAACCTCTCAGAGGGCCTGGCAGCAACCCTATGTGAAGCCGCGAGATGGGGACACGACCCCGCCGACTGGACCGGCGCTGTGGACGCTGCATTGCAGCACGCGTCTACCGAGGCCTACCCGTGGCTCGTCCACGCAGACCCCAGGCCGCCCAATGCCGACGCGCTCAAGCGCTGCGCATCCAGCTCGGATGGGAGTCGCTATTGGCTCGCGCCGGCATCGGTCATTCGGCACCTCTGCCACGTCAGCAACGCCCCGCTGGACGCGGTCACGAATCTGACCCGAGGCCTGAACGACGACACCCATCGATTCGCCACCCTGCGCGCATTGGGACTGCCTGCCCCCGTCGCCCCACCCAGCGCCGACATCGACCGAGCCATCATCGACGGGGCGGCCCGCGCCGGCGCCCCTCCCCCTTCGCCCCCGGCTGTTCGCGGCAGCCGGAAAAATCGAGGTAGAGCGTGGGCAACCGAGCTGCTCAGCGGCCGTACAGACGCCCTATCGGTGGCACTCAGGGCGTGCATCTCCAGCACAACATCGGGCCACTGGCTGAAGATTCTCTTGCGAGAAGCTTCTTGGGTCGCCCACTATTCGCCATCAGACGACCCGGTCGCTGATGTGATCGATCGCGGAGGCTGGGCCCACACAGCCACAATGGTCCGGGCTCGGGCCGCCGTGTGCGAAGCCGACCAAGACCGCGTTCAGGCCAGCGCGACAGGCGGAAACATCGGGGCGGCCGTCCTCTGCCGAGCGCAGTCGACAGCGCCCAATGCGGACCTGTGGCGTACCGCCGTCGAGCACAGTGGCGACGGCGCGCTGGCCCCGATGTGGCTGGCGCTCGCGTGTTCGATGGTCCCCACAGCGGCGGAGCACATCCCGGACCTGATCAAGGCGCCGGAAACACGACAAGCGGGCCTTGAGTTGGCGCCCTGGTGCCCCACGCTGGGGGTCCTCGAAGCCTTGGCTGAGTTGGGTGTGCCTGCAGATCCCCACGCTCGTCGGCTGTGGGCCTTGGGCCTTGCCTGGATGGGCGATCGCCTTGGTGCGGACCGAATTCGCGCGCTGGAAGCGGCCGATTCGGTCAACGACTACACAGACGCGCTCGCGCTCTGCAATGCGCTGGGTCTGTAGCGAAGCGTCACCGACCGTCACGACACGGACGCCAACCGCGCCTGGCGGCATCTAGAGGGTGGACTCGGCAGGGCGCGGGGTCGCCGGCTGCTCCCCCTAAGGACCTGGATCGCCTCGGTGTGATAGGACCTCGGACCTCCCCAACATCCGACGCGACCCCCGCCCAGCCACCCTGGAGTCCCGATGCTCGCTCTGTTGATCGCCCTATCCAGCCTGGCTGGGGGCCACTACGACCCGCCCGAGATCGCGAAAAACAGCGCCTTATACGCCAAGGCGGCAGATCGGGCTGGCGAGCAATTTCGGTCCCGCTCCTCCGACGTGGAAGTCATGGCCAAAGCCCTGATCGACTATCGCGAAGCGCTGGATCTCCTCGGGAATCGCGCGCCCGCCGCAGAGCGAGACCGACTTGAGGCGCTGCAGAAGCAGTTCAACCGAGACCGAGCCGTGCTGCAGGCCTTCGCCAACACCATGATGGACGACTTCGACACCGAATTCTCCGCGGCCATGGCTCGGCATCTTCCGGAGGGGGCCGCACAGTGCACCCCCATGCTACCCACCGGTCCCGCCCTGCCCGGCATCCCCTCTCCCATGGAACGCAATCCAGAGTGCAAGGGCGATGCCCTCAGCGCGGGAATCGCCGCAAGCATCGACGAAGACGACACTCTAAAGACCGCGATTTCCGAGATCTTGGCACTGGAGTGGCCCACCGTACGTCCCGCGCCTGAGCCGCAATCGCCGGTGGGGACCTCCACCCGATGGGTGGCCGTGCAACCTTGGTTCCGCTCGGTAGCCAAACCCGGTCTCAAGCGAATCGACCAGGCCGATGAGTCCGGGCGCCTAGAGTTTGAGGCGGCCCTCGAAAACAAGACGTCACCCGACGCGATGAAGGGGATGCTCGCAGACGCCCGAGAGCTGACGCGCAAGACCGCCGCCGCCCGAGCGCGCCTCGCTTCTCCGGTCCTGGCTGCCGTCGACGGGTGGAACGCCAAGAAAGGCAAAAAGAACCTCGATGTTAGCTGGTGTGCCAACCCCGAGGCCCTCGGTGGGTGTGCCGGCGACGACGCCACGCGAAACATCGGATCGCAGCTCGCCGCCGACAAGAAGGTGCTCAAAGCCTTCTAAGCGTCACCTAAAACGTGGGCAGCTGCACGATCTGCGGTCCGCGCTGGCCATCGACGAAGAGGCTGCCGTCCACGGCGGTGGCGTCCGTCACTCGAGCTTGCAGCGCTCCTGACCACGCCTGCTGGTCCACGTAGCCATCCACACCCACAGCGCTGCGGATATCTCTGGTGAACCCGGTCATTTCCAGACGGTAGGGATCGACGAGCGCGCCTCGGGGGAACTGGGCGGACACCGAACCATCGCTGTGGACCCTGGCGTCAACGTGGTCTCCTACGCGCGTCTGCTGCGTCTCAAAGATCATGCGCGCATTGTGCGAGGCGATGTCCACGTCCACCACCTCGCTCACGCGGAGCTGCTGGCTATCGCCGACCGCCGTGCCGCACACATCGAGCATGCCGCCCTCGATGCCTTCGAGGTTGATGGCGAAGGCCGTGACCCGGTCCGGCTGCGGCAATCCGACTACAATAGGCATTTGAAGAGCAACCTCATCCACCTCCATGGTCGGAGGGAAGGCGGCGAGCGCGTCGGGGTACGACCAGAACACCTTGCCGGCGATCACGCTGGCTTGATCGCAGGGCTGGACGTCGACTTCGTAGCCCCACCCATTCAAACCGGCGCATCCCGTCTCCCGCCAGACCAACTGGGGTTGCGTGCGGCACTGCGTCGCCAGATCGGCGCCCGGGGGCTGCGCGCTGAAGGTATTGACGATGGCGTTGAGGTCGACGGCGCCATCGAGGACGGCGCGTGTGCGGATCACCGCTGCCACCTCATCGGGGGTGGCCAGGACCTTATCGACGGTCAGGTTGCCCGCGTCTTCGAAATCGACGACCGGCGCGAAGTTCTCCTCAACATCACAGGCGGACAGGACGAGGAGGAAGGGGATCAGGTTTCGCATGGGGGCTCCGGGGGATTGGCGTTCGCTCCCTGTCCTTTTCAACTCTCATGCCAGACCGCCGCGACCGGCGTCCACGGCGCCCAGCACGGAATACCCAGGTCATTCGCCCCCAACTCGCCTGTGGCCGTTCCGTCTCCCAAACGAGACGCCCCCCGTCTCGCCGTCTCATCGGTCAGAGGGTTAGCGGGCCCTTCATGTACACAATGGTCAAGGCCTGGTGGATCCTCGCGCGGCCGGCTGGACTGTGGATCCCGCCGTTGCTGCCATTGCTCGGGTTCAGCTGGGCTCACTGGGACCGAGCCATGCTCGCCTGGGGCCTTCAGGACCTTCCGTGGGTCCTCGCAGCCTGGGTCCTTCTTCAGTCCGGAACGCTGTGGATCAACGCGCACCGCGACCAAGATCAGGGCGAGGTCCTGCTCGGCCAGGCCGTGTCCGTGCCGGCTCACACCAACACGGTCGGTTTCTTGGCTCTGGGTGGCGCGGTGCTGCTCGCCGCCGGCGCCGGCTGGCTCTCAGCCGCAATCACGCTGATTTGCGCGGTGCTGGCCGTCCTCTACTCGCACCCCAAGACCGCCTGGAAGGGCCACCCCATCTTGGGTCCGCTGGTCAACGTGCTCGGGTATGGGATCCTCTCTCCAGCCGCCGGATACTACATCGTCGGCACCCCACTCACACCCCGGACCCTGGCGACGGCCGCTCTGCTCGCTGTCTCTGTGCTGGGGTGGACGTTCATCGCACAGGCCTTCCAAGAGGACGAAGACAAAGCCCGAGGCGATCGAACATTGGTCGCGACCCACGGTCCTCGGGTCGCGCTTTGGACCGGCAGGGCGTGTTTGGGGGCGGTGAGCATCGGGTTTACGGTGTTGGTCGCCCTTGGCTGGTACCCATGGCCGACAATTATTGCCCTTCCAGCACTACTATGGATGGACAGGCAACTCGCCCATTGGCTTCGGCGGGGAGGCGACGAGTCCTCGGCCCGCAAGCTGGTGATCAGCGGCTTGCTCAGTCTGACCCTCATGGTCACGGGCGCCGCAGCCGCGTACGTGAACGATAGTCTCGCGGACCGACCGGTCGCCGGCATGGGGACGTACTCGGGACACCCGACTGACCGCAGTCCCCGCCCCGCCTCCCAACAAAAGGCCCTAGACTGGCACCACCGGTCCACCACTGGCAGCGCCTACCGACCCAACTAGAGAATTCATGCGCACGACCCTGATCATTTTGGCGCTCGGTGCGAGCTGTAATCGAGCGCCCAACCGAGTCGACCCGCCCGCAACGCGCGAACCCACCGCCGACAAGACCGCCCCGTCCCCCACCGTCATCGCGGGCACCTCCTACGAGAGCGACCTGAAGAAGGCACAGGACTTCTTTGCCACTCGGCCCTTGGTGGAACGCCCCCTAGATGTCGGTGGCGAGCCGGTGGAGGGGGTGGGCAACCGGAGCGCCAAGACCTGCGGCGCATGCCACGCCGCCATCTACAAAGAGTGGTCTGTGAGCACCCATCGCCACGCCTGGAACGACCCGCAATACCAAAAGGAGATTCAGAAATCAGGCAACAAGTGGCTTTGCGTCAATTGCCACACCCCGACCCTGGAGCAGCAAGAACGGTGGCCCGTCGGGCTGAAAGAGGGAGATGTGGAGCGCCCGACGCTCGTGGCCAACCCGCGACACGATCCCGAGCTGATGGACGAGGGCATCACCTGCGTCGCCTGTCACGTGCGTGATGGTACGATCCACGGTCCCGGCCTGCCCGAGAGTGTCGCCCCTCACCCGGTCCAAGCAGATACCAAATTCCGGAGTGGTGAGCTCTGTAATCGCTGCCACCAGGCCGAGCAGAGCTATCCGGGCAAGGGGTTCGTCTGCACCTTCACCACCGGGAAAGAGTGGGCCGCGAGCCCCCAGGCCGCCCAAGGCATCGGCTGTGTGGACTGCCATATGCCCACAGTCGAACGTCCGGTCGCCACGGGTGGCCCCGTGCGAACGGTGCGCCGCCACTGGTTCAAAGGCTCGGGGATCCCCAAGTTCGCAGATGCTGCGCCACCGGACGACGCACTCCCTGGTCCGGGATTGAGCCTGCGGGCCACCCGTGACGGCAACAATCTGTTCATGAACCTGCACAATACCGCAGGCCACGCCCTGCCGTCTGGCGACCCGGAACGGTGGGTCCAAGTCGACGTCACGTTCTACGATGCCGAAGACCGAACCCTCCCAAATCCATACCAAGTACGCATCGGCCAGACATGGGAGTGGCACCCCATTCCCAAGAAGGTCGCGGACAATCGTCTGCAGCCAGACGAACAACGCACGAACACGATCCCTTGGCCAGCGGCCGCCGAGCGGGCAGAACTCCGTGCCTCATCGCACCGAATTTCCAGGAAAAACGCCGACTACCACAAGCTCGGTGACTACCCCCGGTCCATCGAGACCCACCGTTTCACGGTACGCTAGCCGTCAGCGTTTCAGTCCCATGGAGGCTACGCGTGCACGCCACCTGGATCGACACTGCGACCCCTGATGAAGGGTCCCTACACAAAGCGGCCGCCAAGTTGGGCACCATCGCGACATCCCTAGACCAGGCCGGGGTGATTCTCACCGATCAAGACCCAAATGAAGTGCTCGCCCTCACAGCCAAGGCCAGGCCGGACCAAGTGATCCTCGTCGTAGCGTCCGAGACCCACTACCCCGACTTCGTCCGCCAGATGGGCCACAGGCTCGACGATGTGGTTCGAGCCCCAGCCTGTTCAGACGAGTTGGTCGCCCGGGCAAAAGCGGCCGTTGACGGACGCAGTGACAAAGAGCTTCGAAGCATCCTGCGGTTGGTGGCGCACGACCTCAACAACTCCCTGGGTGCCGTGCGCCTGTTGTCCGAGATGCTCCAAGGCCAGCACAATGACCCCGAGACCGCACAAGACTTGAGCGACATCTTGGAGTCCTCCGACATCGCGATCGCGCTTGTCGACAACCTCTCGGGCTACCTCAAAACTGTGGACGGTAGTGGAAAACCACCCGTACTTGTCGATGTGGGCCAGGTGCTGCGCACCTTGTTGGAGCGTCCCTTTATCCGTGGCAAGATCGAGCCGGAGCTCACGTCCGAGCCGACGCTCGTCTTGGCGGAGCCGGCTGGACTGCGCAACGCGGTCATCGAGATGTTGAGCACCGCACGTCGGAGCACAGTCACCGTCGGGTCGTCCAAGGTGATTCTGAGCCGCACCGCCGATGAGGTCCGGCTGATGGTGCACATCACGAGCCCAAACTTGAAACTGGACGGGGCCGACCCGCGCAAACGATTCGCCGGCGGCGAGCCCTCGGTCCACCCTTCTGGACTGCTACCGACCGCGTTGTGGGCCACAGATGTGATGGCTCAGCGCTGCGGTGGGGCGCTCGACATCGAAGGCGGCCACGGCCAACTGGGGTTGGTGTTGCGCCTCCCTGCCGCACCCTTGAGGTAGTCTAGCGCCATGACAACGATGGAAGCCGGGGCCCCTTTTGGCCCCTATGTGATCGAAGGATTTGTGGCTGGCGGTGGCATGGGGCGTGTCTACGCCGCGTCCCACTCTGTCTATGGCCATCCCGTGGCACTCAAGATCCTGCACGAGCGCTTCGCGCAGGATCCACGCTGGCACAAGCGCTTCTCTGAAGAGGGCTTAGTCGGCCTACAACTCAAACATCCTCACGTGCTGTCCGCTCGGGAGCTGGTCGAACACGACGGACAGATCGCCCTGGCGATGGACCTGGTTCGAGGCGGCCAGACGCTGCTGTCGGTGATCGAGCGCGAACGACCATCGGGTCTGCCCTTATCCGAGGCACTTCCGGTCTTTCTTCGCATTCTCTCGGGCGTGGAATACCTGCACGACCGCGGCGTAGTGCACGGGGACCTCAAACCCGAGAACGTGCTCATAGACGGCCAGCTGCGGGACCCATCCACGTGGAAGCCACAGGTGACCGACTTCGGCACCGTGGCCCTGATCGCCGATCCAATCCAGATCGACGGAAAGGCCGCCGTGGTCGCGAGCCCCCGATACGCCTCTCCCGAGCACCTCAAGGGCTCGGATCACCTCGAGTTTCGATCCGACATCCATGGTCTGGGCTTGCTCTTGTACTGGCTGATCTCCGGAGAGCACCCTTCGGGCGCCCGTACCGTCGAACAGGCCGCCCAAACGCTCCAGACTCCGCTCTCTCTGCTCCATGTTGTGGACCAGCCGGAGCCACTGCTTCAGATCCTTCGCGAAGCCACCGCGATCAAGCCCGAAGATCGTCACACCGACTGCCGAGCCCTCGCCATGGCCATCCGGGGCATCCTCGATGAGCTCGGGTTGGGTCTGCAGCTCGAAGACCTCCAGAGCGAGCTCGCTACCGAGATTCTTGAAGAGCAAGCCCGCGCGCAAAAGGCGCTGCAAGACGGCGGCCCGGCCCCTTCCCCGGACGACACCGAGATCGAGCTCGAGGACTTCGACGACAACGACGCCTCTGGTGAGCCGCCTCCCATCGCCGGGTCCGCATCGAGCGCCGCCTCGCAGACCGTGCCCAGTGACGTGCCCGACCTCGCGCCCGCCGAGCCAACCTCGGACGAATCGGCCGACGCCATGACGGACGCCCCAGAGGATGTGCGAGACCATGCGCCCGAAGACGCGCCGGAAGAAGATGTGGATGTCGCGGACACCGCGCCCACCGAGATCCCGGCCCCACTGCCTAGGGAGCCCGTGGACGACACGCCGACCGTCGACGATGCTCCTACCATGGAGGCCCCGGCCTTCGTCAAGGAGATGCTCGCCACTCCTGAGCCCGCAACGCCAAAGGACAGCCCAACAGAATCCGAGAACGACCCAGCGCCCACGTCGCTGATCGCCCCATTGTTGATCGCCGGCGCAGTCTTAGGCGTGCTGACCGTCGTCGGGGCATGGGCGCTCGGCTGGCTGGGATAGCCCAGTCCGCTAGCGGCTAATCGGCTTGTACTTAATCCGTTGCGGCTGATCCGCGTCGGCTCCGAGGCGCCGCTTACGATCCCGCTCATAGTCCTGGTAATTCCCTTCGAACCACAAGACTTCGCTATCGCCCTCGAAGGCCAGGATATGCGTCGCGACCCGGTCTAAGAACCACCGGTCGTGGCTAATGACCAAAGCACATCCTGGGAACTCATCGAGCGCGACCTCGAGCGACCGAATGGTCGCCACGTCCAGATCGTTGGTCGGTTCGTCGAGAAGCAGCACGTTGCCTCCGGACTGGAGCAGCTTGGCCAGATGCACCCGGTTGCGCTCACCACCCGACAGCGTGCCCACCGCTTGGGTCTGCTTCGAGCCACGGAACCCAAACGCCGACACATAGGCTCGAGAGCGGATCTCTCGGGGTCCGATCTTCAAGATCTCGTGGCCACCGCTGATGTTGTCCCAAATGCCCTTATCGCTCTTCAGATCATCGCGGAACTGGCCCACGTGGCTGAACTGCACGGTCTGGCCCACTTCGAGCTCGCCAGACGTGGGTTGCTCTTCGCCGAGGAGCATCTTGAACAGCGTGGTTTTGCCCGCACCATTGGGCCCGATGATGCCCACGATGCCATTGCGAGGCAGGTGAAACGACAGGCCATCGATCAGAAGCTTGTCTCCGAAGGCTTTGCCCAAGGTCTTGGCCTCGACGACGACGTCGCCAAGCCGAGGGCCCGGCGGGATCGCGATGTCTAGGCGCCGGGTTCGGGTCTCTTCGGACCCCGCCTCTACAAGCATCTCCTCGTAGCGGCGCAGTCGGGACTTGCTCTTGGCCTGGCGGGCCTTCTGGCCCATCCGGACCCAGTCCAACTCGCGAGCCAAGATCTTGCCTTGCTCGGACTGAGCGCGGTCTTGCTTGGCGAGCTTTTCTTGCTTCTGCTCCAGCCAGCCCTCGTAGTTGCCCTCCCATGGCACTCCGATTCCACCGTCGATCTCCAGGATCCACTTCACGACATTGTCCAGGAAGTACCGGTCGTGAGTGACCAGAATGACGGTGCCTTCGTAGTCGCACAGCGCCCGCTCGAGCCACGCGACGGATTCGGCGTCGAGGTGGTTTGTCGGCTCATCCAAGAGCAACAGGTCGGGCTTTTCAAGGAGAAGCCGACACAGCGCGATCCGACGTCGCTCACCACCCGAGAGGTGGGTGACGGCCTCATCCGCATCGGGAACCCGCAGCGCGTCCATGGCGATCTCAACGGTGCGATCGATATCCCACGCATTGACGGCGTCGATCTGGTCTTGCAGCTCGGACTGCCGCGTGATCAACGCGTCCATCTCATCGTCGGTCATCTCTTCCGCGAACTTCTCATTAACCGCGTCATAGTCCAACAATAGCTGCCGCGTTGGTTGCACAGCGAGCTCGATGTTTTCGCGCACCGTCTTGGTCTCGTCGAGCTTCGGCTCCTGGGCCAAGAAGCCCACGGTCGCGCTCGGATCCAGCCATGTGGTGCCTTCGAATTCGTCGTCTAGTCCTGCCATGATTTTGAGCAGTGTAGACTTACCAGCTCCATTTTCACCGATGATGCCGATCTTGGCGCC
>JBGCER010000057.1:0-16986 GCA_045106515.1 Myxococcota bacterium
GAACCGCGCGAGTGCGGGCTCGAACTCTTTGAGCTGCAGGTGAATCATGCCGCGGAATTGATGACCGCGGGCGAACTCAGGGTGCTCTGCGATCACACTGTCGAGCTGGCGGGTGGCTTCAGGGTAGGCGCCGGTGCGGTAGACGAGTAAGGCCTTCCACGTGCGGGCTTCGGGGTCTCCCGGAGCTGCTGCAAGTGCTCGTTCATTCAGGCTTTTCGCTTCATCCCAGTTCTGGCGGCGGATCTCGTAGTCCGTCATTCCATTGAGCGCTTCGACGTTCGTCGGGTCGCTCTCCAGCGTGCTGGCGAAGGTCTTTTCGGCCTCGGTCCTGGGGATTTGCGCGGACGTGGGCGTGGCGGGTGCGGACGTGGTCGCCGGCTGTTGGGCTTGTCGGTCGTTGGCGGCCTCCACACCGGTCAGCACCAAGTAGAGCACGCCGAGCACCCCAAAGATGCCCAGGGTGATCAAGGCGCCTTGCCACTGGGGGCTGATGGTGGGGCGCGGGGAGGCGGGGGCAGGAGACGGTGTGGGCCCGACGTCTCCTCCGGCGATCAGGTCCTTGATGGCTTGGACTCGTCCATCCCCCAAGGCCTCGCGTCGCGCTTCAATCGCTGCGATGAGGTCGGTGTCGTCTAGGCTCACAGGGTCCTCCTCGAGGTCGCGCAGGGCCTGGGCGCCGTGGGCCAGCAGGAGCTGACGCTCACGTTCGTAGTCTTCAGGAGCGAGCTTGTCTCGCTCCAGATCTAGGGCTCGAATGGCGTCGACGACCGTGTCACGTCTGCGCATCAAGTCCAGTTGCCGACCTTCGGCATCCACGACGGCTCGCTCGTTTCGACGCATGGCCAAGATGGCCACCGCGATCCCGAACAGCACGCCAATAAGCATGACTGTGGTGGGGGTGGCCCACACCTCAAACTCGAACGCATTGGTGAATGCGGCGATGAGTTCTTCGAATCGCTCGGACGTCGTCGTAGGGGTCATCGGTCGATCTCATCGAGCAGGCGTTGCTCGTAGGTGTCGAGTGGGGCGGCGCCGGTCTCGCTGGGCAGGGGCACAGGGTCGGGCTCCCGCCGCCACTTCACAACCACCGTGGCCAGAGCGGCGAGGGCGATGCCGCCGGCGAGCGCGGGGCCGATCCACACGAGCCAGTTGAGCCCCTGTGCGGGCGGGGCGAGCAAAATCCAGTCGTCGTATTGCTGGACGAAGTAGTCCTCGATCTGGGCCTTGCTGTACCCATAACTGACCAATTCTCGGACACGGGTGCGCATATTGGTCGCGCTGTCCGATGCGGAGTCGATGATGCTGGTCTGACAGACGGGGCATCGCAGCCCCTTGCTGACGCGGTAGGCGATGGCGTCGAGCTCTTCTTCTGTGGCGGGCGGTGCACCGGGGGGCCCGATGGATGCTTGCAGATCTTCGAGTGGCTCGTCGTAGGTGGCTTCGTCGACTGGGCTCTGGGCCTGTGCCGCTGAGAGGCCTGCGCCAATGCCACCGATGAGCAGTGCGACGGCGAGAGCCGATGCAGTGAACCACGTGCGTAATGCGGTTGGGAAGACGCTCATTGCAGAATCGCCTCTAGCTGTTCCGCGAAGACTTCCTGATTTAGAGGTCCCACCTGCTTGTGCGTAATGATGCCGCTTCGATTGATGAAGTAGGTCTCGGGCACGCCGGTGACGCCATACCCGATCGCCACGCGCCCATTGGGGTCGAGCAGGGTTTGGTAGGGCACCGGATCGCGCTTTAGGAAGCGCTCGACTTTCTGGGCATCGTCTTGGTACACAACACCCAAAAACACAACTTCAGGGTAGGCTTTCGGGAAGCTCTGCAGGAGTGGGTGCTCCTGCTTGCACGGGATGCACCACGTAGACCAAAAGTTGATCACCACCGGCTTGCCGCGTAGCGCCTTGAGCGACACCCGCTCACCAGAGACCGATTCGAGAGTGAATTCGGTAGCGGGTTGGTCCACTTTGGCGCTCTCGGGGAGCGCTCTGGGGTCTGATGTGAACCCGTACAACATCAGCCCGACGAAGGCCCCGAGCACCGCAATGCCCACGACCAAGATCGGAATGTTGATCTGAACTCGACTCGACGCGCTCATGCAACCTCGCGAGCGGGCTCGGCACGAGCGACTTGAACGGGAGCTCGACTCTCGGGAACCACCGCAATGGCTGTGCCCAAAAGGATGACCAAGCCTGAAATCCACAGCCACAGCACGCCGGGCATGGACTTGACGTGCAGGCTGATCTTGGCGCCGTTGTCTTGGACGCTCATGAGGGACAAGTAGACGTCGTGTGTCCACGTGCTGCGCACATCGGGGCTAGGCAGGCCCTCTCGGCGGGTGAGGTACTTGTGCGTCGCTGGGAGATAGGTGCCGATCAAGGCGCCGTCTCGGCTGAGTTCAACCACCGCTTCGGTGCGGATGCGGTGGGGTTGTTCGAGCTGTCGCGCTTCCATGAAGCGGATGTCGTAGCCCTGGAACTGCACTTGCTCGCCCTTGGCGATCATGACGTCCTTCTCGACGGCGTAGCCTCGGGAAATGGCGACTGAGAGCACGCACATGATGATGCCGTAGTGAGCGATATGACCGCCCCAGCGCCGCCGACCCTTCCGGATCAGGTGTACGACACCAGTCAGCCCCCCCCCCGCGAGCACGCGCTTGACCAGGGGGGTGAGCAGCTCTCCCAGGTTGGAAAAGAGTGCGGCCATGCACACAAAAATGGCGATCAGCGTGTAGGTCTGGTCGATGCCAGCCACCAGCCAGCACAGGGTTGTGATCACGATGGCGGCGGATAGGGGCGCCAAAAAGCGCTTCCAAGCGCCAACGATGGACTGCTGTCCCCACGGGAGCATGGGGCCAACGCCCATGAGCCACACCAGCAGCACGCCGAGTGGGAAGGCGAAGGCATCGAAGAAGGGCTCGCCTACGCTCACCTTCTTGTCGCGTAGAGCATCGGCCAGGATCGGGTAGGTCGTGCCCAGGAACACCACGAAGGTGAACACGCTAAACGTGGCGTTCTGAGCCACGATCATGAAGTCGCGGGACAGTAGGCGACGGAAGAGGAAGAGGCCCAAGAGAGGGAGCCAGAGGAAGGCCGCCCACTTGGGGATGGTCCAACCGGCTTCCACCACACCTGCGCTGACCATCTCCGGCGTGCCACCTCCCAAATTGATGGGGAGTTGGAACCACAACGCGGCAGTAATCGCGGCTGCGGGAGGCGCGACCAGCACGAACCAGAGCAGGCCGTGCAGGACGTTCAGCACGACAGGCTGAACCTTACGATCTTCCCTTGGCAAGCGACGCTTTGGCGAGGGAAGGTCCTTGCTCCCGATGTGCAGCGTGTGTTCCCGAAGGGCCAGCAGGGTGACCGTGAACAGGGTGCAGATGATGATGAAGCCGAGCAGGACGGGGCCGACGGTGCCCGATCCGAACGCATGAACGGAGTTGAACACGCCGGATCGGGTCAGGAAGGTACCGAAGAGCGTGAGCAGGAAGGTGCCCATTCCCAGGATGAGCGTCCAGGTCTTCATGCTGGTTCGGCGCTGCATGAGCATGGCGCTGTGCAGGAAGGCCGTGCCGGTCAGCCAAGGAAGGAAGCTCGCGTTTTCAACGGGGTCCCAGGCCCAGTAGCCGCCCCAGCCGAGCACCGCGTACGACCACCAGCCGCCGAGCATGATGCCAAAGGACAAAAACGCCCATGGAACCAGGAAGGCCCTGCGCAGGGGAGCCATCCAACCGGCTTCGAGGCGACCGGCGAAGAGCGCTGCAGCGCACATGGAGAAGGGCAGCGCCATCCCCACATATCCGAGGTACAGGGTGGGAGGATGTACCACCATGAGCCAGTGGTTTTGCAGCAGTGGATTGGGCCCAGGCCCGTCCATGGGCATGCCTTCGGGGTTGGCCCCGAACTGCCGCACCAAGTTGGCGAGGTCCGCAGCCTCCGTGGGCGCGAACGGGTTGGCGACTCCGGCTACCAGTAGGCCAAACATGACGCAGATCGCGAGCAATACGCCAAGGGTCCAGGACTGGTACGCCCGGTGGCGGTCTCCGAGGGCCACGATCAAGCCCAGCACGTAGAGGCCGAGCACGCCTCCCCAGAGCAAGATCGACCCAGTCAGGCTCGCCCACAGGCTCACGATGGTGATGTGCAGGGGGGTCTGCCAGGTGCCCACCTCCGCCACGTAGGACACGCTGAAGTCGCGGGATAGCAGCGCCGCCACCATCACCAAGTTTGCGGTGATCATGGCGAGGGCAAAGCCAACACCCAGGTTCCGGGCCCATTTTAACCCAGTGATGCTCTTGGTTGCGCCCGACACGAACCCGACGACCGAACCGGCTGCGGCCATGCCGAGTGCGCCGAGGACGAGCGTCGTTCCCAGCGTTGACAGGGGAATCATGAGTGCTCCTCCCGGCTATTGCATGGTCTGGGCGGCCTCGGCGACCGTTGCGTCTTCGTCGACGCGGTACTCATTGCTGTGCTTGACCATCACGCGGTCCGTCTCGAACACGCCGTCGGCGTCCATTCGGCCCTCGATGACAGCACCAATGCCCTCGCGGAACATCTGCGGAGGTGCGCCGGTGGACCGGACCCTCACCTTGTTGTCGCCGTCTTCGAGGTAGAACTCGAGAGGCAGCTTTTTGTCCCACTCTGGGTCATCGCCGCGACGGACCATGCCACCGAGCCGAACGGTCGCCTTCTTTGCGACGTCGCTATTTTCGGAAAGCTCCGTTGGAGACCAGTAGTAGACCATGTTGTCTTCCCCGAACACGCTCGTGGCGAGCGAGTCGCTGAACACCACGGCGAGCAGCGCCGCGCTGGCTACGGACAGGGCGCCTAGGACGAGGATCAGTCGCTGCCAGGGTTTCATTGGGGCCTCGGGGAGGGGGGGGACAAAGGGTGTATCGGGTTCGGATGCCCGTCGACACGGGACGTGACGTTGCGGGGTCTACGCCGGTCGATGGGGACGAGCTTGAGTCTGGAGGTATCGGCGTACAACCACATAAACGGTGTATGCGAGCAGACCGAACCACGTGATGCCGTAGGCGGCCCAGATGTAGCCCCAGCCACCTTCTAGCCTGCCTTCGGCCAGCGATTCTTCGACGACCTGCACGGTTGTGCCCTCAGTGGGGGTTTCATTGGGGTCCATCAGAGGGCTTCTGCCATGGGGGGAGGGTCTGCGGGAGGCAACGGCGGGGCCTTGCGCGACTCATAGGTGTGTTGGGCGATGCGGTACCTTCGCCCGATGAGCCAAACGGCGATGAGGGCGAACGCGATGGCGTTGATTCGCCACGCGAACTTCAGTGGGTCATCGATGTCGGTTGGTGCCGTCTGAAGCTGGTGGATGGACCGCCAGAGCTGCACGCTGAAGTAGGTGAGCGGCACAGTGGCGGACGCCAAGATTGTGACCACTGCGGTGACGACGGCCTTGCGGTCCGCGTCGACGATGAGCGTGCGAAGAATCAGCACGCCGACGTAGGTCAGCAGCATTCCTGCGCTGCTCGACAGGCGAGGATCCCAAGTCCACCACACGCCCCAGGTGAGCCGGGCGAAGATGCTGCCTTGGATGATCAGCAGTACGGTGAGCAGCGTTCCGACTTCCAAACACGCCACCAGGGCGTGATCGAAGCCCTTTCGCATGGTGACGAGGGAGAGCACCGCCACGACAAAGCCGACGGTGTAGACGGCCATCGAGTTCCACGCGCTGGGCACGTGCACGAAGAGGATGCGAGCGATGTCGCCCATGTGCCCATCAGGCGGCACCACGAACAGGCCCGTGTATTGCCCGTAAATCAGCAGGGTGAGCCCGCCGGCGCCGATCAGGTGGAGCAACACAATGCCAATCAGCTTGACGATGTTGAACTCTTTTTGGGGGGCGGTCATGCTTCCTCGACGACGTAGCGGAACAGGATTCCCGATAGGGACCAGTGGATCAAGTTGAAGACGACTAGCACGGCCAGCCACTTGGGAGCCTGCTGCCAGTGGTCTCCTTCCATCACAACAGTTGTGCAATGGGCCGCAGCCATCAATGCTGGAAGCACCAGAGGGAACATTAGAAGGGGAAGAAGCACGCTGCTACCGCGCGCTGTGGCCGCGATAGCCGACATCAGCGTGCCTGGAGCCGCGAGCGCGAGACTGCCCAGAATTAAGAGGAGGGCGAGCATCCACCACGGCTCTTCGAGGGGTGCGTTGAACACCGCGAACACGAGCGGGGTCAGCGCGAGACCCACGACCAGGAGCACCACCGCGTTGGCCAAGGCCTTGCCGTAGAAGATGGCCGCCGCTTCAACGGGCCAGAGCACCAGCTCCTCTAAGGCGCCTTGTTCCAACTCAATCGCAAAGGACTGGTCGAGGGCGCGGCTGCTGGTGACGAGCATGCCCACCCATAGGGTGCCGCCGGCGATCTGCTGGAGGATGGCGGTCGTGCTGCCCGCGGCGAAGGCCACCATCAAGATGAGGGCGAGCGCGAACACAAAGACGCCGATGATCCGCACCGGAGATCTGAGCTCGACGCGCAGGTCCTTCAGAGCGATCCATATGATCTGTTTAAAAAACAGGATCATTGAACCATTCCAGCGGATCGATCGATGACGCGCCCGTCTTCCATGTGCAGGTGTTCTGGACAGATCCGGCGGGCCACATCGGGCAGGTGCGTGGCCACGAGGAGCGTGGTGCCGCCGGCGTTCAGCTCTTTGGCGATCTCGATGATCAGCTCACGACCAGCCGGATCGAGGGCCGTAAACGGCTCGTCGAGCAGCAGCAGCTTGGGTCGCTTGATCAACACCCGGGCCAACGCGAGGCGTCTGCGCATTCCGGCGGAGAAGGTGCGAACCGCGTCACGCCGCTGATTGGGCAGGCCAACGCGCTCCAGGAGCTGGGTGATGTCGGGCCTGTACCCTCCGAGCTTTGCCCAGGTCTGCAGGTTGCCCCTGGCGTCTAGGTCTTCATAGAGCCGAGTCGCATGGGACAGCAGGGCGATGTTGGGGCGTGCGGTGCGTCGCTGTACCCACAGGTCGCTTCCGTCGAATTGGATGCTGCCGTGGTGGGGCTTGAGCGCGGTCGCCACGCACCGCAAAAGCGTGGTCTTTCCAGAGCCGTTCGCGCCGGTCACCATGCACGCTACGCCGCGTGGCACGGCGAAGCTCACCCGAGCCACCGCCCAGCGCTGGGCGAATCGTCTCGCGAGATCGTGGACCACCAAGCCAGAGTTCGTTCCGGCTCGTTCGGCAACAGCGGCCGGTTCAGAGCTTGAGGTGGGCGGTTCCAAAGGGCGGGTCTCCGGGGAGCCGCCCGCGTAACACCCCGATCGGTCAGACGGCGGGCCGCTCGGGCGGAGGCTGGGGCGCTGGGTCTCGCTGACTCGTAGGCTCGACCCACGCCAGCTCCGACGATTGACCCCACGTGCGCCGGTTCGCTGGCGCCGTTGGGGAGCGGTTGAGGTCCTCTGCCAGGACCAGCATCGGTGGCAGTGTGTGACGGGTGTGGATGAGGCCTCCAGAGTGCGTGGCGATGCGTGCATCGGCAGCGTGGGGCCCGGTCTTGAGCGCTACTCCAGCGCCGTGAGAAGTCGGGCCGTCACGCCATCGGGCGCACCCACGCCGTCAACCCGGCGGATCAGGCCGAGATCCTCGTAGAACGGGATGAGGGGAGCGGTCTGGTCGTGGTAGGCAGAGAGCCTGGAGCGGACGGCTTCTTCGGTGTCGTCGCTTCGGTGCTTGAGGCGGTCTGCGACCTCGGCGGGGGGCGGGTCGAAGGTCAGGTGGTAGATTCGGCCGGTCTCGGGATCGCTGCGCCGACCGACGATGCGCTCCACGATGAGGCTGTCGGGCACTTCGAGAAGAATCACGGCATCTAACGCCATGTTTAGTTCGCCAAGGAGGGCCTGCAGGGCCTCGGCTTGCGGCACGGTGCGGGGGTAGCCGTCCAAGAGGAAGCCGTTGGCCACATCTTCCTGGCCGAATCGTTCGCGGACCATACCAATGACGATGTCGTCTCCCACGAGCTCGCCGGCATCCATCGCCTTCTTTGCGAGCACGCCCATGGGGGTGCCGGCCTTCACGGCGGCCCGGAACATGTCACCGGTCGAGATGTGGGGCACGGCCAGACGTTCGGTCAGACGGGCACATTGGGTCCCTTTGCCAGCACCGGGGGGACCGACGAAAATGAAGCGCATGCAAGCCTCCTGAAGCGGGTCGGTAGGTAGCGGTTGAGGCGGGCCCAGGCAATCGAACCTGAGCGTCGGGTGCACTAGCCTTGCGCCGCGACCGAGGGATTGATGGCGTATCGAGCGATGAGCTCCGCGCGCCCCAAGATGTGGTCCTTCATGCTCGAACGAACATCGGCACCGAAGAACCGGGGCGGCAGGTCTAGGCGCGGCACGTCCAGCGCGAACAATTGGAACTTGTAGGCATGCATTCGCTCGTCGTTCCACGGCGGGCCAGGCCCATCGTAGCCGTGCCAATCCCCGCCCATGTCCGCGTTGCCCTCGAACCAGTAGGTGTAGTGATTGAGGCCGGAGCGGCCCCCTAGGGGAGTGGCCTTTTCAAAGGACTTGCCCTTTGGGGTGACACCGTCGCTGTAGACGCCTTCGGCGATGCTGCGAAGGTCGGGCGGTAGATCGACGAGGACCCAGTGGTAGAAGTCGCCGCGCGGGAGCCAGACGTCGACGGTGCGGCCCTCCTTGTTGACGTTGTCCGCCACCGTGGGCACGTCGCTGTCGACGCACAACAGAGCCAAGCTCCGGGTCCCGGCGGGCACGGAGTCCCACGTGAGTTGTGGATTGCGATTGTCGGAAAACTCGAAGTGAGTCTCGGCGTGATGTCGCCCAAGCGCGAAGCGTGAGTCGAGCATCCCGTGGGGCACAAAGGAGGTGCTGGACAGGTTCAAAGGGTCTCCATGGCTGGGTCGCCATGCTACACGCTGTGCATGCCAGAGCTGCCCGAAGTCGAACATGCGAGGCGCCAACTGTCCCGACACTGGGAGGGTCGACGTGTGCGTGAGCTCCAGTTGACGGAGCCCACAACGGTGCGCTCGGCCTTGTCTACCTCGCCGCGCCACGCGTGGGACGGCGCTCAAGCTTGGGCGGGACAGTGGTCGGGGCAGTGTGTGGGACCGGTGTTGCGCAGGGGCAAGCGGCTTGGATGGTCGGTGGGCAGGCTGAACGTTCTGTGTCATCTGGGCATGACCGGTCGGTGGATCCGGCGCGATCTGCAGGCCGTGCCGCACGGGCGCCTCCGGGTGAGCTTCGATGATGGCCAGATCTGGTGGTTCGAGGATCAACGCCGCTTTGGGGCCGTGTGTCCCACCGAACGTTCGTTGGAAGACGCCTTGGGTCAGGGCATGGGCCCCGAACCGTGGCCGGATCCGCTGACCGGCCTCCAGCTTCAGTCTCGGCTGGCGGGACGGGGGTCCATCAAGACTCAGCTGATGGACCAGTCGAGGCTGGCGGGCGTGGGGAATATCCAAGCGACGGAAGCCCTATGGAAGGCGGGGGTCCATCCGCTGATCGGGGGAAATAAACTGAACGAGCAGGACTTCTCGCGAATTGCTGCCGCGCTAGTTTGGACGCTGAGCCGCACGCTGCGCGAGGCGGGCGCCGATGAGATGGTCTATGTGTCGCAGGATCCGTCCAGCAACCCCTTCCGGGTGTACGGGCGGGTGGGGCAGCCGTGCGATGCCTGTAATGAGCCGATCCAGGCCATCCGAATAGCCGGCCGTATAAGCCCGTTTTGCCCCACCTGTCAGACGAGCGCAGGTTAATGGGTGACACCAGCACCCACCCCGGTTAGTTCGCGGGGCCGTTTGCTCCGGAGGTCTACCTCTGGGGCCTCAACAGCAGAACCGCCAGTCTACGACAATCCTGTCTCTGGCAATCCTGTCGAGTCCGAGGCGATCAAATATGGCCCGTCGTAAGAGCTCTCCCCTCGCCCCAGGCGAGAAGGTTGACTACAAAGATATCCGCAAATTGCAGCGCTTCTTGACTGAGCGCGGCAAGATCCTGCCCCGCCGCGCCACTGGCCTCACCGCCAAGCAGCAGCGTCAGGTTGCAAACAGCATCAAGCGTGCGCGTCAGATCGCACTGCTTCCCTACGTCAAGCGCGACTGATTGCGTTTGGCGCAGCTCCCACCACGGCGTGCATCGCTGCGCGCGGCGGTGAGCGCGTTGTTTGTGGTTTCAGCCCTCCCACTTTGTGGGTGGGCTGTTCCAGTTTGGGCCAACGATGTTGTGGTGGAGGCGCCTGAAGAGGTGCCTATGCCCCCGTCCGCGTTGGCCACCCCCGATCAGCCTCCCGAGCTGTCCGACCCGAGCTTGGACTGGGTCGCTGCGGCGGAAGGCTATCTGGCCGCCGGAGACCTGCGAGCCGCGGTCGAGGTGGCTCAGGCCGCTGCCGCAGCGAGTCCGCGGAACAGCAGGGCGCAGCTCTTGTCCGCCTTGGCGCTCGCTCGGATCCGGGTCGAAATGCCAGATGAAATCTGTGCTTGGGCGGCCACACCCGCTGAGATCGAAGCCCATCTGCAAGCGGCTTGGGTGTTCGATGATGACATCATCGAGCGGCTGCACGAAGACCCCGCCCTGGCTGCGATTCCCGCCGCAGCCCCTAACAGCTTGGGGCTTCGGCTCTGGCCCTCTCGGGGTCGCGCTTGGAAGAGCCAGGGTCGACCTCAGTCTGTGACCATGGCGGGTCTGCCAGTGCGCCGCCTCGAGGGCGTGCTCAAGCCAAGAGTGGCCGCGTCGGTCGTCTCCACAACGACTTGGCATTCGGTGTCCGCCGAGGGCGCGCTTACAGGTGGGCAACTTTCGCTGCTGCCAGACGGGCGAGCGGAGCGGCGAACGACCCGCCTCGACGCCGATGGCGAGGCGATCGAGTCCGTGGTGGCCGGAAGTTGGGAGCTTAAGAAGGCGACGATTAAGCTTCAGCTCCCAGGCGAGCCCACCGAGATGGTGGTGACGCTCGATGGTCTCTTGGCCCAAACAGACGCCAAGGGCACCCCGCTTGAGGAGTCCGTCTTGGCCTACGGCGATCAGGCCCCCGAATGCGCGCTCATGGACACGCGTTCGTCCTTGTAGGGTCGACAAGCCCGTGCGACACTGGCCCCTTCCACCTTGGCGGGGTCCATGGAGAAATACGGCGCAGAGCGTCACCGCGTGCTGGAGCTGCTCAAGGCAGCCGGTGGGGTGAACGCCACGAATGTTCGAAGGGTCGCTTCACTCACGGGCGTGCCTGAAGCGGATGTGTGGGGGGCAGGGCGGTTCTACGAACTCCTCAGCCACCCCAACGTCGACCGGCGTGTCTGCCAGGGCTTGTCCTGCATCTTGGAGGGTGCCGAGCACATCCCCGGCGAAAAGGTGTCGTGTCTGGGCCAGTGCGACCGCGCTCCAGTGGTCATTGGACCCGAGCTCGGCATTGTCGAGGCCGCACCACGCGGCGGGATCACACCGGACGATCCGTCTCTGCCCATGAACTTGGGAGGCGCGGATCGCACCGACTATGCGGCGCTGCTTTGGTCCCGAGAGCGAGGCCCAGACGCGGTCATCGCGGAGCTAGAGGCCGCGGCGCTCCAAGGCCGAGGCGGGGCGGGGTTCCCAGCCGCCCTGAAGTGGAAGTCCGTGCGGAACAATCCCCCGGGCGAGCGCTACCTGGTCCTCAATGCGGACGAGGGGGAGCCTGGCACATTCAAAGACCGCGAAATCATGCTTCGTCGTCCACATTTGTTGGTGGAGGGCTTGGCGATCGCCGCCGAAACCGTCGGCGCCGAGACGCTCTTCCTCTACGTGCGCGGCGAGTTTCCCGAAGAGCGCGCCAGCGTCGAGCGCGCCATCGCCGAGGCCCAGGCTTTTGTTGGCCACTTGGACTGGCGGTTCATCGATGGGCACGGCGCGTACATTTGCGGAGAAGAGACCGCGCTTATCGAGTCCATCGAAGGCCGGCGCGGCATGCCTCGCCACAAGCCGCCGTACCCGACCCAGAGCGGGTTGTGGGGCAAGCCGACGCTCATGAACAATGTCGAGACTCTGGCGTGCGTGCCTGACATCTTGCTTCGAGGCGGCGAACGTTTTCGTCGCTTGGGGCGCACCGAGGCGGGGTCGAAGCTGTATTGCATCAGCGGCCATGTAAAGACCCCGGGCGTGTACGAGTTGCCGCTGGGCATCTGCCTCGATGAGCTCGTGGAGGCGGCGGGCGGCTATGTCGGTCAACCGAAGGCTTTTAGCCCGGGAGGTGCCTCCTCTGGGTTCTTGCCCATGGCGCATCGAGGGGCGCCTCTGGACTTCAAGGGGCTGCAAAAGCTGGGTTCTATGTTGGGAAGCGCCGGTGTGGTGGTGCTCAATGACACCGTCGATATGGCCCAGGCCTCCTTTTGGCAGGCGGTGTTTTTCGAAGATGAATCCTGCGGTCAGTGCGCACCGTGTCGACTCGGCACGCAAGTGGTTCGTCAGAGCGTGAGTAGGTATCTTAAAGATGGGGATCCAAGTATCTTCTCTCCGTTCGAAGACGTGGCTTGGGAGATGGCCGAGGGCTCCATCTGCGGTTTGGGCATGGTGGCTGCCGAGCCGCTTCGCACCGCACTCCGTTACTTTCCTGATGACTTTGGCCGAAGGTCCGATGGACCTGAGCACGGGGAGTCCGCATGAGTCGCACCTTCCATCTCACCGTCGACGGCAAATCCGTCGAAGCGAAGACGGGCGAGACCGTGTTGCAGGCCGCCGAACGGGTTGGCGTGCACATTCCAACCCTCTGTCACGACCCGCGTTTGGAGCCCACAGGGGCCTGCCGCATGTGCTTGGTCGAGGTGTCTGGTCAGCGGCGCCTACAGCCATCGTGCCGGTTTAAGGCTGCTCCTGACATGGAGGTGGTGACGCAATCCGAGCGGATCGACAAGCATCGGGCGGTGCTGGTGTCGATGTATCTGGCCGACACCCCCCTCGATGCCGAAGGGCTGCCTCCGGACCTGGCCGTGGGCAACGATCTGCGCGAGCAGGCGATCGTGCTCAAGGATCAGCTGACCGAGCTTCCGGCGATCCAGAGCCCCAGGTCCGGTCGGGTGGACATCAACCCCTACATTGGCTTCGATCCCAGCGCGTGCATCTTGTGTGCGCGGTGCACCCGATATTGTGACGAGGTCGAGGCGGTCAGCGCGATCCAGCTCTCCAATCGCGGTGGAAAGACCACGATCGCCACGGCCTTTGACCAGGATCTCCTCGACTCTTCTTGCGAGCTGTGCGGTGGCTGCATCGCCACGTGCCCCACCGGAGCCATGTACGAGAAGAAGTCTCCTCAGGACGCGGTCGAGAACGAACATTTGGTGCGAAGCACCTGCAATTTTTGCGGTGTGGGTTGCCAGGTCGACATTCGCGTTCGGGACGAACGGGTGGTCGCTGTGGAAGCGCCTCCGCCTGGAACGACGGTCAATGACGGAAACCTGTGTGTGAAGGGTCGTTTTGCGTACGACTTTATCCACCACCCTGACCGGCTGACCACGCCGATGATGCGCAATGACGACGGCACCTTTCGCGAGGCCTCGTGGGAGGAAGCGCTCGATGCGGTGGCCAAGGGGCTCGGCGGGATCAAGGAACGCCACGGGCCCGACGCCCTAGGCTTTGTCTCTTCGAGCCGTTGTACCGGCGAAGAAAACTACCTTATGCAGAAATTGGCTCGCGCGGCCTTTGGCACAAATAACTGCCATCAATGCGCCGCAACGTGACACGCTCCCACGGTGGCCGGTCTGGTCGCCACGTTTGGAGCAGGAGCGATGACCAATAGCATCCCGGAGATCCGGGACGCCGAGTTGTTGCTGGTGATGGGCTCGAACACCACGGAGGCCCACCCGATCATCGCCATGGAGATGAAGCGGGCGCTGGGTCGCGGAGCCCGGATGGTCGTTGTGGACCCACGCAAGATCTGGCTCGCCGACGTCGCGGACAAGTACCTCCAGATCCACCCCGGCACGGATGTGTGGTTCCTCAATGCGATGGCCCATGTGATCATCACCGAGGACCTTGTAGATCACGCCTTTATCGCCGAGCACTGCGAGGACTTTGAGTCGGTGGTGGAGTCGATCGCCGAGTACACGCCTGAGCGTGCGGCCGAGGTCACGGGCCTGGATGCGGAAGACATCCGCACCGTCGCCCGCTGGTATGCCACCACTGAAAAAGCAGGTATCTACTACACATTGGGCATTACCGAGCACACTCACGGCACAGACAATGTCTATGGGCTAGCGAACCTCGTGCTGATGACGGGGCACCTGGGCAAGCGCAGCGCAGGCATGAACCCGCTCCGCGGACAGAACAACGTCCAAGGGGCCAACGATGCCGGCGCGAGCCCCATCTACTACCCCGGCTATCAGCGGGTCGACGTGCCGGAGCACCAGGCCAAGTTCGAGGCTGCGTGGGGTGTGCCCCTGTCGCCCAACCCGGGCATGACCCTGCCGGTCCTGATGGAGGCCCTGTGCGAGGGGCACGTGAAGGGGCTGTATGTCATGGGCGAAGACATCGTCCTGTCTGAGCCCAACGTGTCCAAACTCGAGAAGGGACTCAACGAGGCCGAGTTCGTGGTCGTGCAGGAGATCTTCTTCAACGAGACCTGCCGATTCGCAGACGTGATTTTGCCAGCCACGAACTTCGCCGAGAAAGACGGCGTGTTCACCAATAGCGACCGGCGAGTTCAGCTTGTGCGTAAGGCTGTCGACCCTCCAGGGCAGGCGCGGGCCGACTGGGAGATCTTGGTCGAGATCGCGCAACGCGTGGGCTACCCCATGCCGAGTTATTCGCATCCGAGCGAGGTCTACGCCGAGATGGCTGTGCTCACGACGCAGTTTGCGGGCATTACCCACGAGCGGCTGCGAGAGAACCCGAAGGGGCTTCAGTGGCCCTGTCCGACCTTGGACCATCCGGGAACCGAAGCTCTGCACATGGACGGTCCCATGCGGGGTAAGGCTCGTTTTACGCCGATCTCTTACCGCCCGAGCGCCGAGCTTCCCGATGAAGACTACCCGCTGATCTTGTCTACGGGTCGAACGTTGTACCACTACAATTCGGCGACGCAGACCCGGCGCGACTTGGCGGGTCAGGCCAAGCAGCCCGAGAACTTCCTGCAGATCCACCCGCGAGACGCCCGTCGACGTGGCATTGAGCACGGCCAGCGGCTGTTCGTGTCGAGCCGGCGCGGCGAGGTGACCGCGGTGGCTCGGATCACCAAAGATGTGAAACGGGGCTGCGTTTGGATGCCGCTACACTTCGCAGAAGCGAGGGCCAACCTGCTCACGAACGAAGCAGGCGACACGGTCACCGGCACGGCCGAGTACAAGGTCTGTGCCGTCCAAGTGCGGCTGGCCCAAGAGATCGCCGCCAAGTAGACGCCGAGCGGACCACAACCCGTCACACTCGCGACGCCGCTATCGTAGGGCGTCGACGAGAACGGGGGAGGACGCAAGCCGGCCGCTGTGCCCCAAGGGACGCAGCGGCCGTCGCTTTTGGACTATCGTTGCGGGCTAGGACTGCTGACGTCGACGGGTGAGGCCGAGGCCGAGCAGCATGAGGGCCAGGAGGCCTCCCGTCGCGGGGGCGGGTCCGGTGGAACACGCTCCAAACCAGCCGCCTTGGTAGCTGCCTGTGCCGTCGTCGCTGCGGTCCAGCGGGTCGGTTCCGAGCTCGATCTCTTCGCCATCAGGAATACCGCCGTTGTCGGTGTCCGGGTCGGTGGGATCGGTGCTGTGGGTATTGACCTCAGCGCCGTCCTCTAGGCCATCCCCATCGCTGTCCTCGTTCTTGGGATCGGTGCCGTAGTTGAAGACCTCATCGCCGTCGTCGAGCCCGTCTTCGTCGCTGTCCGCAACGTTGGGATCGGTGCCGCGCTGACGCTCATCGCCGTCCAGCAAGCCATCATCGTCGCTGTCCGCGTCGAGTGGGTCGGTGAGGGTGTCGGCTTCTTCGCCATCGTCGATGCCGTCGCCATCGGTGTCTGCGCGGAGTGGATCCGTGCCGCTCTCGACTTCGGAGCCGTCGTTGAGGCCGTCGCCGTCGCTATCTGCGCGGGTGGGATCCGTGCCCAATCGCAGGGCTTCGATACCATCATTGATGCCATCGCCATCGGAGTCGCGCTCTTGGGGATCGGTCCCGATACGCGCCTCTTCGGCGTTGGAGAGCCCGTCGTTGTCGTCGTCGAGGATCTCGGCGTCGTCGCTGGGGTCGTTCGGATCGGAGCCGAACTCGATCTCATCGCCATCACCCAGACCGCCACCATCGGTGTCGCGGCGCAGGGGATCGGTGCCGTGCTCATTGACTTCGGCCCCGTCGGTGAGGCCGTCACCATCGGTGTCGTCCAGCAGTGGGTTGGTGCCTTCGGTGTTGACCTCGACGCCGTCCAGGAGACCGTCACCGTCGGTGTCAGCGAGCTTCGGATTCGTGCCGCTGCTGCGCCCTTCGATGCCGTCGGACAGGCCGTCATCATCGGAGTCGGCGTCGTTGGGGTCCGTGTCGTGCACGTTGACCTCGACACCGTCCAGGAGCCCGTCACCGTCGGTGTCTCGCATGGTGGGATCCGAGCCCACATCATTGACTTCCTCGCCGTCAGAGAGTCCGTCGCCGTCGGTGTCACCGACCATCGGGTCCGTGCCAACCGAGAGCTCGTCGCCGTCGTCAAGACCGTCTCCATCGGAGTCGGCCACGTCGGGGTCAGTGCCCAGCGCGATCTCCTCGGCGTCGGTCAGCCCGTCCCCATCGGGGTCATCCTCGCTGATGGAGCGGTCGTCGCCGGCATCATTGGGGTCCGTACCGGCATCGACTTCGACGCCGTCGGCCATCCCGCCGCCGTCCGTGTCCGAGTTGAGCGGGTCGGTGCTGTGGGTGTCGATCTCATCGCCGTCGGACAGGCCGTCTTCGTCGGTGTCGCCCCACAACGGCTTGGTGCCGTGTGTATTGACCTCGTCGCCGTCGGATAGGCCGTCATTGTCGGTGTCATCATCGAGCGGATCGGTGCCGTGGGTGTCGACC
>JBGCER010000058.1:0-3541 GCA_045106515.1 Myxococcota bacterium
CTGCGCCCCCAATCCGGGGGCCGGCCCCGCGCCCATTCCGGAGCCTGAACCCCAGCGCGCGGCGCTGCCCAGCCCGGACTCCCCCTTCGCCGATTGCAAGGCGGTGGACTTGGAACAGACCCGCTCTTGGGCGTGCGGAGACCAGGCCATCGTTCGCGTGCGCCACACCGACGCCCTGCCCCCTGCCGGCAGCGCCGAGTTCCAAGGCGGCGACCCGACGATGCAATCCTTGGATGTGGTGCTGGGGGACCAGACCCTCAAGGCCCAGGTGATGCGCTCGCCGGCCCTAGACGGCCAGCCTCGACACCTGTCGGTGGTGGCTCGCCACGAGGCCGAGCTTCAGATCGGCTCCTGTTCCCTGCGGGCGCCGGGGGCCGACGACGAGTCGCAGCTGCTGGCGTGGTGTGCGGCGGGGCTCGCAGCGGCGCTCACCGGGTCCTGATCACCCCTACATCTCGAAGCGCTCCAGCTCCGAGTCGGTGGCAAAGGCCTCGAAGACGAAGGTCGCAATCGCCGCGAGGATCAGGAAGAACCCGACGCTGATCAGCGTGAGTTCAAAGACGCTGAGGGCCCCAAGATCGTCTTTCGAACGACACCGCCACGGGCGCTGGGGGTCGACAAATACAGGTGTGCCTGTGGCGTACCCACCCCCATTGCACCCGTAGGTCTTGCCCGCGTAGGTCACGAGTGTCGCGCTCGATTTCCCGGAACGCACCCTCTTGACCTGAGCAGAGACTCCGATTTCCACCAGGTCCAACGCTGAATAGCTCGAATAGGAAGCCCAGCCGATGGTGGCGACCCCGACGACGACCGCCGCCACTGCACCCAGACGCATCGCGAGCATCACTTCCTCCGACCAGCCGTTTACACCCTTCGCAGGAATATCTACCACACAGGAACCGTCATGAACCCGCGAGGCGGCGTCCGCCCGGGTTAGGCCTGCTCAGCTTCGGAGTTCGTGTGTTTTTGTTGCTGCTCACTGTGCTTGGCATCGCTGCCCCCTTGGAGCGCCCCGCCGACGCCCCCGTCGTGGTGGCTCGGGATGTAGGCGTCGGGCTGATTCCCGGCGACAAAGGCCAAATCGAAGCCGTCGGTGAAGACACCCCCGCCTGGGCCCAAGGACTCCGCCCCGAACACCGGCTGTTGCGGATCGACGGCAAGCTCACGCGCAGGATGTCCGCCTTCGAGATGGCCGGTCGCCTTCCCAGAGCGGTAGGCGAATCCGTCGTGGTGGTGGTGAAAGACGAGGCCGAGGAGCGCACGGTCACGCTCACGGCCGTGGAGTACGACCCTCAAAACCGAACCGTCTTTTCGGACAATGACACCACCGACGGCGTGCTCTGGTGCACCACCGGCGACTGCGCAGACGGAGTCGGCAAGGCCAACCACACCAATGGCGCCCAGTACGTAGGCCGGTTCAAAGACGGGCTGTACCAGGGGTATGGCATCCAAGACGACAAGCCTGGAACCCGCTTTGAAGGCGGATTCAAGCGCGGTCTACGCGATGGTCCCGGGGTGCTGACCGTGACCGACGAGGTGTCTTATGCCGGCACCTGGGACCGAGGCTTGGCCAGCGGCGAGTTCAACGTGGACTGGGACGAAGACGGCTCCTACATCGGCTCCGTTCGGGCCTTGCTGCCCCACGGACCGGGCACGCGCATATGGCCGGACGGGCGCCGCTATGTGGGCGAGTTCGACTATGGCGATTTTCACGGACAAGGTGAGCTCACCGCCCGCGACGGCGAGCGTTTCAAGGGCGCCTTCCAAAACAACCTGGCGCACGGCGAAGGTCGGCTGGAGCTCCCCCGCGGAGACGTTCTGGAAGGCACCTTCCTCAAGGGCAAGCTCAATGGAACAGGCGTCCGGTCTTGGGCCGACGATGGCCGCACCTACGCCGGCGAGTTCGTGAACAACGATCCCGACGGCAAAGGCGTGCTGACCTGGGCCGAAGACAATCTGCACACAGGCACCTTCGCCAAAGGCGAGGTGCTCGGCTGGGGCACCCGTCAATGGCCCGATGGTCACAGGGCCACCGGAGACTGGACAGCAGAGAACCGAGGGCTCGTGCGCCTGTGCGACGCCGCCGGCGACGTGGTCTACGAGGGATGGTTGGTGTTTGGTCGATACGAGGGCTGGGGCCGGAAGAAGAAGAAAGACGGCACGTGGAAGCAGACCCGGTGGTTCTTCAACAACCGAAACTACAGTCAGCACCCCCGATCCGCTCAGATCGGGAAAGACGAAAAAGTCGCGTTCGACGCAATGAAATGGGACGAGTTCAATGCCTGTGAGTAGGCGCGTCACCGCCATCGCCGCCCTGGCTGTGCTGGGCGCGGTCCCGTCGGCCGCCGCACCCGCGTGGGAGCCGGTCGTGCGTACCCTCTCCACCGAAGAACGCGCGGCCATGACCGGCGTGTCGTGGAGGGAAGGCTGTCCCGTCCACCTCGACGATCTGCGCGTGCTGGAGCTGCCGCACCACACCCTCGATGGCGGCCAAGCGCGAGGTCAGCTCATCGTGCACCACGACTCCGCCGACAAGGTCGTGACCGCGTTCAAGGGCCTGTTCGACGCCAGCTTTGCCATTGTGCAGATGCGCCCGGTCCGCGAGTTTGAGGGCAGCGACACCCTGTCGATGAAGGCCGACAACACCAGCGCCTTTAACTGCCGCCCCGTGTTGGGCGGCTCGTCGTGGTCCCAGCACTCTTACGGCCGCGCAATCGACATTAACCCCCTTCGAAACCCCTACGTGAGAGGCAAGAAGGTCGATCCTCCAGAGGGTCGGGCCTGGCTCGATCGCAGCTCCGGCGCCGCCGGCGTCATCGGTCCCGACAGCCCCGCCATCGCCGCCTTCCGAGCCATCGGCTGGAAGTGGGGCGGAAATTGGTCGTCGTCCAAGGACTACCAGCACTTCTCCGCGAACGGGCGATGAACCGGTACAGCCGCGCACTCCTCCTGGCGCTGCTGCTGGGGCCAGGCTGCCCATCACCGTCCACCGACACCTCCGACAGCACAGACGCGACCGATCTCACCGACGACACCGATGGACCGGTGCTCAGCGTCGTTCGCACCGTGACCGTGACCCTCGACGGGCAGCCCATCCCCGGCGCCACGGTGATTCAGGGTGGCCGCGGCACCAGCTACCGGACCGATGCCCAGGGACGAGTGACGGTCACGGTCGACCGCACCGTTCGAGGCGATATCGCCCTGATCGCCTCTCATCCAGAAGCGCGCATTGTTCCTTATTTTATCAGCGAAGAGCCCACGGCGAATATCACCATCTCGCTGACCCGGTTCGACCCGCAGGACAATCCGGAGTTCATCTTCCAAGACCCCGGAGAGCCCACGCGACGCGACAATACGCGCCAGTGCGGCCACTGCCACGTCACCCTCAACGATGACTGGTTCGACAGCCCCCACCGCACCTCCGCCAGCAACCCATTCGTCCATGATGTGTACGGAGGATCTGCGTCGAACCTCGCACAGTCCGACGACTGCAACGAGTCTGGCGGCATCTGGACCACCGGACCCACCCCCGGCGGCGGCG
>JBGCER010000059.1:0-4437 GCA_045106515.1 Myxococcota bacterium
GCATCGCAGAGGCGCTCCTGCACAAGAAGCGGCCTGCCTTGTGGTGGTGGCTGGGGATGGCGATCGCCCTACCCTGCGCCGCGTGGCTCACGACGTCCACCGACGCCTCCCCCACCTGGCAAGGCGATGCGCTGGCCGCATTGGCCGGCGTCGCAGGGGCCGTCTACTTCATGCTCGGGAGAGACGTTCGGGGCCGGGTGGGCATCGCCACCTATGGAAGCCTCGTCTGCGCGAGTGCGGCTGCCGTCCTGCTCCCGGTGAGCCTGAGCCTGAGCGTGCCGCTCATCGGCTTTTCCCCCGGAATTTGGCTCGGTATTGCCGCCCTCGCGATCGGTCCCCAGCTCCTGGGCCACAACGGATTCAACTACGCCCTGCGCTACCTGCCCGCCTCCGTGGTGACCGCCGCATCCCTGCTGGAGCCCATCGGCGCCGGCCTGCTCGCCTGGGTCTTCCTGTCCGAACCCCTGACACCGCTCACGCTGGTGGCAGGGCTGGGTTCTGTGGTGGGTGTGGGCCTGGCTACCCTCGGGCCTACCCTACGACCACGCCTCTCCAAAAGGCAACTCGACCCTTGATTTCGGCTGCCGCGTCCTTGGGCGTCGCATAGTACCAAGCGGCTCCGGCGTTCCGAGCCCCATCGACCACCACATCGAAGTAGGACGCCGTGCCCTTCCAGGGACAGATCGTGGTCTGTGTTGACGCCTCAAAGTGACCTTGAGACAGGGACTCCCGCGGAAAGTAGGCATTGCCTTCCATGGTGACGATGTCATCGGATTCGGCCAGCACCACTCCATTCCACATCGCGCGTGCCATTGAGGCTCCTACCGGCACAAGGCCGTCAGCGGCGCCATGCAAGCTTGCACATGCTCCGCGTGGAACGCGTCCGGCCACCGCTCCGCAAGAGCGCGCAGCCGCCCGCGAGGCCGCGAGTTTACCTCGATGAGGTGCGGCCGTCCGGCCTCGTCGATCACCCCATCCACGCCAGCCTCCACCACGTCAGGATCGCCATTGGCCAGGGCGGCAGCCGCCATCAGCGCGAGCTCATGGACGTGGGACGCATCGCGAAGCGGCGACAAGTCCGCCCCCCGCGCGGCGTTGACTACAGGATCGCTCACCGAGGCTCTTCGTACCGGCGTCCGCGCCACCCAACCGCCATCGGCCGCGCGCTGCACCAGCACCCGAACGCAGACCCCCGCCATGTTGGGAGGAGGCAACACCGCCTGCTGCAAGATCCACGGCCCGCCTTCCGCGGGTGGGGACTGCCACGCAGCCGCATCGGTGGCGCTCACCCAGCGGACCTCCCGACCAAAAGACCCGTGGCGCGGTTTCAAGAAGCCGGTCCCCCACTCCGCCAGTCGACGAGAAAACGCCGCTGGATCAGTCTCCACTTCAGGCATGGACAAGCCGGCCCGCTCAAGCACTTCTTGAGTTCGAACCTTATCTCTACACAAGTCTGTAAACCAAGGCGGGTTCACGACCCGGCAGCCCGCCAGCGCCTCGATCCCCTCCGCGAATTCCGAGGCCCGAGAGGCGCTTGGAAACCGGTCGTAGACGCCCACCACCGGGACGTTCTCCACGGACTCCCACAACGCCCCTGCTGCGATCACGCCGGTCATCTGTGAAGGCCCGCTGGGCTGACCCACCACCACGGTGATGCCACGTTTGCCCAACTCGATCGCCGCCCTGCCGATGGGCAACGCCCGGGGTTCCCCAAGGGCGCCCCCGCTGCGAAACGGTGTCCAAACGCCGATATTCACTCGCCGCCGCTCGCGCTGGAATCGTCTTCTCCCCCGTCGACAAAGGCCACATCGACCCATGCCAGCGGGCGGGTCGGATGCGGCCCCCGCTGTAGGTCCGCCGACGGAGCGGCGTCCAACATTCGGTCATCGAGCAGCTCCAAAGCCAACGACCACGCCTCGGCTAGGCTGGCCCGATCGGCCACCACCATCACCTCAGTCATGCCGTACCGCTCCAAGCCGTCGGAGAGCACAGCCAAGGAGTCCGGTCCGAGAGGGCCCGGCATCAGATCCACCAGCAATTCGCCCGGCCACTCCGGCTCCGGCCCATCCCCCAGTAGGTACGCCAGGTCTTCTGCAGCGTGCCACGTGGCGCACGGGGCGATCCGAACCGCCACTGCGGCGACGTTCGGCACGGTGGCGCCGACGACGCCCAGCAGGGTCAGATCCAGCGGGAGGCGCTTGGCGTCCTCGACCTGCAGGGTGAGTCTCCAGCGCCAAACCGCCTCTTCGACGGCCTCGCGGTTGGCCACCCGCGGCGACACCATCTGCACATCGGTGCCGTCGGCCGCTTCCAACACCAGCGATAAGCGATGCAGGCCGTCTTCGGTCAACCAGCGAACCACCAAGCCACCTTCGGGCTCTCCAGTCTCTAGCTGAACCGGCAGTCCCGCGGCTTCCAGCCACCGAGCCCACTGGTTCCTGTCAGGAACAACTCTGTCTTTGAGCAGTACAAGCGCGGTAGTCGCGATCATTCAGCGCCTCCTACAGATCCGTAGCTATGCGGATCAGCCGACATCGGCGAGCCCTGCGCCGCGTCAGCGCCAACCGAGTCTCGTCGCCGATCTCACGCATCACGTCAAAACTAGGCGCGATCATGGACATCCCGTGACGATGTGGCATACTGCATCCTCTGGAGGTCCCATGAGAGGAATCGTCCTCGCGACCGCGCTCTTTGGTTTGGCTGGCTGCCTGACCGATGTCGACATCCCCTTGGATGACGATGGCGACGGCCTGCTTTCCAACTACGAGATCGAGATCGGCACTGATCCGTTCGACCCCGACTCCGATGGAGACGGTCACTCGGACGGCAAGGAGATCGACAAGGGTTTCGACCCTCTCAACGAGCTCTCTTACCCCTACACCGGCAACTACAATGTCGACGTGGGCTGCCGTGACGAACCTCACGAAGCCACGGGCAACAACGTTGGTGACATCACCGGCGAGTTCGCCGGCACCGACCAGCACGGCGATCGCTTCGCCTCTCTGGACTTCTGCGGGAAGGTCATCCTGCTGGAGACCGGTGCCTTCTGGTGAGGCGCTTGCGTAGCTTCGGCGCCTTCCCTGGAAGGGAAGAATGAAACCTTCGGCGTAGAACGGTTCCTTGCAGTGGCCGCATGGTCCGACGGAACCCAAGAGAACATGAAAGAGTTCGCGGACAGCAAGGGTATGACCTACCCAAGCATCGCGGCGGACCTGGGCAGCCGGTTCGAGCGTGACGGTGGCATCCCCACCTTCGTGCTGATGGGCCCTGGCCACGAGCTGTTGATGGTCGATGAAGGCCACCCGACGGACGCGGACATCCAAGCCGCGATCGACGAATACTTCACCGACTAGTCAGCCTGGTTCGAACACAATGGCTGCGCTCGTCCGATCCGGATGAGCGCGTGCCTGCGGCCCGTCGGGGCCGGACAATGAGCGGAGGTTCCAGTGCTTCATAGCTGGCGACTTTCGCTCTCTTTGTTGTTGTGCATGCCCATGTTTACGGCCTGCCCCAGCCCAGTGCCAGACGTTGAACCGACCGACACGTTCGAGATCCGCGACCCCATCGACGCCTTTCGCCTCGACGAGCTTCGAGAGGTCAACGCCACGTACACCGCCACCAGCGAGCTCTGCTACTGGTGCCACCGCAACCTCGACAATGGCCGCGCCATGCGCGACGAGCAGGGCCGCCCCATCTCGCCGTGGGACCTGTGGAGGGGCTCCATTATGGCCAACTCCGCTCGGGATCCATTCTTCCGGGCGACCGTGTCGGCGGAGCAAGCGAGCCTGCCCCAAGGGGCCGAAGACATCAGCGGGGAGTGCATGGCGTGCCACGCCCCAGCCGCCTTCGCCGAGGCGACCCTGGCCGGTCAGCCCGCCCCGACCATCGATGTGCTGTCCGGCAGCGACGACCTGGCGCTCTTGGCGCGTGACGGCGGCACATGCGTAGGCTGCCACCTGCTCGACCCGTCGAAGGCTGGAGACGAAGACACGTGGTCCGGCCACCACGCCTACAACAGCGACCGACTCATGTACGGGCCCCACACCGAACCCAATGCGCGTCCCATGCAGAACTTCGCGCAGTTCACGCCCACACATCATGAAAACGCCACCGAAGCCGGCATGTGTGCGAGCTGCCACATGCTGCAGACCGAAGCGGTCGACGCCTCCGGCGCCAAGAGCGGCCACGTCTTGACCGAGCAGGCGCCGTTCGTGGAGTGGCGGAGCAGCGTGTTCAACCCGGAGCGCGGGGGGGACCAGGCCCAGACGTGCCAAGACTGCCACTTGCCCACCGTCGACATGGACGGAAACCTGATCGAAACCCGCATCGCCGGCGGACTCAACGTTGGGAACATCCCCGAGCGGGCCCCCTTCGGCCGTCACCTGCTGGTGGGAGGCAATGCCTTCGTTCTCGAGGTGCTGTACGACAACCGCGGGG
>JBGCER010000060.1:0-2969 GCA_045106515.1 Myxococcota bacterium
AGCGTCCGGCGCCGACCCGCAGGCCGACACCCACAGCGCGACAATCCAGCAGAGACGAGGTGCGAGCATGGCCACTCCGGCAGTGAAGACAAAGACGTGGTCCAGGGCATAGCCGCGGGCGAGCGACCTGGCGATTTCCAGACATCTCGATCCACTGAGTCCGCCCACCTCGATCAGACCGACGGCCGACGCTCAGCCGGAACATCTAGAACGCCGCGCCACAACACAGCAACGATGGCAACGCCCAACGAACCCGCCCAAGGCAAACCGCTCACACACCCAACCACCCCATCGCCTTCTTAAACGCCTGCTTTCCGCCGGTCTCGATCACCGCCCCATGGGCCATGATCAATCGATCGAAGTCCAGCTTCGCTAGCTCTGCCATCTCGGTCCGGGCGGTGGGTCGATGAAAGCCAACCCGCTCCAGCACGGTGGTGCAGCACCCCGGATAGCCACCGGCGACCGTCATAAAGGCGCGAGTCATCCACGGGGCAGACGATTGGATGTGGAAGAGCAGATCGGTCACGATCAGCGTGCGGCTCGGCCGGTGCAACAGCACCACCTCTTGGGTGAGCGAGAAACACTGGAGCGGAATGACCTGCACCGCGTCTCCAAAGGGCTGCGTCGTGCCGTCCAACACCCCCGCGAAGGCCAAGTCGGGCCTCTTTGCGGCCAAGCCCGGCGCACCCCACGCTTCGGCCCCAGCGTCGATCCAGGGCCCCATGTACAGGTGATGCATCCGGTTGGGGGCCACCGCCCACTTGAGCGCACCCAGGGGGGGCCAAGACGGCGGGATCGACATCGATGGGCGAGTGCACCAGCAGGCCCTGCTCGGTCTGCAACACGGTCATACGCGCCCCCATCTCCACGCCAAAGAAGCGTTGGGGGGCCTCGAAGCTATGGACGCCGTCCGCGTGAGTATGCATGGGGCTCCGTGGAAGTGGACGCTCCTTGTACCGGGCCAACCGCGCCGCGGTAGGTCCAATCGCGTTCAGCCGCCTAGACATTTTATACAAGCATCCGCTAGTCCTAGGCCATGACGAATGAGCATCAGCCTTCATGGGAGCTGTACCGAACCTTCCTGCATGTGATTCGAGAAGGCAGTTTGTCCGCAGCTTCTCGATCACTTCGCGTGGCACAACCCACGGTTCGAAGGCGGATTTCATCCCTTGAGGCCGCGCTGGGTGGACCGCTGTTCAGCCGGTCCCCCAACGGCCTCGTTCCCACCGATGCGGCGTTGAGGATCCTCCCACTGGCCCACACCATGGAGGCGACCGCCCGCTCTCTGGTCCGGGTGGCGTCGGCCGAGGCGGACGCCGTGCGCGGGGTGGTGCGCATCGCCGCGAGCGAGCTCGTGGGCGTGGAGCTGCTGCCCACGGTACTGCGCGATCTACACCGCCAGCATCCCGAGCTGACCGTCGAGCTGGTGCTGTCCAACCAGATCGCGGACATCCCACGAAGAGACGCCGACATTGCGCTTCGTATGGCTCCGCCGTCTGGCGAGTCCCTCGTGGCCCGCCGACTGGGCACGCTCACCCTCGGGTTCTTCGCCTCTGAAACCTACTTATCGGGCCGCCAGAACCCCGAGGTGCTGGCAGATCTGCTGGACCACGACCTTGTGGGCTACGACAACAACCCCCAGCTCATCGAGGGCCTCACCGCCCTGGGTCTGCCGGTGAGCCCACGCGACTTTCGGGTGCGAACCGACCATGACCTCGCCTACCTCTCGGCCGTTCGGTCTGGACTCGGCATCGGGGTCACCTACGTGACCCTGGCCCACACGCCGCCTTTGGTGCGGCTTTTGCCCGACCTCACCATGCCGGTGGACCTGTGGCTGGTGGCGCACCAAGATCTGCGCCAGATACGCCGCATTCGCGTGGTGCTGGACCACCTGGCCGCGGCGCTTCAACGCCACACGGATCCGTGTCTGATCACAACGGCGCCCGAGCATCAAGTCGCCCTCCACACCGACCGACCCCCGGAGCACACCGGAGGTTGAATGAAGACCGTGCAGCTGTCCTCGATTTCGCTTGAGTCCGCCATCACCATGGCTGCCGAAGCTCAGGCGAAAGCGGCTGAATTGGGCTTGTGCATCGCGGTGACGATCGTGGACCACAGCGGAGTGCAGAAGCTCTTCTCCCGCATGGACGGCGCCCCACTCGTCGCCAATGATGCCTCTTACCGAAAGGCGCGTACCGCCGTGGGATTCGGGCTCCCCACGGGCAAGGCATGGCACGACTTCATCAAGGATGACCCGATCTTGAGCGGCGGCGCCTCCTCGCTGCAAGACTTCACCCTGCTGGGCGGCGGCATCCCGATTCACGCAGACGGCCAGATCGTCGGCGCGATTGGCGTCGCGGGCGGGCACTACAGCCACGATGAGCAGTGCGCTAAGGCCGCCCTGGACGTGCTGGACCTGGCTGCGTGAGGCCGGAGTCCGCGATCCCCAGCCCGTCGAGCATCGCCCGTCTCCAGGAGATCACCGCGAGGCTATCGCTCTTGGTCGACGTAGACAGCCTGGCGGCCGAGCTAGAACAGGTCATCGTGGGCATTGTCGATGCGCAATACATCGGTTTGTATCTCTATGATCCTGAGAAGTTGGAGTTTCGGCTCCCGTGGGCCCGAGGCTTCTCAATAGCGGAGCGAGCGGAGGCGGAGCGCACGGCGATGCACCGGCATCCGGGCCGGGTGATCCGCGAGCGCAAGGTGCTGAACGTACCTGACACCCGCGTCGATGACCGAACCTCGTCGTCAAAGCGTAGGTTCACCGTTCTGTCTCGGCTGTGGATTCCCATCGAGTCCCGAGGCGAGTGCATCGGTGCTGTAGGCATGGGCTCGACGGTGACGCACGCATTTTCGCCGGAGCACGTGGCCCTCCTGCAGTACGTGGCGAGCCTCGCGGGCATCGGGTACCGCAACATCGCCGATACCGAGGCTCTCAAGGCCGCAAAGCGACGTGCAGAACGTGC
>JBGCER010000061.1:0-12733 GCA_045106515.1 Myxococcota bacterium
GGCTTCGAACGTGGCCATCGCCTCGGCTGGCTTGGAGACCATCGTACCTTGAGCGAGGTGTAATCTGTGCATTCGGTCGATATGCTTTCGAGCCGATGGCCGGTCGGTGTCGCTTGGCCGGGCCACCGCTGGGGCGTAGCCGAGAGCGGCGAGGGCTTGGGCGGTCGCGGGGTCGACCGGGCCACCGGGCAGGTCCCAGTTCTTGCTGAGGGCGTCGACCTGGGCGGTGAGGGCCTCGGGCGCGGCCTCGCCATTCGGGGTCTGCCACCAAGGATCGGCAACCGGATCGAAGACGTCGTCTCCGCCATCGCGTCGCAGCAGACGGTCGTGACTGCGAGAGATGAACTGCGGCGCCCACCCGAAGTGGGTGAAGGGAGCGACGGACTCGGTATAGACGGGAATCTCGGGGAGGGGCTCACCTCGAAGCGCCGGGGCGAGGGACCGACCATCGGCGGAGGGACCGGCGACGGACGTCAGGTCGTAGATGGTGGGCGCGATGTCCACCAGGTTCACCGGTGTCTCGACCACGCGTCCGGCGACGGGCGCGTCGGGCACCACGTCCAGGATCAGGCCTTCGGTCGTGAGTCCGTCGACCGGGGCCCAGGACGATGGCCTGGGGGGCAGCGTGACCGGCGTGGGTCGCTGCACCCCGGGCACTCCACCCGGAGGCCGAACGAGCAGAGGCACCCGGATGGTGGAGCGCGTGAGCACCGTCCCGTGTTCGAGCTCGCGCCCATCCCAAAGGTTCTCCCCGTGATCCGAGGCGATGATCACCAGCGCATCATCGGGCAAGCTCGCCAGTAGGGGCCGCAGCGCCCGATCCATCTCGAAGATCTGGCCCCGGTAGGGGTCGCCCGTCCAGTCGACCGGCGCTTCGTACGGTGTGTGGGCATCGAAGAGGTGAACGAACAAAAATCGAGGTTCATCCCTTTTGCCCGCTTCATCCCACCACGCGAGCGCCTTGCGGATCACGTCCCGCGCGGGTCGCTCGACAGCGCCGAAACGGGCGGCCCTTCGTACGTCCTCTGGATGAAAGTCATCGAAGTACGTATCGAATCCTCGATCGATGCCCCAGGCTCCATCCAACACATAGGCGGCGATGAACCCGCCGGTCTGGTAGCCGGCACCCTTGAGTTGTTCGGCGAGCAGCGGCACATTTGGCTGAACCGAGAAGCCGCCATTGTCCCGCAGGCCGTGCCGTGAGGGGTACCACCCGCTGAAGAGGGAGGTGTGTGCGGGTAGGGTGAGCGGAACGGGGGTCGTGGCCTGTCGAAAGAGCACGGCGTCTTCGGCAAACGCGTCGATATTAGGCGTTTTAGCTAGGGGATCACCGTAGCACCCCAAGCGGTCCGCCCGGGTGGTGTCGAGGGTGATCACCACCACATCGGGGTGTGAGGACACCGCCGGTTCGGGGGGGGTCGTGGGCGTCACCGAACCGGTGCACGCGGCGAAGAACAAGGGGGCCCATTTACGCATGCGGATGGCATAGCCCATCCACGCCTCGCGGCGTTACGGACACCGGCCATGGCCGAACCCCTGATCATCGACGGCGCTCATCTCGACTTGGCCTCTGTGGTCTCGGTCGCGCGCGCTCGGCCGTCGATGGTCATCCCCGAGCCCGCTCGGCGTCGCATGGTCGACAGTTGTGCCTGGGTTTGCATGGCGGCCGAAGGAAAGTTGCGAGATTCTAGTGGGGAGACCCTCGCTGTGTACGGCGTCAACACCGGCTACGGCTCGTTGGCGCGCATCCGCATCCCGGAGTCCGGCTCCCAAGCCCTGTCGTGGAACCTCATCCGCTCTCACGCGGCCGGCGTGGGCAAGCCCGTCGACCACGAAGTCGTCCGTGCCATGATGCTCCTGCGAGCCAATGCCTTGGCCAAGGGCGCCAGCGGCTGCCGCCCCGAAGTCGTCGACACACTGCTGCGCATGCTCGACCTCAATGTCGTGCCGGAAGTGCCCCAACAGGGCTCCTGTGGTTCGTCGGGAGACTTGGCTCCGCTCGCCCACTTGGCGTTGGTCCTGTTCCGCGGCCCCGAGGGCGAAGATCCTGAAGCATCGGGACACGCCTGGTTTGAGGGGGAGCGGCTCACCGGGACCGAGGCCATGAACCGCGCGGGTCTTCCTCGCTTTGTACCCGGCCCTAAAGAGGGCTTGGCCCTAACGAATGGCGCTCAGCTCACCACGGCGCTGGCCGCCTTGGCCATCTGGGACGCTGCCTCACTCGTTCACGCGGCGGAGATCGCAGCCGCAATGTGTTGGGAAGCGATTCGCGGTGTAACCCGGGCACTTCATCCGGGTGTTCACGCACTTCGGCCGTACCGTGGCGCCATCGATTGCGCTTCGGACCTTCGGCAGCTGCTCTCCGGCAGCGAGCTCGTTGATTCCATGGCGGACAAGGTGCAAGACGCCTACTCCATCCGGTGCACGCCCCAAGTGCTGGGCGCGGTGCGGGACGGCATCCGATTCGCCGCCACTCAGGTGCAGGTCGAGCTCAACGCTGCCACGGACAACCCGTTGATCCTCCTCGATGCAGATGGGCCGAATAAGGCCTACTCAGCAGGGCTCTTCCATGGTGAGCCCGTGGGAATGGCTGCAGACCACCTCAAGCTTGCGGTCTGCGAGTTGGCCACCCTGTCGGAGCGCCGCACCTATCGATTGAACACTGGCACCTTGTCATCTCGACTGCCCCCGCTTCTGATTCACCGCGATCGACCTGGTTTAGGCACCATGGTGCCCCAGACGACCGCCGCCGCGCTGGTGGCTGAGAATCGGGCGCTGGCCTGGCCGGCGACGGCGGACAGCATCCCCACTTGCGAGGACCAGGAAGATGTAGTCGCCATGTCCACCACGGCGGCGCGTCGGGCTCGGGAGGTGGTGAGCAATAGCCGCAAAGTCGTGGCAATTGAGCTGCTAACCGCCACCATCGCTCTGCAGCACCGCTTGTCCGAAGAGCCCGGCGTGACGCTTGGTGTCGGGGCACAGGCGGCCCTGGGTGTGTTGACGCAGATCCTCGACGAAGCCGGTGAATTGCCCAGTGATGAGATCGCGGCGATCGAGCGCGCCCTTATCAGCGGCGAGCTTGTGCGGCGGGTTGTGGAGCGTGTGGGACCGTTGGCGCCGGTGTTGCCATGACGCAGCGCGTGGCCTTGGATGGGCGCTCTCTGACGCCAGCCACTCTCGATGCGGTGGGGCGGGGTCAGGTTCAGCTGTATCTGTGCGACGACGCGCGTCAGCGAATGAGCGCCTCGGCGCGGTGGTTGGCGGATCATCCCGCGGACGATGTCATCTCGTCCAAGTGGCGTTGGCTCTCCGACGCCGAACCCCCCACAGAACAAGCCGCTCGAACCCGAGCCTTCGTTCGAGGCCACTGTGCGGGCGTCGGCGATCCCCTTCCCGCCGAAGTCGTCCGGGCGTTGATCGCCGCGCGTGCGAACGTGCTCGCCACGGGCCAGACCGGGTGCCGTCCCGAAGTGGCCGACGCGCTGCTGGCCTTACTCGATCACGATGTCGTGCCCATCGTGCCGTGCCAAGGCAGCGTGGGCGCCGCCGGAGCCGCGCCGCTGGCCCACGTTGCTTGGGTGTTGTGCGGGTGGGGTGGAGAGGCGTGGGTCCGCGGCAAACGCCGTGCGGGCCCGGACGCCCTCGGGGGCCTCTCGGCGCTTGTGCCAAACGACAAAGAGACGTTGTCTCTCATTAATGGCGCCACGTTGGCCGCAGCGCGCGCGGCGCTCACCGTGCACCGTGCCGCCCAACTCCTCGACACGGCCGAAGCCGCCGCCGCCCTGTCGTTCGAAGTGGTGCGCGCAGACTTGTCGTGCTTGTCGGACGAGGCGCACACCCTGCGTCAGCACCCTGGGGCTGTGCGTGTCGCGTCTCGCCTACGTGAGCTGCTCGGCTCGTCGAACCTGTGTACGCTCGGCCGGCGTCCTGACCCGTTCAGCATTCGATGTACACCCACGGTGATCGGCGCCGCTCGCGACACGCTCGACTTTGTGACCGGCGTCGTTGTGCGCGAGCTGAACGCAGCCTGCGACAACCCGCTGGTGATCGAGGGCGTGGGCCTCGTTGAGGCCGGCAACTTCCACGGTGCCCCCGTCGCCATGGCGATGGACCACCTCAAGGTGGCGCTCACTCAGGTCGCGTCGATTTCGGAGCGCAGGACGTTCCGCATGACGTATGGCCAGCTGTCTGGGCTTCCGAGTTTCTTGCTTAGAAGCAGTGGTTTGAACAGTGGGCTGATGCTCGCCCAGTACACTGCGGCCAGCCTCGTCAGCGAGTGCAAGGGCCTGTCTCACCCCGCCTCGGTGGACTCTCTTCCGACCGTGCAGCATCGAGAAGACCACGTCAGCATGGGGCCCATCGCCGCCGATGGCGCGTGGCGGATCGCCGAAGCCCTCGCGGATGTGCTCGCCATCGAGCTGCTGTGTGGCGCCCAAGGACTCGACTTTCACTTGGCCGGCGAGGCCATCGATGAGGCGGGCCGGGTGGTGGAGGTGCCGCCGTCGGTTCCAGGCGACGGCTCACTTCGGGTCTGGCGATCGGTCCGGGCCTTGGTCAGCCGCTGGGACGATGATCGGGTCTTGCACCCCGACCTGGCCATTTTGGGCACCGCCGTCCGGCGCGGAGACTTCGTCGTCTAGAGCGGTTGGGGCCGCGGTCCCGCTGTGCTGGACCAGAAAGTCGACGATCATGGGCGTGATCTCCTCTTCAGCGGTTCGGCCGAAGATCGGATCGATATGCCCATAGTCATGGCTAAACCCAGAATTCGTGCCCAGCTCCACATAGGTGCAATCAGCAAACACCTGGCACGCCTGAGCCACATCGAGGTCGCTTGCGATCCGGTCTGACGGCGATCCCAGAATCAGCAATGGGGGAGACGGCAGCGGGGTGGAGTCCAGGTCGAGCCAGGGCCGACCGTCCGTGTGACAGAGGCTCTCCTCTTGTAGCCACACACGGGCCTGCCGAAGCAGGGGTCTGGGAAGGTCGACGAGCGCGTGTTTGACGAGCCCCTTGAGCAGCGCCCGCTCCAGGTACTCGGGGTCACCCACTTGGCGGACCAAGGGACGCACGCCCACGAAGGTTCGGGCCAGACCGCGGGCCCGAACCCGTCCCCTCTTGGACGCGACGAGGAATCCAAAGCGTCGCAGCAACTTGTGGTTTCGAAGGCTATTGGAAAAGGTCACAGGCGAGGCGATGGCCATGCCAGCGCGGATCTGATCGGGAGAGTGGCTGAGGGTGGTGTACAGCAGCATGCCGCCCATGCTGTGCCCCACCCACAGCACTTGGGAGTGGGGCGAGTCGGTGAGGATCTCATCGAGAATCGCGGGTACGTCGAGCTCGGCGTGTTGGTCGAAGGTGATGGCGCCGCGGGCCTTACGCGATGGAGGTGTGGCGTCCGGGTCGCCTCTCAGGCCGGGCACCCACACATCAAACCCGAGATCGACAAGCTCATCGACCGGCGAAACCTCGGCTCGAAAGTCCCAATTGTAGTGGTTGGCCCCAAGTCCGTGCACGAGGACCACCGGCTCGCCGGGTCCGGAGTAGTGGCGCATGGGCAGGGTCCATCCATCGGTCGTGCGGACCTGGACCACCTCGGCCGGCACCAAGGTCGGCTCCAGCCGCTTGACGCAGCCGCCGATGCATAAAAGAGCTAGGAAGAAGCGGAGGATGGGTGGTTCTCACTCGAAGATCTTGAAAAATGACGACACTGTCATTAATAGGGGCTAGTCAGACGCGCACGTGCCCCGTAGCGTTGTTTGCCCGTGGAGGTCATGGTGATCAAGATCATTCCCCTCGCGATTCCCGTGTTCTTCACGTTGATCGGCCTTGAGCTCCTCATTGCGCGGGCGCAGGGACGGCCGGATTATCTGCGTTTTTCCGATGCGATCACGGCGCTTTCGTGCGGTGTGGGGAACCAAGTCGTCAAGGTGTTCACCGGCGCAGCGCTCTTGGTGCTGTACTGGTGGGTGCATCAGAGCATCGGCTCGCACGGCCTGCTGCCTTGGGGGCCGTGGTCCGTCCTTGGCTGGGCCTTCGCGATCTTGGCTCTCGACCACCAATACTATTGGTGGCATCGGCATAGTCACCGGGTGAATGCCATGTGGGCGGCCCACATCGTGCATCACCATAGCCAGGAGTACAATCTGGCCGTGGCCCTGCGTCAGGCCATGTTCACCAACATCACCTCGATCCCCTACTACCTGCCATTGGCCGTTCTTGGTGTGCCGGTCGAGGTCTTCGGCCTGTCTGCGGCCATCAATACGCTCTACCAGTTCTGGATCCACACTCGGACGGTGGGGAAGTTGGGTCCGCTGGAGTGGGTGCTGAACACGCCTTCTCATCACCGGGTTCACCATGGCATCAACCCGGAGTATATCGACAAAAGCTACGGAGGTATGCTGATCATTTGGGATCGTCTCTACGGGACGTTCACCGAAGAGCAGCAGGAGCCGGTGTACGGCACGGTGGTGCCCCTAGAGAGCTACGACCCCATCTGGGCGAACTTCCACTACTGGGTTTACCTGTGGAAAATGGCGGTTCAGGCCCCATCTTGGTGGGACAAAGTCCGCGTTTGGTTCATGCCGCCGGAGTGGTCACCTCAAGGCATCAAGACCATTCCACCGGTCGACGCCGAGACCTTTCAGAAGTGGAACGTGCCTCTCGCGTCCGGTCTTGGTGCCTACGTCCTCACCCAGACCATCACCGTGGGCATCGTGGGCACGGTGTGGATCTTGTGGATGGAGGATGAAGCCTCGCTGCCCTGGCTGACCCTGTTGGGTGTGCTGATCTTGTGGGCCACGTGGTCGTGGGGCCAGCTCTTCCACCGCAGGGGCGTGGGCATCATCAGCGAGGTCGTGCGCCTGGCGCTCGTGCCCGCCTGCGTCGCGGTGCTGGTGGGCAGCGGCGTCACATGGCTGCCTTTAGTAAGCTTCAGCGGTGTGTTTGCCGCGGTCTCTATCGGGTGGGTCTTGTGGATGCGGACCTCGTGGACGGCCCCCTACGCCCAGGAACCTACGGGTTCCGTGACGATGGCGGCAGTGCCCGGCAAGTGAGTTGCGTTCCGCTCAGGCGGGTGGTCCCTGTTTTGGGCTATTCTGCTCGTCTCTGAGGTGGGCATGTTGCGGAGTCTGGCGGTGGCATTGGTGGGGGTGGCCTGCGGAGGCACGTCGTTGCCCGAAGCAGTTTGCAATGAATCGCACCCCGGATGGGCCCCTGGCACCCAGATTTTCGAAGAGGCGACGCTCGAAAACGGGTTGCAGGGCGTCGAGGGCACTCGGCTCGTCGCGGTGGACTTCGATGGCGATGGGTGGACCGATCTTCACGTGCACCGCGGGTCCGCCGGTGTGCGCGAGGAGTTCGGAGCCGATGGCGTTCGTCGCAGCTGGTTGCTCCGCAACAACCAGGGAGGCGGCTTTACGGATGTGACCGAGAGCAGCGGGATTCGAGCGACCCGAGATGGGGAGGGCGGTCGTGCAGGGGCTGTCGTCGCGTTCGGAGATGTGGACAATGATGGCGATCTAGACGTGTTTACGGGCGTCAATGACGTGGATGGCACTAAGACGCCGGACACCAGCGAACTGCTGCTGAACCAGGGGGATGGCACCTTCGTTCTGGGGCCGGAAGACGCTCCTTGGCGGCTCGACGCCGACGCGCCGGCGGGCGCCACCTTTGTCGACTTCGACTTGGATGGAAACCTGGACCTTTGGGTGCCTCGCAACTCGGTGAATGGCGCCCCCCAGCAGGACCATCTGTACCGTGGTGATGGGACCGGCGGGTTCGAACAGGTGACCGGCAGCGCCGGCCTCACGACTCAACCTTGGGGCAACGTCAGCGACATGAATGCAGGCTTGGCCCATAGCAATGCTTGGTCTGCCAACGCCTGTGATGTCGACGGCAATGGGTTCCCCGACCTGCTCGCCGCCAGCTACGGGCGCGCCCCAAATCAGCTCTGGCTCAATGAGCGAGGCGCGTTCACGAACGTGTCGGTGTCCTCTGGTTACGCCTTCGACGACGACATGGACTACACGAGCAACCAGTTCTTTCAGTGCTGGTGCGTCGCCAATCCCGGAGGGGCCGGCTGCGCTGGAGCGCCCACGCCGCTGATCGGCTGCGGGACCATCAACTGGCGTGATGCGACCGACCGCGAGCCCTACCGAAACGGCGGCAATAGCGGCGCCACCTCGTGCAAAGACATCGATAACGACGGCGATATCGACCTGCTAACGGGCGAGATCCAGCACTGGTGGGCCGGTTCTGCCTCCGACGAAGCTCAGGTGCTGGTCAATGATGGCACCGGCACCTTCAGCCGACCGGGCATCGAGGCCCTGGGCATGACCCGCGAGTTGGTGGGCACGTCCTGGGACAAGGGCGACATGACCAACACCACACTGGACTTCGACAACGATGGGTGGGCCGACCTGTTCGTGGGCAGCTCCGATTACCCCGGCACCCGAAGCTTGATGTGGCACCAAGACTCCGCCATGAAGTTCAGTCCGGTGGCGATCGACGACTACTTCGACCACTCTCGGAGCCACGGCGTCGCCGCCGCGGACTTCGATCGTGACGGCGATGTGGACGTTGTGGTTGGACACAGCCGGTCTCGCTGTTCTGGGGCGAGCGACTGCTATGAGACGTCGCAGATCCGCTTCTTCGACAACCGACTCGGCGGCAACTTCGTGCAGTTGGCCTTGGAGGGGACCGGTGGTAGCAACCGCGGCGCGGTGGGCGCCCGGGTGAAGGTTACCGCCGACGGGGTCACGCAGACGTTTGAGGTCGGTGGAGGATATGGCCACTATGGTGCTCAGAATCCCCACGTGATCCATGCGGGCATCGGAACGGCCTGCGAGGCGACGGTCGAGGTGAGCTGGCCTGAGCTGCCCTTCGCCTCCGAGACCCATGAGATCACAGCTGGGCACCGATTCCGCTTGGTGCGCGGTTCGGACCAGGGTCCAGAAGTACTGAGCGAGGACTCCGCCCCGTAGACTGCGCCGATGGCATGAAAACGTTTACGACAAGTTTTGTAAAGTTGATGTCAACTGGGGTCGGGCTCGGCGAGGCGCGAACGAGGGTGATCCCGCATAGTTCGGCCTTAGCGGCGAGTCCCCATCAGGGATGCCCCGAGCATCATCAGGACATCCCCCATAAGGGATGATCCTATGCGGTACCGTTGCTACGTTGAGTACCGGAACCTCTTTCCCCTGGGGGACGCATGCATCAGGCGACGCAAGAAGACCGCTATCAGATGGTGACCGACGCGCTGGCGCGGCGCCAAGGCGCCAAGGCACGAGCCCTAGCAGACGAGCTCGGCGAGGACCTCTCCGAGGTCCGCGGTGCCCTCATTGACCTTGAACAACACGGCATCGTGTACCGAACGGGCAAGACCCGCGGGACCACCTGGTGGCTCGGCTAGCGGGCTCGGCCCGCTCGCCGGTGCCAGAATCTACGGCGCCAAGACCATCGTGGTCCAGGGGAACCCGCCGCAGCCTTCGCCGATCTTGCTGCTATCGGCGGGCGCGGTCGCCTCGGCCTCGGCCTCGGATTCTGCGGCGAACGCGGTCTGGCAGAAGTAGGTGGTCTCGCCATCGACGAACCAGTCGAAGCGTGACCACTTCTCGGGGTTGTATTGGTTGGTAGCGTCGTTCTGCGCGATCAGAACGCCGGCATCATTGTCGTAGGACGTGACTCCGAAGAGGCCGATGCCGTCCATGTCCCAGCTCCACTCGCGGATCGTGTGACTGCCGCCGTAGTTGTCTTCCCAAGAGCCGCGGATCTCCAGCGGTTGGTAGAGCCGAGACCAGGGAAAGCCGCCGCAGCCGGTGGTGTTGGGTGAGCTGTCGTCGGCGGGGTCCGTGTTGCGGGCGGCGTCGGCGTCGGCGGCGTCGTAGGCCTTCTGGCAATACCAGGTCTGGCCATCGACCACGGTCCAATCGAACCGAGAAAAGAGACCTGGATTGTACTCATTCGTCGCCGCGTTCTCGGCGATGATCGTCTGCTCATCGGCGTCGACGTCGATGAAGGTGAAGGTGCTACTTCCGAGTGTCCAGCTGTCGGCTGACACGCTGTGCGCCGTGTCGAAGCCGTCGACCCAGTCGCCCTCGAACGGGACGTCGTCCATTCCTTCGTCAATGCCGGTTTCACCGGTTTCCTCTGGATCGTCACCATCACAGGCGATGGCCAGGAAGGCGGTGGAGGCGAGCGCCAAGGCGGCGAAAATGGTGTGTCGTACGGTCATAGGATCCCTCTGCGTCGAAAGGACCTCGAACACAGCGGGGGACGGACGCACAGCGCCGCATCCACCCATCCCTGTCCGAGGATGATTGGTGGTACGACGAAGCAGGTCTCCCGACTCGGGGCCCTCGTCCTCACCGCCTTCCCAGGCGTGAACCCAGTGGCGTGTGGTGAAGCATGACCCACTCACGGTGGCGGCACCGTGCCGGATTTTCACCGGCTTCCCTTTAGCGACTGGTCTCCCAGCCGCACTCCGTCCCGCCGCTAGTAGCGCGCGGCTGGGACCTGAGCTTGGGATTCGTTAGTCTATGCCGCTCATCCCGCTCTACAGCAGGTCTTTGACGGCTTCGCGCTCTTCTGTGAGGGCGTCGACGTTGGCCTGGATGCGAGCCTTGGTGTGGTCGTTGAGCTCGAGGCCTTCGACGACCTCGACAACACCGCCGGCGATACGGACCGGGAAGCTGTAGATGAGGCCCTTGGGCACGCCGTACCAGCCTTGGCTGGGGATGGCCATCGCCACGATACGGCCGTCGGTGCCGTGCCACCAATCGCGCATGTGGTCGACCGCGGCCGACGCGGCCGAGGCTGCGGAGCTCTTGCCCCGGGCATTGATGATGGCCTTGCCGCGCTTCGCGACCGTCGTGACGAACTCACCACTGAGCCAGTCGCTATCGAAGGACTCGGCGACCGCCTTGCCATCGACGGTGGCGAGGGAGACATCGGCGTACATGGTTGGGCCGTGGTTGCCCCAAACGAACACGTCGGCCACGTCGGAGACGGGCACACCCTTGCGCTGGGCGAGTTGGCCCATGGCCCGGTTCTGGTCCAAGCGGGTCATGGCGCTGAAGCAGGTGTCGGGAAGGTCGGGCGCATTGGCGCGCGCGATGAGCGCGTTGGTATTGCAGGGGTTGCCCACGACGACCATGCGGACGGTCTTCTTGGCGCTGTCGTTGAGCGCTTTGCCCTGGCCGGTGAAGATGGGGCCATTGGCGGCCACGAGGTCCGAACGGTCCATGTCGCCGGTGCGCGGGCGGCTGCCCACCAAGAAGACGGCGTCTGCGTCCTTGAAGGCCACATTGGCGTCGGAGGTGGCCACGACGCCGTGCAGCAGCGGGAAGGCCGAGTCGTGAAGCTCCATGACGACGCCTTGGACCGCGTCCATGGCGGGGGGAATTTCGAGCAGCTGCAGAATAACCGGCTGGTCGGGACCGAAGCAGGAGCCGGACGCGATGCGCCAAAGCAAGCTGTAACCGATGTTTCCAGCGGCACCGGTGATGGCTACTCGAATGGGCGGACGCATGAGATCTCCAGAGTTCCAATGGGCACTCGGCCTAACCGAAAGCGAGCGCTGTGCATGTGTCGGAATAGGGACTGGTGCCCATGACATTGAAGCGTTCGCCGGGGTCGGCTATCCGGCCCTCCCCCAGCCCGGAGTCTTGCAGCATGCTGTCCCTCATTCTTCTTGCGCTCGCCCCGACTGCTCACGCCCAGGATTGCGACGCACGCGCCCTGGCCAAAGAAGTAGAGACCGCCTCCCCCATCGCGGTCGCCCGCACCTTCGTCAAGCTCGCGGACTGCGACGCGGTCCGCGCAAAGAAGACGGTGCCTGGCGCCTTCGCGCGGATTCTTGCGGGTGGTGATGGCAATAAGGCGGCGTTGAAAGCCATTGAGATTGGAGCCGGTGCGGACGTTCGCGCATGGCTGGGCGGTCTCGAACCCGATCAGCGAAGCCGTGCGGTGGCGTGGATGGGCGAAAAGTGCCAGGAAAGCGAGGTCGTGCAGACCTTCTTTGCTGAGTCTAAAGCTGCATTGGGAGCGGACTTCTGGACTCAGCGGTGGCATCGTGGCTTGGTGGAATGCCGCGTTCCGTCCATTCAAAAGGTGTTGGCCGATGCGGTTGTCGATCCTGACTTGACCAAGGATCGGACCCGGTTGTTCAACGTCCTAGAGGTCTATGCCCGGAACCTGCGCGCCGACGCCCTGCCCACGCTGAGCAAGCTCGCCAATGACACCTCCGACCCCGAAGAGCTGCTGTACCTGGTCAATGCCTTCGCCGACACCACCGGAATTGGCTCGGTAGCAGGTACCGATAAGGCTGCTGCGAATAAGGCCGTCATGGCCATCGCAGCCTTGGGCCCCAAGCTACCGCCTCGCGCTGTGGACCAAGCCCGCATCACGCTCAAGACGCTGGAAGCCGAGGAAGAGTCAGACGGTTTCGCGAAGTACCGCTGGCCTGAGCGCTACACCGACGACACCTATAGCTACGCGGTGGCGGTGCTGGAGACCGGCACCTGTAAGAACGGGAAGACCCTCGCGAATCTTCACGTCGCGAGCTTCGACGAGGGCGGCAACCAGTGGCCGGACCAGATCCAGCAGCAGCTCTTGGGCAAGCTCCAGTTTGAGTGGGAGCTGAGTGCGGCCAAGTCGTGCAAAGCCACCGTGAGCGATTTCGTGGTCGAGATGCCCAAAGAGCCGTTCGCGAACAAAGAGGCGCGGGACTTGTGGA
>JBGCER010000062.1:0-2956 GCA_045106515.1 Myxococcota bacterium
CGTCTCGACGAACCAGGTAGAGCAACAGATCCAGCGGCCCGTCGAAGACCTCGGTGTGGATCGTCCACGCTGGCTCGGCTGACGCCATTAGTGGGCTACGAGCACCATAAGATTGGTGTTCGCGATGATGTAGTGAGCCGCGGTGCCAAAGAGGAAGTCCTTGACCTTGCTGCGTCCGCGGAACCCGAGAGCCAAGACGTTGGCGCCCTGTGCGACAGCGGCCTCGGCCAACGCGGTGTGCGGCTCATCCGAGCGAACGACCAATCGGTTGATGTGGAGGTCTGGGTAGATGTGCTCGCACTCATCGAGAACTTCGCCGCCGGTGCCGTCGGAGGACACATAGATGGCGTGCACAGGCACTTTGGTGGGCTCGGCGATGATCTCGGCGGCTTTGATGGCCTGCGCCGCACCATCAGAACCGTCATAACCAAGGGCAATACCGCTAATCTTGTCGTGGCCTCGCGACACGAAGAGCACCGGCACCCACAGGTCGTCACTCGCCTGATTGCGGTGGCCGCCACCTTGCCCGGGGTGGCTATCTTCCGTCAGCCCTCGCATGCCCATGATCACAAGATCCGCGTGTCGGGCGTGGTGAGCGATGCGTTCCCGCACGGCCCCTTGGTCGATGATCGTCTGCGCCAATACACCCGCGAGCTCCGCATCCCGCGCCACCTCGGCCAGCACGTCTTCACCCTTTCGCGTGTGAGCGGACTCGACCGCCGGAGAGACCACCGCGGGCTCAAAACCCAAACGACCTGGGATGTCTTTGAGCAGATTGCCGGTTGGACCCACCACGTTCACCACGTGAAGAGCCACGAGGACAGACTCCTCATGAGCCTCGGCAATCTGAATTGCGACCGCTGAGGCCGCCTTGGAAAAGGTCGAACCATCGGTGCAGAGCAAGATGCGGCAGGTCATGGAGACCCCATCAGCAGGGTGTGGAACATGCGCGGCTGTGACACCGCAGTCTAAATCTAACCACACCGTCGTCCGCGCGGCCCGAAGGTTGAGCCGCTAACGACAATGTCGCTACAAGCGACCGGTCCAAAGACGCTTCACAGACCGGACCGCCGCGATGCGCTCTTCGGCCAGACGATTGCTCGCTTCGATGGAGGTGAGACCGTCCGCCTGCGCTTTGACGAGCACCGACTTGACCGTATCGAAGATCCGGCGCGAGTCGTCCATCGCCTTTTGGTGTGGGTGCTTGCGGAGCTCCGCATACACGCTCATGAGTCCGCCCGCGTTGATCACGTAGTCCGGCGCGTAGGTGATGTTGCGCTCCACGAGAGCTTCGCCATCGCGGACTTCTTCTTCGAGCACATTGTTGGCGCCGCCGGCGACGATGGGGGCTTTGATGCGCGGAATGGTGCGACTATTGATGATGCCGCCAATGGCGCAGGGCGCGAGCACATCGCATTGCACTCCGTACCACTCGTCGCCGTCGACGACCGTGCCACCGAACTCGCTCATGACCCGGTCGAGCCGAGCATTGTCGATATCGGTGTAGATCATCTTGGCACCTTCGTCGTGAAGGTACTTTGCAAGCCAATAACCGACGTTGCCCATGCCCTGAATGGCGACGGTCTTTCCATCGACATCGGACGAGCCGTAGACCACTTCTAACGAGGCTTTTAGGCCGTGAAACACGCCCCAGGCAGTGACCGGAGATGGATCGCCAGACCCGCCCGCATGTGCGCCCACGCCCGTCACCCACTGGGTCTCTCGGCGGATGGTGTCCATGTCTTGAACATTCGTGTTCATGTCTTCGGCGGTGATGTACCGTCCGCCCAAGCTCTCGACGAATCGCCCAAAGGCCCGAAACAGGGCTTCGGACTTGATGTTCCGATCGCCGATGATCACCGACTTGCCGCCGCCCAGATCCAGGCCCGCAACCGCCGCTTTGTAGGTCATGCCGCGCGAGAGGCGCAACACGTCTCGCAGAGCATCGGACTCGGCCGCATAGTCGTAGAGGCGACAGCCACCCAGAGCGGGCCCGAGTGAGGTGTCGTGGATAGCGATGATGGCGCGTAGACCGGTTTCGGCGTCGCGGCAAAACACGACCTGCTCGTGGTCATGCTCAGTCATGGACTCGAAGGGATGCACAGAGACCTCCGGAAAGGCGGAGAGGATAACGCCGCCACTCCGCCAGGCTGGTCCTTGACGGAGGCTTGTCGTCGGACCGGGCGGGACCTCTGGAGTTCGCGCCTAGTCCCCGCCGTCCAGAGACTGGTCAGGCGGGCGCCTCACCTTGTACCGCTTCATCAATCGATGGAAATTTGGCCGGCGTTGTCCGGCTTGCTTCGCTGCTTCTGTGACGTTGCCTCCGGAACGACGAAGCAGTGCGTCCACATACCAGGCACCGAAGACTTGCTCGGCTTGCACCTTGGCTTGGGAATACGGCATGGCCAGCAGATCCGGCGGCAATTCCGGCACCAGCGCGCGCCTGCGTTCGGCCGCGCGGGGCGTCGCGGGATCCGGGCGGCGAGCCGACGCCGACTCGGGCACCGATCCGGTGATGTGGGCGGGCAATAGGTCAGCCCGGAGAACGTTCGCGCTCGTGCCAACCACCATGCGAACGATGGTGTTGCGGAGCTCACGGACGTTGTTCTGGCGCCAATGGTACGCCTCCAAGCAGTCCATCGCGGCCTTGTCGATGTGGGTGATGCTTCGCCCGATGGCCTCGGCCTCTTCGGTGGCAAACATGTAGGCCAGCATCGACACGTCTTCGGGGTGTTCTCGCAGAGGCGGCATTCGAATCGTCAGCGTATTCAAGCGAAACAGCAGATCTTCACGGAACGCGCCGTCCCGTACCGCAGCCTCTAGGTCCTTATTTGTCGCCGCGACCACGCGACCGCTGAACTCCAAATCATGGGCGCCTCCAACCCGGCGGAACGACCGGTTCTCGAGAACTCGTAGCAACTTGACCTGCATCTCAAGTGGCAGATCCCCGATCTCA
>JBGCER010000063.1:0-9381 GCA_045106515.1 Myxococcota bacterium
AACTGGTTCTACGCCGTGGGTACCCAGGGCAACTTCTCAGGTCCTGCGGTGCGCTGATTCCGAATCTCGATAATAGACCTGCTTCCCGCGGAGTGGACCCCATGCCTACACTGTCAGCGCGCGCTCGGACCCTTCAAGAAAGCGCGATTCGAAAGCTGGATATCACCGTTGCCCAGCACACGGACACCGTCTTCCACCGACTCAATATCGGTCAGCCGGATGTGGCGACGCCGGCTGCGGTCCTGCAAGCGTTTGCGGACTTCCAACCCGAAGTCGTGGCCTATGGGCCAGCCAGTGGCTTGCCGGCTTGTCGTCAGGCAGCAGCTCGCTACCACAGTCGGTGGAACTCTAGGCTCAACGCCCAAGATGTTGCGGTCACGACCGGTGGCTCGGAGGCGCTGCTCTTTGCGTTCACGGCGCTGTGTGACCCCGGCGACGAGATCATCGTTTTGGAGCCCTACTACACCAACTACAACGGGTTCGCCACGGTGGCGGGTGCGAGAATTACACCCATTAGAACTGAATTGTCTGATGGATTTGCGCTCCCATCGGACGCGGTGCTGGACGCTGCGGTGACGCCCAGAACCAAGGCCCTGGTGTTCTCGAACCCGGCCAATCCCACGGGCGCCGTGTACAGCCGCGCCGAGGTCGAACGTCTCGCGGCATGGGCGCAACGTCACGACATCTTCCTGATCTCCGACGAGGTCTACCGTCGAATCTGGTTTGATGAGCCCCCGGCGAGCGCCCTGGAGCTGAGCGAGGAGCTACAGCAGCACGTCATCGTCGTCGACTCCATGTCCAAGACCTTCTCTGCGTGCGGCCTGCGCTTGGGCTTCTTGATCAGTCGAAACAAGGGCTTGATGGAGAAGGTGGAGCGGTTGGGTCAAGCTCGTCTCGGCCCACAGCCGCTTGCACAGCATGCGGCAATCGCGGCGTTAAACCTTCCAGATGACTACTATGAGCAGGTGCGGCTCGCCTACGCCGGGCGAGTCTCAACCCTCATCGATGCGCTCTCGATCCTCCCTGGGGTTCAGGTGCCTCGCCCACAAGGAGCGTTCTACGCCATGCTTCGCCTGCCAGTAGACAGCTCCGAGCGGTTCGCTCGGTGGCTTGTCGAAGAGTTCCGAGAGGATGGTCAGAGCGTAGTTGTGGCGCCTGGACCTGGATTTTACGCGGATCCATCTAGCGGCACCAATGAGATTCGCCTCGCCGCCGTGCTCAATGAGGACCGCATCCGCCGAGCGTCGCGGTTGCTCGCGTCTGCGCTGGACGCCTACCCGGGCCGGGTCGACGTCTCGTAGTCCCACCGTCGAAGCCATGGGTCAAGCACCGGTTGTATGGGCTCAAGTTGGCGTGCGTAGTTCTTCCATCGGCCGACGGCGCGGCGGCTCAGGGGGTGGCTCACTGCCTCTCGGCTCGGCGTGCTGATCGGTCGCTGCTTTGCGTGCACGAAGTACTGGAGCTGCTCGGGCTCCCAGGGCCGCCCAAGGTGGGCCATCAGCCGCTGTGTGGTGGCGTTGGGCGTGCGGACCAGGTCTTCGTACCGCTGCTCCAGGCCGCGGAAGGCCGGAAGCGTGCTCAAGGCATCCCAGAGCGAGAACACCTGATGTGCCAGGTTAGCCGACGTGTTTGGGTCGGCCAGGTTCCTCATGGCGTCATTGGGCTCTAGATCTTGAAACAGACCTGAGACCACGCTGTCCCGGGGATCGCGCACGGCCAGGATCATCGCGGAATCCGGGAATAGCGACCAAGCCAGCGGCAGCCATGGAAGGTTCAACGGCATCTTGTCGACGATGGTTCCGGGTGCCTGTCGGAACGGCCGTACGCACTCGGCCCATGCCTCGATCAGGCGGGCGCGCTCCTGAAGGGTGAGCGTGCCTAGGTCCTGTGGGTAGCGGAAGGCGCGGCCCAGGCGTTCTGGGATTTGTGCGCAGAGTCGCTGCAATACGGGTCTCTCATCGAGGCTGGAGAGCGTCGAATGCGCGCCCAAGATCTGCTCGACCAGTGTGGTGCCGCTGCGGGGCATGCCGACGATAAAGATAGGAGGATCTGGAAAGATGGGCGCTGGTGCCGTGTCCGGACGGGACTCTCGGCACCACCGCGCCGCGGCCTTCGCGCGCTGTAGCCAGAGCTCCGGTTTGCAGTTTTTCAGCTCCGGCGTCCGCAGGCGATGTGCCTGGGCCGTTCGCATGGTGGTCCAGGCCTCTTCATGACGGCCGAGCTGATCCCAGATCCTGGCCAGGTCGAGTCCGATCGTGCCGGCTCGGTCGGGCCCGAGGTCGCGGCTGAGCAATCGTTGTAGGCGGTCGGTTGCGGCGGTGCGCGCGCCATCTTCTTGGTCGAGTCGCGCGATGAGGCGCTCGGCGTCGATGCAGTCTGGGTTGATGGCGAGCGCCCGCTCCACCCAGTCGCGCGCGCCCCCGGGGTCTCGGAGCGCGTGGGCGTACACCGCGCGCTGCATGAGCAGGTCCGCGTTGTTGGGGTCGTGGGATAGAGCCGTTTGAATCGCCGCTAGCGCATCATCGAAGCGACGGAGCCGCCGAAGAGCGGTGATTTCCAGCAGTCGTGCCTTCACGCCTCCGCCAGCGGCTACGGCTCGCGTGGCGTGCCGGAGCGCTTCGTGGGGTCGGCCTGCGGTGAGGGCCAAGTGCGCGTGCAGCGCATCGACGACCTCGTTCGGAGCGGCGCTCGGGCGAGACAGGTGCTGCAGGGCGGCGTCGATCTGGCCGGCGCGGGCCAAATCCAAGGCATCTTGGAGAACGAGAGTCATGCGGCATCATCGGGGCGCGCGGGACTCGCTTGAGGGCTCAATCGCCCATGGTTCGTGCCTATTTTGTGCCCAGGAGGCCCGCCTTGAGCGGTTTGTTCAGGGGCGTATCTCCGACGAATGCGCCGAAGAGCACCCACATGAACTCTTTGCCTTCGATGACGCCCCGCTTTTCCCCCTTGATCGAGACGGCGGTGCCCTCACCGGGGATGTAGTCAAAGACAAGCTTATCACCGCGGTTTAGCGTATCGATGTAGTTGGCCAACGCGTCGATCTGCGGCTGGACCCGGTCCGAACCGCGGACGGGCGCCAGGCTCTTGCGGAACTGGTCGGTGAGCGTCTCTTTGCTGAGCCGCTCATAGAGCATGTGCATGGTCAGCCGCTTGGGCAGGTCCTGACGGACGGCTCCTTGAGACTGTTCGGTGGGCACGGTCAGGTAGAGGGCCGCGGCGTAGATTGCGATGCCATACTTGTAGCGCATTCCCGCGCCGTTGAGCTCCACCCGGTTGCCGTGGATGGTTGCGCGCTTTGGAAAGGCGATCTCATCGAGGGAGAAGTCCCGTTTTGCAGCTCGCTGTCCCACCAAGGAGATCCGCTTGATGCGATCTCCGGGTTCGACCTTGAACCGGGTCTTTCCGAAGGTGTAGCTTCCGGCGGGCAAGAACCCGTCGAAGCGGCCCACAGCGGCCAGTTGTTCTTGGGCGATGGTCACGGCCCGCGCTGCGTCGGTTCGGAAGGGCATGGTCTCGATGGTTAGCGCTGTGCCTGGGTTGCCGTGGAGCTGCGCCCTGCCGAACGTGGTCAGGATATCGTCGATTTGACTCTGCGCGTCCTCGGTCTCTTCCAGCGCTTGCGCATCGACCAGGCGGGACAAGTAGTGCAGCACATCCCCCTGCTCGCGGGCGGCGGCCGCGGCCAAGATCAGCGTGTCGCGGGACAGGGGTGCGCCCAGCAGCAACATCTCTTGATAGCGACGCTCCACCCCCGACCATGCGCTTCGTTGAGCGAGGCTGGCCATGGCCTGTTCTAGGCGCATGACCTCGCCCGATGAGACATCGGCGGCCATTGCGGGGGCTGCGAGCAGGCAGAGTAGTGGGAGGAAGCGGAGCATAGAGCCGGAGCATAGCGTTGGTGCGGCGCGGAGGCATCCGCTGGTTAGTGACGCATCACTGGAGCGTTCATGTCCGCAACCCACGGCGCCTATCCCCGCATCCGTCCCCGCAGAAATCGGCGAGGATCTGGCGTTCGCCGCATGGTCCAAGAGACCGTGCTCACGCCAGCGGACCTGATCTTGCCGATCTTCGTGCACGATGGGCCTGGGGGCGACCAAAAAATTCCGTCCATGCCCGGCACCGTGCGGCACTCGGTGGACAGCGCGGTCCAGCGTGCGATCGAGGCCTATGAGCTTGGGATTCCGGCCCTGGCGCTCTTCCCGAAGGTGGCGGACTCTCTCAAGACCGAAGACGGCCGTGAGGCCTGGAATGACGACGGGCATGTGCCGAATGTTCTGCGTCGAATCCGCGCCGAGGTCCCGGAGATGGTGCTGATCACCGACGTGGCCCTCGATCCCTATTCGAGCCTCGGGCAAGACGGCATTGTGCGGGATGGCAAGATCCTCAACGAAGAGACCATCGCGGCCTTGGTGCAGCAGGCCGTCTGCCAGGCTCGGGCTGGGGCTCACATGGTGGCGCCGTCGGACATGATGGATGGTCGGATTGGTGTCATCCGCGAAGCGCTCGATGCCAACGGCTTCGAAGAGACCGGGATCTTGGCCTATTCTGCGAAGTACGCGAGCGTGTTTTACGGCCCGTTCCGCGATGCCCTGGACTCCGCGCCTCGCGATGGGGCGGACAAGAAGACCTACCAGATGGACCCGGCCAATACCGACGAGGCCCTGCACGAGGTCGCGCTGGACCTGGCGGAGGGTGCGGACATGGTGATGGTGAAGCCCGGCATGCCGTATCTGGACGTATTGTGGAGGGTAAAAGAGTCTTTTGGGCGTCCGACTGCGGTGTACCAGGTGTCGGGTGAGTACGCCATGCTCAAGGCGGCGGGACTGAATGGGTGGCTCGATGAGCGGGCGGCGGTGATGGAGTCTCTACTGGCGTTCAAGCGCGCGGGCGCCGACGCGATCCTCACCTACTTCGCCGTGGATGCGGCTCGGTGGCTAGCGGAGTAGAGGCGGGAATCGCCCAGGAGGCTCCATGCAACTCATTTGCACCAAGACCTGAAGCGCCTGTCGCAAGGCGGTCGCCTTGCTCCAGAGCCACCAGGTCGAATTCACGTATCGCGAATACACGAAGGATCCGCTTAGCGCGCATGAGATCCGCGAAGTGCTCGCCAAACTCGGGGTGGGTCCCCGCGATGTCCTGCGCAGCCGCGACGCGGCCAAGCACGACGTGGGCAAAGACTTGGATGATGACGCCCTCATCGAGAAGATGGCGGAGTTCCCTCGGCTGTTGCAGCGGCCGATTGGCGTTGTTGCAGACCGCGCGGTCGTGGGTCGCCCTCCCGAGGCGCTCCTCGCGCTGGTCTAGGGCCGTTCCCGTCCGACGGGCAGCTTCGCAAAGGCTGCGTCGACGCGATGGTAGAGCGGATCGCAGCGCGCGGGGTCGAGAGGGCCGGTCCATGTGGGCACTCCCACGCCCCCTTCGTAGTACGGCGGCAGGTGGTCCATGATGTGTCCGGCGCCGCCGAGCACATCGGTGGCTCCGTAGACGACTTCGCCGATGCCGTGGAGTAGGCACGTGCCGAAGCACATTAGGCACGGCTCAAGCGTGGATACAACGGTCATCTTCGACGCCTGCGGCCACAGCTCTACCGGCACTCGCGACAGGGCGACCACTTCAGCGTGACGACCCGGATGGTAGGGAGGACCTGGCACTTCACTGGTCCCTTCGGCGATGACCTGCCCGTTCAACACGACGAGGGCCGCGATGGGAAGGTGGCCCTTGGCTTCGGCGTCGAGGGCCAGTGAGATGGCTCGATGGAGCCAGGTGGAGTGGGTCATGGTTTCGGGGTTCCGTTGGCTATGGCACGGAGAGGGAGGCGCCTCTAGAGGTATGTCTATGGCTTCTCATCGTTCAGACACACCCGCGCATAGGCCATTCTACAGCTGCCGTTCATACAGGCGGTAGCGGCGCCATACATGCATTCCGATGCCCTGCACGATGTGGTTCATCGGCCCGTTCCGCTCATCGATGATGGAGCCATCGATGCGGACGTAGCCGGCGCGTTGTGCGCCCTCGACCACGTTCTTGATCAGGACGGCATGCAGGCCTTTCTGGCGATAATCGCTGTGCACCCCGATGAGCTTGAACGCCGCGGTGCGCGCCCTTCGCAGCGCGACCAGGCCCTTGACCCAGCCAAAGGGAAAGACCCGCCCCCGCATGACCTGGAGGGCCTCGTTGAGCTCCGGGAAGGCGGCGGCGTACCCGATTGCTTGGCCGTCGACGAAGGCGATCTGCAGCATCTCGGCATTGGCAAACGCAAGGTATATTCTGCCTAAAGCGACAAAGGTCGCTCGCGCCATGGGGTTGGTGTCGGGCACAGATTGGCTGGCTTGGTTGAACACCGCATGCACCGCCACCAAGTCGCGGCCCATGCTGCGCCACTTGGCTCTTCGTACGGAGAGACCTTGAATATCGCACTGTGAAGCGCGCTCGAGCAGGTCTTGGGGGAGCGGTCGAGGCTGCCCAGCGGCGTCCACCAAGTCCGTCTCGTAGGCCAGGTGGTCGTGGTGGGTTTGCAGACCCGCATTTTGCAGGAGGGACGCGTAGTAGGCCGGGTGGTGGCCCTGGAGCATGGGGGGCACTCGCTCGTGGCCCTCCACCGTCAGGCCCATGTACTCCAGACGGGTGATGTTGCGCGGACCGCGGATGCTGGTGGCGTTCCACTCTCGGGCTTGCTCGGTCACTGCGGCCAGCAGGGCATCGGCGACAGCCTGCTCATCGATGCACTCGAAGAAGCCAAACCAACAGATCCGATCTTCAGGGTTGGCCTCGAAGTTTTCGTCCCGCAACGCGGACAAGGTGCCGACCAGCTGCCCGTCCCGTTCCGCCAAGAAGATGCGCAGCGTAGCCTTGCGAAAGAAGGGGTTGGACGGCGCGAGACGGCGACGCTCCACGATTCGCAACGCCGCCACATAGGCAGGGTCATCGCGGTGTAGGCGCTCAGGAAGGGACAGGACCGCGTCCAAGTCGTCGGGCAGCGCTGCGGGGCGTACGGTCAGGCTCAGGAGGACCTCCGGCGCGCAGTATGCCAGGAAGGTTGAGCCGGGCCCATCGCGGGTCGCTGGGTTCGCCGGTACCATGCGCTCGGACCAAACCTAGGGAGACACTGTGGCCAACGATCTTTCTCGCCGGCAAACCTTGATTGGGCTCGCTGCCGTGGGGCTTGTGGGGTGCACTGGCGACGTGGGCTCTCCAACGGACTCGGATAGCGACACGGACGTCGACACGGACGTCGACACGGACACGGACACGGACGTTGTAGACCCGGACTGCGATGAGCTGACTAAAGAGCAGGTTGAGGGTCCATTCTACCCTGGTGAGCCTGAGGTCCGACAGGACATCCGTGAGACTCGGAACGGGGTGCGGTTGGACCTCGACTTGCAGGTGGTGGCCCAGGGAAGCTGCGAGGCCATCGCCGGCGCCGAAGTCGATGTGTGGGCCGCCGACGCGACCGGAGCCTATAGCGGCTATGCAGAGTTCGACTCTGTTGGGGAAAGCTGGCTTCGAGGGCAACAAGTGACGGGAGCGGACGGCGTCGCTCGGTTCACCGTCGTGGTTCCCGGAGCGTACCCAGGGCGCGCCGTTCACCTCCACGTCAAGGTCCGAGCGCCGGGCCGAGACGAGCTCACGACCCAGGTCTACCTGCCCGACGCGGTGGTCGAGCGGGTGCTGGACCGGATCGAGTACGTCAACAGCAGCGCTCAAACGACGCTGCCTCAAGACGACTTCTATGAGGGCGACACCCTGCTTGAGGTCACTCTGGATGACGAGGATGTCATCGCTGCCCAAGGCCAACTCGTGGTCTAGGGCGAGCGAGCGCCTACTTCCGCACGGACTTGCAGGCGTCGATGACCGCGGCGGTCCCTTCTTTGCTCGAAGACGCGCCGGTGCAGACAAAGTCGGTGCCGTCGATCTTCCGAACGACGGAGACTTGGTTGCCCTTCACGCCGCCCATTTCCGTGACGTAGGCAAAGGCGTAGCCATCTTCCAGGTCGCTCTCGCTGATCCATTCGTTGAACGCGAAGGACTCGATCTGCGTCTTGTGCTCGGCCTTGCTCTGGCCTTGGGTCGTGGCTTCGCGCACCGTCATCGAGAAGCTGTCATCGTCGGTGTGGAATCCGGCGGCTCCGCCGATCCCGTTCGGCGTGGCCCCTTCGGGCACCATGGCGCGCATCGCGGGGTTGGAGTTCGGGATGCGCAGCGAGCCGTCCTCGGCCACTTCCTCGCCCGAGCCGCAAGCCAAGGTCGTTGCAAGAAATACAGCACCAAAGCCAACTACAGGAATCCAAGTCTTCATCAAAAACCTCCTGCGCCAGTGTGGCGCCCCCCCCGAATAGCCAACGTCTTTGGCTGTGCAGCGCCCTGACACATCCTGCAACACAGGGCCCATCCGCCGAGCCGATGGGCGCGGGTCATCGGCGAGTCTGCCGCCTTTTTGCTCTCTTGACCTGGCCCCATTCTTCAGGGTTGAAGCTATTTTCTGGCAGGCTCCTTAGGTAGGCCGCGATGGCCATTCGGTCCTCTTCTCCGTAGTGGGAGAACGAGTCGTGGATCTTCTCGGCCATGATGTCTGTGGCCTCGGTCCGCGTGCCATCGGGCTTCTCGGTGGTGGCGAGGTAGTGGGCGATCTGCGGTGCCGTCCACGCGCCGATCCCGACGTTGGGATCTGGCGTAAGGTTGGGATGTACATCGGCTTTGCCGGGGTTCGCCCCGCCGGCCATATACCGGCGCTTCTTCACCAGTCCCAAGCTCGACCTCGGCGTATGACACTGGTCGCAATAGCTCACGGCCTGCACCAGGTATCGACCACGGTTTTCCTGCTTGGAAAGGTCGGGATCGTCGGCCAAGGGCCCCTTCCGAAACGCCATGCGCCGCCAGAGTCCCAACATGCCGGGCCACCGATATGGGGCGTTGACTTCATGTGGCGTCCGCGGCGTAGAAACCGAAGGTTGGGCCGATATGTAGACCCACAGCGCGTGCAGGTCTCCGTCACTCATCTTGGTGTAGGTCATGTACGGGAAGGTGGGCCAATATCGGTGGCCGTCGGGGGCTCGCCCGGTCCGCATGGCGCGGGTGAAGTCCGCTTCAGTCCAGCTCCCGATGCCGTGTTCGGTGTCTGGGCTGATATTTGGGGCGTAGAACGTTCCGAACATCACAGGCAGGTCCCGCTGGCCCCCCAGATGCTGACCGTCCGAGAAGGGGGGAGAGTGGCAGCCAACGCAGCTGCCGACCCGGTACAGCTGCGCGCCGCGTGCGTAGTCTGCGGTCGCGTCACTCGGGACCGCGGGCACCGGCACGGGAGCATCGGGGAGCCGCTCTACGTGCTCGGGGCGCGCGCAACTCATGGCGTAGGTGCACAGGAAGAGCAGACTGGCTCTGGGT
>JBGCER010000064.1:0-2939 GCA_045106515.1 Myxococcota bacterium
GTCTGTTGAATACGCTGAACGTGCACCTCCCCGGCACGGACGGGCGAGTGCTGGTGACCCGGCTCGACCTCGAGGGCATTGAGGCTTCAGCGGGTTCGGCCTGCGCTTCGGGGGCCGTGGAGCCTAGCCCCGTACTGCGCGCATTGGGTAGATCACCGGAGGAAGCGCGGGCAGGACTGCGGCTTTCCTTCGGGCCCACGACGGGGGACGCAGAGCTGCGACACGCGGCGAAGATTATTGCGCAAACTTTGGGCGCGTTGCGCGCCTGACGCGACGCCGACCCCGCCTGGTCGAGAACGTGTCGAGTTTCCCTCAACGTCCGTTGACCAAACCGGAACGCGTGCCTCTAATACGCCCGTCCATCCGAACGAGTCGAGCGCAGAACTTCGAACGGCAACGCGCCCCTGAAACCCACCTTCAGGCACCCGCAGCCGCACCAGGAAGGCCCTGACCGCGACCCACTGGCAGGACAACTCGAGCACCCATGCTCAACGCGCCCACGAGGCGCACCCAACCGACTGACTCCTGCCACTCACCGGTTGCCCACAAGTTGTCCACTTCCGACGCTGGCGGCCTTCCGCCCGCCACCCAACGCACGTCATTCAGGATCAGTGATGCCGTCCAACCGCCGACGCGAGCCCAAGCCTCCAGCCTCCCCGCCCGCAGGCGTGCTACGCGCCACCTGAGGATCAAAGAGCCGCCCACTAGGCACCTCAAGGATCAACGCGGACCGAGTTTCACCTCCAACGCCGCCCCCCACTGCGCCGCGGCACCCTTCAACGCAGCAGCCTGACCCTCGCAGTCCGGAACGTTCAGTCGCCGCTTACGCGGCCTCTAGAACCCACCCCCGGATCCGCGCGGGCCTTTTGCTTGGAAGGCCGTCCCGAGTCGCCCCACTCGAGACGGCTTCGCCAGGACCCCCCAAAACGTGGGTTGGACCACGTCCCTTTGGAAGCGTTCTGCCCCGGGCCAAGCTACTGCCGTTCTCCGCCGCGCACACCGGTTCCGCCCACGTGACCCAACGTGGTGCGTCACCACCCCAGCAACTCCTCCGATGCCCCCCAGCACCAACGACGAATCCGCCCGCAGCGCAGTAACGGGCGGCGATTCAGCAACCCTTCGCGGCGTATGGGATGGCGTGCAAGACGCTCTGCGAGACCGCATTCGGCGCGAACAGTTCGACACCTGGTTTCGCTGCACCGAACTACGCGCGCTCGAGCGCACCTCCCAGGGTCAGCATCGGGTGGAGCTCGCCGTGCACAACGAGTTCAGCCGCGAGTTCATTCGCGACTCCTACCTCGAGCCTCTCGCCGAGTCCTTCGAGTGCGTGCTGGGCAACCGCCCGAGCATCGACTTCTGCATCGACCAAGAGCTAGTCCCGCGCTCACCGCGCCAGGACAAGGACCAGCCTGACGACCCGCAAACCCAGGGTTCTCGCGCCGAGAGCGACCCAGGCACCCTCCAGCCGCACCCCCCCCGCCAAACGGGCTCGCCGACGACCCCTGCGATCGATCACCGCAGCCGCCAACGCACGAGCATCGGCGACGCCCTCGATCTCCCGGCCAACGGACAAGAGCCGAAACGCTCCTTGCGCAGCCGCGGCCCTCGCACCAACACGGGCCTCCTGATTCAGAGCGACGTTGGCCTGAACAGCAAGTACCGCTTCGAGACCTACGTGGTCGGACCGTGCAATCGGTTTGCGCATGCGGCGGCGGTCGGCGTCGCTGAGAGTCCGGGCACCAACTACAACCCGTACTTCATCCACGGGAACGTCGGACTCGGCAAGACGCACCTGATGCAGTCGATGTGCCACGCGTTGCTCGATCGCGATCCGGATGTCCGCATCCTGTACCTCTCCTGCGAGACGTTCCTGAACCACTTCATCTCTGCGCTCGACGGCGGAGACCTGCAGGAGTTCCGAAACAAGTACCGCAACGTCGACGTGCTGGTCGTCGACGACATCCACCTGCTAGCGAACAAAGAACGCAACCAGGAAGAGTTCTTCCACACGTTCAACACGCTCTACAACGCGGGCAAGCAAATCGTGCTGTCCTCCGATAGCCCGCCTGTGGACATCCCGTCGCTGCAGGAGCGGCTGGTCTCCCGCTTCAAGTGGGGCCTTGTCACTGAGATTGCGCCCCCGTGCGTTGAAACCCGTGCGGCGATCCTCAAGCGCAAAGCACGCGAACGCGGCTCGGAGTTGCCGGACGAACTGGCCACCCTGATCGCCGAACGCATCACGACCAACATCCGTGAGCTGGAAGGAGCGGTCACCCGTTTGATCGGCTACGCCGCGGTCACCGGACAGAAATTGTCAACGGACCTCGCGCGGGAGGCCCTCGCCGACCTATTCAAGACCCAGGTCGGACACCCGACGATGGAGGACGTACTCAGCGTCGTGACCGAGTACTTCGGCATCAAGGTCGCCGAGCTCCAGTCACGCCGACGCACCGCGAGCATTGCCTACGCCCGCCAAATGGGCATGTTCCTGGCTCGCCGTTCTACCCGGCATTCACTCGAGGAAATCGGTGGCTTCTTCGGGGGTCGGGACCACTCCACCGTGCTGTACGCCGTCCAAAAGATCGAAACAGCGATCTCGAAGGACAGCGCGGCCTTTGACACCGTCCAAGACCTTCTCGGTCGACTCGGGAACGCCCGCGCGCGCGCCTGATCCAACCGCGCCAGTCCCGATCGATTCCGGGCCCCGGCGACAGCACCTGCTGTTGCCGGGGCCCGTGCCGTTCAAGGGGCCAGCCAGCCGCCCCGGTGCTCACCGGAGCGGGCTGGCCCAAGGCACTCCATGAGAGCAGGACGAGCAGCAGGGCGGACACGCGGAACAGCGCAGGACATCATCGCGATGCCTGGCCCCAGCGGCTGCGCGACAGCTCGAACAAGCCCCACACCGCGACGGAGCTACCCCTGCAAAGGCGGCTGAAGCG
>JBGCER010000065.1:0-6697 GCA_045106515.1 Myxococcota bacterium
TGTCGAGGACACCGTCCTCTACGCTTCCCTGCCCATGCTTCTGGGCCTAGGTCCCGAGCTCCCCGATGAGCTGCCGAGACCTGCGCCGGCCACCGGAGTGCCTGCCTGGCGTGTCTTGGGCCTGCCGGACGAAGACTGGGCGGGGGTGGATCCCATCGACGCACAAGTGATTTCCGCAGAAGACTGCGCCGCGCAATGTTCTGCGGTACAAGGGCCCTGGCGGGCAGCCTTTGCACGAGGCGCCTCCGAAGGGGGCCTGATTGTACGGGCCGAATCTTGAATCATGGAGCGTGAAATGAGTGAGCCGTACGGCGCGGGCGTGCCGGAAAAGGCCCCGCAGAATGTCCAGATTGTCGGCATCTTAATGTTGATCGGAGGCATCTTCGCCCTCCTGGTCTCCCTGACCGTGTTGCTCTCTACACTGTGCATCTGGGTCTTCGCCTTCTATGGCATTATCGCAGGTATCTTCGCCATTATCAGCGCCTCCAAGCTCTTGGGCTCGGGCTCCCGCGGATCTGGGGTGCCAACCACGGCCGCGATCCTGTTGATCATCAATATCGTCAGCTTCGACACCATCGGCATGATCATGGGCATCATCAGCTTGGTCCTACTCAATGACGAAGACACCAAGGCCTGGCTCACGGCGGATACCGACGTCCTGACCTAGCTCGCCCGGCGCGCACCCGCGCCGCCGGCCTGACGGGACTGCCGATAGGCGATGAGCTGTTTGGCCGTCTCGTCGAGCAAGTCGAGGAGCTCATCGATGAGCGCGCGTATGGCGGCGCGATTGTCGGCCGCCGCAGCCTGCGCAAGGCGCTCGCACCCCAGCTCGAGGGCGTTTGCTCCAAGGTGCGCCGTCGCAGGTTGAAGCCTCCGCACCAACTCCAGAATGTGCGTGGGGTCGGCCTCGGCGCGGCTCGCCGCCCAAGCGGCCTTCTCATTGGTGAGGTCACCCAAAAAGACGTCGATCAGGTCGGAGACCGGCCCCCTCCCGCCGCCCAGTACCTCTGCGAGGCGGTCGATGGCGCACGAATCGACCACGACGACCGGATGCTGCGAGGAGGGATTCAAGACTCCATCGAGGCAGCTCTGAAGTTCCCACCGACGAAAGGGCTTACACAGCAAGGCCGGCGCCTGCTGTCCCGGCGCAGGATCGGGGATCTGGACGCTCAGATCCGCGGTCAGCACGACCGTCGGCAGCACCTCGCCCCGCGCATCTTTGCTGTTCAGTAGGTCTAGCCCAGAGCCATCGGGGAGGTGCACATCCACCACCAAGCCATCGAATTGTTGGCCTTTTAAAGTCGTAAAAGCGCGCCCAAGAGCTCCGACCGCCACCACTTCATAGTCCAGCTGATGGAGAATGTGGCAGAGCAACGTCCGCTGAACGCGGTTGTCCTCCACCACCAGAAGCTTGCGCCGGGCGCCAGTGGCAGAGGTTGAGGCGCCTGCGCCGGACCTGGCGAGCTCGGCGTAAATGTGGTGGGCCAGCTCGTCCGCGGTGCCCGGCACTTTGTCGGCCCGAATGACTCGGCAGGGCTGCAGGTTCGGGTCCTTGGCGATCCGCCGTTGCAGCAGCTTGCCCCGCGGACCATCATCGATAACCACCACGGCGATGGGCTCCCCCGAAGCGACGCCGGCGAGCAACGCAGTGAGCCCTCGGCCGGTGTCTCCGACCAGCGTGAGCTCCAAGTGGGCCTGGACCGCCGCACGGCGCAGTCGAGCGCGACTCCGGTCCGTGCTGGCGATGCCAAGGGCACGCGTCGCCTCGCGAGCCTCGGTGGCGGGCCGACTGCGATGGGCCGGCAGAGCTTGTTTCAACGTCTGCTGCATCTGTTCGGCCAGGTCTCCAGCCAGCCGTACGGTGCTCGTGGAGATCGGCTCCAGACCCTGGCCCACAATGCGGCGCAAGACCTCCTGTACGTCTGCAGGCCGCCCCTCCGGGTTCGGATCCAGGAGGTCGTGAATGAGCGCCGCCACCCCGTCCGGCACATCCGGCGCCACGCTCTTTGGAGGCGCGTACTCCCGCGCTTCGATGCGCTGAAGCAGGTCGATCACGTCTCCGCCCCGGTACGGCGGTCGGCTGCAGCACAGCGCGTACAGCAGGCATCCAAGCCCATACAGGTCAGCGCGATGGTCCACCGTGCTCGCATCTCGGATCTGCTCTGGAGGCATGTAGGACGGCGTGCCCAGCGTGGCGCCTGTGCGGGTCCGTAGCTCCGGTGACGCCAGCAAGTTCTTCGCCAGCCCAAAGTCGGTCAACTTCGGCGTAATGCCAGCTTCATCCACGTTGATTAAAACGTTGGCGGGCTTCAAATCTCGGTGAATGAGCCCGGATGCGTGGGCGTGACCCAGGCCCGTCGCGATGCCGCGAAAGAGGGCCACAGCATCATTGGCCGGCAGCCGGCCGCGGCGAAGAAGGCCCGACAGGGAGGGCCCGTTGACGTAGTCCATCAGCAGTCCGGCTCGCTCACCGAGGTCGATCACGTCGAACACGCGCACAAGATTCGGGTGGCTCAAGCTGGCTTGTAGCCGCCCCTCTCGCTCGAATCGCATTTTGATGCTGTTCTTGATCGAGCCATGGACTTTGAGGGCATGGAGGGTGCCAAGCTGAAGGTGCTCCACTTGGAACACCTTGGCCATGCCACCCTCGCCGATGGGGGCGAGGACTCGATACCGGTCCACCGTCTGTCCGGGTTCAAGCACGGCGACTCCAGGTCTGTGCACAGGCATCGGATCTCTGGGTCATTGTTCAAGGGCGACGGTCATGGTGCGGTGAGTCCCGCGCGCACCTCGCTTGGGGTACCCTGCCGGCCATGTCCGACCTTCGTTCCCTGCCTGACGGCATCCTCAAAGCCTACCTGTACGCGCTGGGGGCCTGGGGCCTCGCGGCGGCGGCTGCCTATCCACTCGATCGCCTCGGCCTGGCGTTGACCCTGTGCTATCCGCTCGCCCTGTGGTTTGCGGGCTTGACTGGGTGGTGGGTGGTGCGTGTGTTCCGTCAGCACCGAGCGGGGGAGCTAGAGTCGGCCGAGGTCTCTGCTGGGGTCCGATCCATCGGGCGGATCTTGGCGGGAGCCGGCATGATCCCGGCCATCGTCTTCTTGGCCCGCGACCCGTTGGCCGTGAGCTCGTGGGGCACGTTGGTGTCCGTGGGCGCGTTGACGGGCATCGGGTGGTTCATCGCGAACGTCGGACCACGGCTGCAAGCCTCGGTGGCCCGCCTGGGCATCTTGGTCACCTGCTGGCTCATTTTGCCGATCAATGCGACCGGCACCCTGTCATATGCCTGGTTTATCGGATGGTTCGACCGTGTTGTCGAGCCCGTAGTGGGGTCATAAGCAATGTCGTCTAAAGGAAGCTTACAACTACTCTTTGACCGGCGTTTCTGGCCCATGTTTTGGACCCAGTTCTCTGTCGCGTTCAACGACAATGTGTTCAAGAATGGCCTGGTGCTGCTCGTCACCTACTCCGCCACCATGTTCGGCGAAGAAATCACCATTCTGGGCATGGGCGCCAATATGCTCAACCCGGTAAGCAACTTGCTGCTCATCGCCCCATTCGTGCTGTTCAGCGCCATTGCCGGCCAGGTCAGCGATCGGTTCAGCAAGTCTTCGGTGATTCGGTGGGTCAAGGCCGCCGAGATCGCGGTGATGGTCCTGGCGGCTGGCGGGTTCATCTTGGCCGCGGTGGGCATGCCGGTTGTAGCCACGTGGACCCTCTTGGCCCTGGTGTTTCTGATGGGCTTGCAATCTGCCTTCTTCGGGCCCTCGAAGTACGCGATCCTGCCGCAGCTCCTGGACGACCAAGGTGAGCTTGTGTCGGGCAATGCGCTGGTCGAGATGGGGACCTACTTCAGCGTTTTGGGCGGAATCGCGGTCGCGACCGGGCTGATTTTGATTCCGGGCGGACTGTGGTGGTTCGCGGTCGCTGTCGTCGGCATCGCCATCCTCGGATACTTGGTTTCGCGGTGGATTCCGGCCCTTCCAGCAGCCAATCCCGAGCTGCGGGTGAGCAAAGAGCCGTTCACCTCCACCTGGGACGCCGCCCGGGTCTTGCTCAAGGACCGAGACGTCTTGCAGAGCGTGCTGGGGATCTCGTGGTTCTGGGCCCTTGGCGGCGCTGTGCTGGTGTTGTTCAGCACATATGCCAAGACCATCTTGTTCGGCGGTCCCGAGACCTATGCGGTGTTGATGGGGCTCTTCGCGGTCGGCATCGGCGTCGGCTCCATCGCCTGCGAAAAGCTCTCGTTTGGACGACTGGAGATCGGCCTCGTACCCGTGGGGTCCGTGGGACTGTTCATCGGCCTACTCGGCCTGTTTTTCATCGGCTCGCCGTGGGGACCCCCGCCCGATGGCGTTGAATTCTACAGCCTTTGGCAGATCGCTCAGCGCCCCATGTTTTGGGTCTTGGCAGCAGACGTACTCGTGCTGGCTGGCGCCGGCGGATTCTTCATGGTGCCACTGTACACGCTGGTGCAATCGCGCGCCGACCCAACAGAAAGAAGCCGCATTATCGGCGCGAACAACATCGTAAACAGCTTCTTCATCTTGCTGCTCCAAGGCGGGCTGATGGCCTTCGCCCTGCTCGGAGTCAGTGAACCCGTGGTGTTCGGCATTCTGGGGCTGATCAACGTGGCGGTCGCCATCTACATCTACTTCCAGGTCCCGGAGTTCACCCTGCGCTTTGTGGCCTGGGTCCTCTCCAACGTCCTGTACCGACTCAACGTCAAAGGTCTAGAGCACATCCCCGAAGAAGGTCCGGTCGTGCTGGTCTGCAACCACGTGAGCTTCGTGGACTTCCTCATCATCATGGGCGCGTGCAAGCGGCCCTCACGATTTGTGATGGACAGAAAGATGTCCAAGATACCGGTGGTGTCGATCTTGTTCCGGCAAGCGAAGGTCATTCCGATCACGTCCTACAAAGAAGACCCCAAGCTGGTAGAACAGGCTCTCGACACCGTGAGCGAGAGCCTAAAAGAAGGCTGGGTCGTCGTAATTTTCCCCGAAGGAGGGCTGACATGGGATGGAGAACTCCTCCCATTCAAATCCGGAATCGAACGGATCCTGGAACGGGATCCGGTGCCTGTGGTGCCCATGGCCCTCAATGGGCTGTGGGGAGGCTTTTTCACCCGAAAGGACGGTCCAGCCATGAGCAAACCGTTCAAACGCGGCCTCTACAATCGCATCTGGCTGACCTTGGCGCCCCCCCTGCCCCCGACGTCCACCGCCGACGAGCTGCGCGAGGTCGTGCACGGCATCTGGTCGGAGCGGCCGCAGCAGCCCTAGCGCTGACGGGCTGCTCACGCCCCGTGCCGCCTGTCGCGCTCACCTTCGAAGCGCCGGCGGCTTGGTTGGGGATCGAGTCGCTCTCCGGCCACCTCACCGGTGTGCCTGTGCCTGCGGGTGGGACCGTCACGGAGGTCGTCTACACGCCCACGAGCGCCACGGTCTACCTGTCCGGCGTGCCGTGTGGTCCCGGCGTCGCGCCCGCCTTCGTACAGAGCCTCGGGCCTGCCGGATATAATCGGGTCAAAACGCCCGAATTGGTCCGAGTGCAGCACCAAGACGGGCGGTCGATCTACGTTCGGTGCGAGGTTGAGCGTGGCGTGGATATGGTGTCCCTGACCAGCGAGGGGGCCATGGGCCAAGGGTGGAACCCATGGAACGTGCCAAGCTGGCGAGTGGGTCCCTTCTCGGTGCTCCCCGATGTGTCGACCGGTCCCACCTACAAGCCGCACTCGCTTCGGTTTCGGGCCACTCAGAGCATCGCCGAGCTCACCCCAAAGAACCCGAGCCCGTTCATCCAGAGCCTCGGGGCTGCGCTCACCGAAGCCGGTTGGACGCCACGCCCCCTACCCGCCGGGACCGCCTGGTCCATTCGCGACGACACGATGGTGGTATCCAAAGATGGGGCGCGGGTGGATTTGCGTCTCTACAAGAGTCCGTGACTGACACGTTTACTGGGGTGTCGGGCCTGTAGCGGCGTGTACCGGCGCGTGACCGGTTCGGACAGCGGTGCTACGGTCGCGTCGCTCCGGAGGCACCGTGCAAGACGTCCCGCAGAATTACAAAACCGCCGCGATCTTGATGCTCATCGCAGGAATCATGAACCTGCTGCAATCCCTCAGCATGGGATTGATCTGCGTCATCTATGGAATCATGACCTTCGGCATCTGTTGCGTCGGTTGTGTCTTCCCCGTGCTGAACATCGCGGCCGGCATCGCCGAGATCGTGACGGCGTCCAAGATGATGAAGGGCGAGGCGGTGCCGTCGGCTCCCCAAGTCAGCATCGGAGGTATCGTTTGCGGCGCCCTCGGCCTCGCGCTGCTGCCCATGATTCTGGAAATCATCGCTACGGTCATGCTGAACGACGATGAAGTCAAAATCTTCCTGGCGAATAACGCGCCGGATCCCGACCTCCTCACCTAGGTTCGACGCCGCGCGCTGCTCGGCTCGATGCGGAGTGCGCCCAGGGCCACCGCTTGAGCTGTGCCGTGGGGCCAGGCAGCACCCATCGCTCGCTTCCCCGTCGCACCCAGAGGTGCCCGGCCCTGCTGATGCTCACCTGATGGACGGGCGGAGCGCGCAAGCCGGGTTCCGCGGCCATCATCTGCCGAAGATCGTCGCCATTCCATTGGATGAGCCCGCTGGCTTCGGTGGCGAGCCAGAGATCGCCATCGAGCCCCTCGACCAGATCG
>JBGCER010000066.1:0-5452 GCA_045106515.1 Myxococcota bacterium
CCAGGTCCACACCGGTGATGCACTCGGTGATGGGGTGCTCGACCTGCAAGCGGGTGTTCATCTCCAAGAAGTAGAAGCTCCCGTCTTGGCCCAGCAGGAACTCACAGGTGCCCGCCCCCACATAGTTGACGGCCCGTGCCGCATCGCACGCCACCTTGCCCATGGCCGCGCGGGTCTCGGCAGGCAAGACGGGGCTGGGCGCCTCTTCAAACACCTTTTGGTGGCGGCGCTGGATGCTGCAGTCCCGCTCAAAAAGGTGCACCACATTGCCGTGGCCATCGGCCAGCACCTGGATCTCCACGTGCCGACCGCGCTCGATGAGCTTTTCGACGTAGACCGCGGAGTCCCCAAAGGACTTCAGGCCTTCGGAGCGCGCGCCAGCCAAGGCCGACACCAACTCTGCCTGGTTCTGCACCTGGCGCATGCCCTTTCCGCCACCGCCGGCCGCCGCTTTGAGCATGATGGGGTAGCCGACCTCGGATGCCACTCGAATGGCGTCTTCATCGGCCAACGGCTCGATGGTTCCGGGCACGACGGGCACTCCGGCTGCCTGCATGGTCTCGCGGGCGGCGGTCTTGCTGCCCATGGCGTCGATGGCGGCGGGAGGCGGGCCGATCCACACCAAGCCCGCGTCGATGACAGACTGGGCAAACCCGGCGTTCTCACTTAAAAATCCATACCCCGGATGAACGGCATCGCAGCCGGTGTCCACCGCCGCCTGCAGCACCTTGTCGGTGCGCAGGTAGCTCTCGGAGGACGCGGCGGGGCCGAGCAGTATGGCGTTGTCGGCGAGGCGCACGTGTAGCGCGTCGGCATCGACTTCGGAGTAGACGGCCACAGCTTGAACGCCGTGTTCGTGGCACCCTCGAATAATCCGAACGGCGATCTCACCGCGATTGGCGATGAGCACGCGCTTGAATGGACGCAGGTTCATTCACATCCCGTGCTGGCTAGAAGCAGGTCGGCCCCTAGCCCACCTGGACCTCGTCGCCAGCCTTGGAGGTGGCCTTGGTAGCCGCCTCGGCGGCTTGCTCTTTGGCGAGCTCGTCACGGCACGCTTGCAGGCCCTCTTCCCCGAGGGTGTGGTTCAGCACCTCTTCCATGCGGGAGACGAAGACGAACTCCAAGTCGTTCTTGATCTCGTCGGGAACCTCGACCAGGTCCTTGCGGCATTTCTCGGGCAGCAAGACCTTCTTGATGCCCGCGCGGTGAGCGGCCAGCACCTTCTCTTTGACGCCACCGACGGGCAGCACGGCACCGCGCAGGGTGATCTCTCCGGTCATGGCGACCGTGGGGTCGACCTTGAGTCCGGTGAGCAGCGAGGTCATGGCGGTGATCATGGTCACGCCAGCAGAGGGCCCGTCCTTGGGGATGGCGCCGCTGGGCACGTGAACGTGGAGGTCGAGTTTTTCGAAGGCGCTGTCTGAGATGCCCAGCTCGCCGGACATGGAGCGGATGTAGGACCGAGCCACGCTCACCGACTCCTTCATGACGTCGCCCAATGAACCGGTGAGCGTAAGTCCGCCCTTACCCTTCATTTTGGTGGCTTCGATAAAGAGGATATCTCCGCCCACGCTGGTCCACGCCAGGCCCGTAGCCACGCCTGGGACGCTGGTGCGCTCCGCCACTTCCTTGAAGAAGTGAATGGGACCGCGGATCTCTTCGACGAGCTCGGGGTCCACCTTGACCGGCGGCTCGCGCAGCTCCGACGCGATCTCTTTGGCGACCCAACGGGCGCTGGCTGCGAGCTCACGCTTGAGGGAGCGCACGCCGGCTTCGCGGGTGTAGGACTCGATGATCTTGTCGATGGCGCCGTCTTCGAACGTCATCATCTCATCGGTGAGGCCGTGCTCTTCCAGGACTTCCGGAATGAGGTAATTCTCGGCGATCTTCTTCTTTTCTTGGTGCGTGTACCCGGCGACGCGGATGATCTCCATACGGTCGCGCAGGGGCCCAGGGATCGTGTCGGGCACATTGGCCGTGGCGATGAAGAGCACGTTCGACAGGTCGAAGGTGACGTCGAGGTAGTGGTCTTGGAAGGTGTCGTTCTGCTCCGGGTCCAGGACCTCGAGTAGGGCCGAGCTGGGGTCGCCGCGGTAGTCACTTCCGAGCTTGTCGATCTCGTCGAGTACGAAGACGGGGTTGTTGGTGCCGGCCTTCTTGATGCCCTTGATGACCTTGCCGGGCATGGAGCCGATGTAGGTCTTCCGGTGACCGCGGATCTCGGCTTCGTCGCGCACGCCACCCAAGCTCATGCGAACCATCTTGCGGCCTAGGGCCTTGGCGACGGACTTGGCGAGCGAGGTCTTGCCCACACCGGGAGGACCGACCAGGCAGAGGATGGGGCCCTTCATGTCGGCCTTGAGCTTGCGAACCGCCAAGAACTCCAGCATGCGCTGCTTGACCTTTTCGAGGCCGTAGTGGTCGGCGTCCAAGATGCCCTGGGCTTCGTTGACGTCGAGGCGGTCGACGGAGCTGTGAGACCACGGCAGCTCGGAGAGCCAGTCTAGGTAGGTGCGAGCGACGGTGTACTCGGCCGCTCCTGGGCTCATACGACTCATGCGTTTAAGCTCTTTGAACGCGATCTTTTCAACATCTCGGGGCATCTTGGCCTTCTTGATGTTGCGCTTGAGCTCTTCGAACTCCTCTTGGCGCTCATCGACCTCGCCCAGCTCTTTCTGGATGGCCTTGAGCTGCTCGCGCAGGAAGTACTCCCGCTGAGCCTTGTCCATCTCGCCCTTGACCTCGGTCTGGATCTTGTTGGACAGCTCCAGCACCTGAAGCTCTTTGTTGAGCACCGCGATGACCTTGTCCATACGCTCGCGCGTCTCGAAGGTCTCTAGGAGCTCCTGCTTCTCTTCCGACGGAATGTTCAGGTTAGACGCCACGATGTCGGCCAGAACGCCAGGCTCATCGATGCTGCGAACCAAGAAGCTGGCTTCGGCTGGAATCTGCGGAGACAGGTCGATAATCTTCTGCGCGAGCTCCCGGAGGTTGCTCATGGTCTCGCCCACGTCGTCTCCAGAGACGTCGTCAGGCTGGAAGGTGCGCATGCGGGCCTGCAGGTGGCCATCGCTATCGGTCCACTTTTCGACCTTCACCCGGGCAAGACCTTGGATGATGACGTTGAGCTTATTGCCCGGCACCTTCACCATCTTGAGGATCTTGACGATGGTGCCAACCTCGTAAAGGTCGTTCTCATCCGGATCTTCGGTCTTAGGGTCGCGCTGGGCCAAGATGCCAAGCAGCTTGTCTTCGGTGGCGAGGGCTTCTTCGACCGCTCGGACCGACTTGGGGCGACCCACGTTGATCGGGAACGCCAACACCGGGAAGATCACGGTGTTGCGGATGGCGAGCACCGGAACGTCCAACAGCTCGGGGAGGCTGGCGGAGTCGCTAGAGGCGGGATTGTCAAAGGCCATGGTCTCTCTCGCGGTACGGGTCAAAGCCCACACGGGGCCGTCACTGGGGGGAGCGTAGTCCCCACAAACTGTCTAGCAAGCGGTGGCGCCTGTCCCTTCCCTCACCGACCCGGGGGTCCGGGCCGCAAAGAGCCCCAAGCGCTGCGCCAAGCGGCCACATCCGCGATGATCGCCAAGGCCAAGAGCACGGCTGCCCATTCCCGAGGACCCAGCGACAACTCGATCACGACACCACCCCTTCGGCGCGGAGGGAGTCGATCTCGGGTTTTCCGACACCTGCATCCAACAAGATTGCGTCGGTGTGCTCCCCCAAGCGAGCCACCGGGCCTGTTTGGGCCGACCCCTGACGCAGGGGCTGCCGCACATAGCTGACGGGGCCCGAAGTCATGACGGCCCCCCTCGACCGGTGCTGCTCGTGTTGGGCGAGCTCGCTGGGGTCCAAGATGGGCGAAACGCACGCGCCAGGCAGTCGCTCGACCCACTCGTCACGAGGCCTCTGGCCGAAGGCCGCGTCCATCGACTCCGGATCGAGGGAGCCGATCTCTTCCGCCAGCACGGCTTGAAAACGGGGTTCTAACCCTCCGACAGCCAACCACTTGCCGTCGGAACAGCGCACGTTTCGGTAGGTCGGCATGGCTCCAGTCAGCATCTCACGGCCCGGAACCACAGGCGCACCCTTGGCGGTCGCCACCGCGATGTGCGGCGCCATGGTGGACATGGCGGCTTCAGTGAGGCTGATGTCCAGCACCGTGCCCTCGCCGGTCCGATGCCGGTCGAAGAGCGCAGCACAGACCCCCATGGCGGCCACGAGCGCCCCGCTCATGTCGGCAAGCTGGGCTCCGGGAACGGCGGGACCGGCGCGCTCACCACCGCCGTAGACCAAAGCCCCAGCGAGCCCTTGATAGTTGAGGTCGTGGCCCGGTCGTTGGGCCCAGGGACCCGTCTGGCCATAGCCGGAAAGACGAGCGATAATCAGCCCCGGCTGATCGGCATGCAGTACGTGAGGGCCCAAGCCCATCGCCTCCAAAACACCAGGGCGAAAGCCATCAATGAGTACATCATATTCGCGCAGCAGTCGTCGAAGCAGGGGGGACGTAGAGGGGTGCCGAAGGTCGACAGCGATACTGCGATCACCGGCATTGAGCGCCGAATAGAAGGCGCTGTGGCCATCGACACTGGGGCGCACCGCACGGGTGGGGTCCCCTGCCCCGCTCGGCTCCACCCGATCCACCGACGCGCCCATGCCGGACAGGTACCAGCTGCACGCGGGGCCAGGCAGGAGCCGAGAGAGGTCGAGAATGCGCACGCCAGCGAGTGAGGCCAATGGAGCTCCGGATGGCTCCGAGCCTAGCTGATGGGCGGTCTAGGTCGCCATCATCCGCAACAACAGGCCCATGTCGCCCTCGATGCGCACGGCACCCTCGTTGAGTGCCTTGACCATGTCCGTCTTGCGAGCCACAAGGTCCATGAACCGGTTTACCGAGCAACGAAGCACACTATCCGCCCATCTTCCACGTCCGGAATGCACGGCTGCGCCATTGGACTGCCGGACGACGGTCCAGATGCCGCCCCCCTCTCCTTCAAGCTCGAAGGTGACGTGAGAGTCGCTGGGCAAGGCGTAGGCCATCTTCACGCCGACCGTCTCAAAGAACCCACTCAAGTCTGCAGAGCCAGATCGGCTCCACGGGCTGGGGGTGAGGGCTTGAATCGGGTGGGTGTGTAGGGCGCTCATTCGGTCCTCGCACTGGATGCAGCTACCGTAAGGCCCCCTCTTTCCACTGTCATGGGCCAGGCGATTGCGAGCGATGACAGCTCCGCTATGCTGCCCACCCCAGCGGAGGTCCCTCGATGGACGACGCCAAGCTGCCCATGCCGATCTACGTGGTCTCCGACGGTACAGGAGAGACGGCCGAGAAGGTCGTCCGAGCCGCTCTTCGGCAGTTCCGAGGCCATTTAGTGCACGTTCACACCATCGGTGATGTGCAGGGGGATGACCACATTCGCGATCTTGTGCGCAAGGCCAAGGCCGA
>JBGCER010000067.1:0-9294 GCA_045106515.1 Myxococcota bacterium
CCGGTCTTGAAGTAGTCGTAGTAGAGCGATCCCACGGGATCGACGCCGACGATCTGCACGGCCTTGTTCTGCTCTTTTAGGTACTGACCGGTGCCCGTGATGGTGCCGCCCGTGCCAAGCCCACCGATGAACACGTCCAGCGTGCCATCGAGTTGGTCCCAGAGCTCCGGGCCCGTCGACTCCACGTGTGCGGCCGGGTTGGAGGGGTTGTGGTACTGGTTGGCGTAGAAGGCGCCGGGGGTCTCATCGGCGATGCGACGACTGACTGCGTAGTATGAACGCGGATCATCGGGCTCGACATCCGTCGGGGTTACGACCACCCTGGCGCCGTATGCCCTGAGCGTGGCGCGCTTCTCCTCGGACTGCTTGTCGGGAAGCACGAAGACGCATTTGTAGCCCTTGAGCGCGGCGGCCATGGCCAGGCCCGCGCCGGTGTTACCGCTCGTGGCTTCCACGATGGTGCCGCCAGGGAGGAGTAAGCCCGCCTTCTCTGCATCTTCGATGATCTTCAGGGCGATCCTGTCTTTTACCGACGCGCCTGGGTTCATAAACTCGACCTTGGCGTACAGGGTGCACTGCAGCCCTTCGGTGACGCTGTTGAGTCGAACCAGTGGCGTATTACCTACGCAAGTCAGCACGTTTTCGTGGACGTTGTGCATGGGACCTTCCTTACGATTTGGGCCCTGGCCCGGAGCGGCGGGTGGTCTAACGCTGCCCCGTTTGGGCGCCAGTCGCGCGCGGGTGTGATAGCGTTCCGCTTCCGCCGAGAAGATGCCGGCGTGGAGGAAGACGTAGCCGTGATCCTGGGACGCCACGAGCGATTGGTCCGACGCGGAGACTATCTCCGGGGGTCGTTCGTCAAGCCTGAGCGGGTAGACGGCTACATCATGGGGATTAACCCTGGTGATCGCTCCGACGTGCTCGGCCGATTCGGCTTCGCCGAGAGCTCGGTGGAGCGTGGCGTCGCGGCAGCTCGGCGTGGGTACGCTACGTGGCGCCGCTGTTCACTAGCAGAGCGCTCAACTGTTCTTCGACGGTACCGCGAGGCCCTCTCCAAGGATCAAGAGCGGTTCGCTGCCATGGTGAGCCGAGAGACGGGCAAGCCCCTGTGGGAGGCCCGCCAAGAGGTGGTGGCGTCCATCCGGGTGGTCGATCTGCTCCTCGACGAAGGCCTGCCGCTGTTGGCCCCTCGCGTGCTGCACGAGACCGATGCTCGTAGCGACGCCTTGCCGCATGGCGTTGTGGGAATTCTCGTTCCGCACAACTTGCCCTTGCTCCACGGCACCCTCCAGAGCCTGGCCGCGATGATGGCCGGCAATACGGTGGTTTTGAAGCCGTCAAAGTTTGCACCGGGTGTTGGCCAAGGCATCGCCGAGATCATGGACCGGTGTCGTCTGCCTCGCGGGGTGTTCAACCTGATTCAGGGAAGCGGCGCTGGCATCGGTCAGCGACTCGCCACGCACCCGAGCCTAGACGCGTTGGTCTTCAGTGGCACCCACGCGAGCGCTGCGGCGATTCACGCGAGCCTCGCGGATCGGCCGGAACTTCCCACGCTCTTCCACACCGGCGGGAAGGGTACGGCCATCGTGACCGAAGGCTGCGATCTCGACCAGGCCGTCTATGAAGTGATCGTCGGCGCATACCTGACAGCGGGCCAGCGGTACAACAGCACCGGTCGCGTCATCGTCACCAAGCGGCTCTTCGATCCGTTCTGCGAAGCGATGATGAACCGCACTGCGGGCCTCCACGTGGGCTACGCCTTCGACGAGAACGTGTTCATGGGCCCCGTGATCTCGGAAAATGTCCGGTCTCGGTACCGACGCTATGGACGCAACCTAGAGGCCGCGGGCCATACGGCGCTTTTGACCGCCGAAAACCTTGATTCAACGCCCAGAAGGGGCTTCTACGCCGCCCCATCCATGTACTGGGTCAACGGGCGTAAGGGGCAGCGCTTCCTGCATGACGAGCCGCCCGGTCCGCTCCTGTTGGCCTATCGAGTCGAAGACTGGGAAGAGGCGGTTCAGCTCCACAATCAGTTGTCGTTTAGGCCGGCTACCGCCCTGTTCTGCGACACTGAGCACGCCGACCTCAAAGAGATGGTTCGGCGAATCAGCACCGGCTCCCTCAACATCAACCGCGGCACCATCGGCTCGTCCCAGCGCTTGCCGGCTGCGGGCCTAGGTCGCAGCAGCAATGGCCTGTCCGGCGGCGTGGACTTGCTACGCTTTTTGACTCGCCCGCGCGCCATGCTCGTCGAGCGACGAGCCTTCGATGCCAATCACGTGGTCCCCGGTGTCAACTGGTCGACGGACGGGTCCGAGCCGCCCGACATCACGGGCTCCTTGGAGCTCGAAGCCCTCGACGATGACACCGCAGGCGAGTCGGTGGGGCTGCTCGAGCTCGATGACGTGGTCGAGATCAGCGATGTCGAGCCGGTAGACGACCCGGTGGAGGAGTTCGACGAGGTCGTCGTGGACCCGAACTCGGTGGAGCCCAAAGACAGCGACGACGCCACTGAGCCTTCATGAGAAGCGCCGCTTTGTGCGTTTTGGTGGGTGCTGCGGTGGTCTCTGGCTGCAAGAAATCGCCGCCCGATGCCCTGGCATCCGTGGGCAATGCCGTGTTGGACTATGCCTCTCCGCCCCGCGAGGTGCAGTATGAGCGCCGCCGCGTGGTGGGTCAGCTGGGCGTGCCCACGCAGCCCATTCGAGAGACATGGACGCGCTTGGACGCGGTCGACAAGGGCGCGCAATATCGGGTGAGCGTGGGTGTGGTGGGCGAGCCTCAAGACCGGGTCGCGAACCTGCTGTCGTACACCGACGCGGGGCTGCTCATCTCTGGCGAGGGGACCTACGCGAAGGATGGCGAGCTGGTCTTCGGCACCTGGGCGCCGCCGAAGACGCTGTTGCCCCCCGCACCGGCTGTGGGCATGAGCTGGGATGGGCAGCACTCACTAGGCGATCTGTCGGAGTATCGCAGCTGCGAGATCATGAGCAGCAAGCAGTGCGATGGCGACGGTCTTGTCGTTGTTTGTGATGTGAAGAGAACAGAATTCCGGGTCGTTACCCGCGACCACTTCTGCCGAGATGTGGGATGGTCCGGGTATGAGTCACTCGTAGTTCGGCAAGGTCATCCGGATGTGCGCACCTGGACCGAGGGCGTGCGGAGGGTTGACTGACACAGATGCCCCCTTTCCGATGCGTCGATCGGCGCGTACAGACAGGGGTTCATCGGAGGTATCAATGCGGATCGGGATCATCGGCGCGGGCAACGTCGGGGGCACTGTCGGAACCCTTCTGGCCGATGCTGGCCACGAAGTTCTATTGTCGTCTCGCCACCCAGAGCAGCTGGGTGAGCGCGCGCGAGACATCGGGGGCCAGTGCGGGCCCATCATCCAGGCAGCCACTTGGGGCGACGTCATCTTTTTGGCCATCCCTTTCGGCGGCACAGAAGACTTGGACATGGCGGTCAAAGACGCTCTGATGCGAAAAGTCGTGTTGGACGCCAGCAATCCGTTCGCTGAGCGCGACGGCAGATCGTTCAATGAGCAGCACAACCTGGGTCTAGGCTCGGGAACGTGGACTCAGAAACGTCTGTACGGTGTGTACGTGATCAAGGCGTTCAACACCATTAATCACGAGATCATGACCGCTCAGGCTCACCGTGACGGGGAGCGACTCGGTGTGCCGATCGCCTCTGACCACGAAGAGTCCTTCGATGTGGCGTCGCAGCTGATCACCGACTGTGGATTTGACCCCGTGCGGGTCGGCGCCATGGCGGAGTGTGCCAAGTTCGACCCCGGCACCGACATCTGGAACAGCGGCATGACCGCTGCCCAGATCAAGGCCGCGCTCAGCCTGTAGGCGGTCGCCTCGGGACGTCTATTTTGCCGCGGCGGCGTCTTCCTCGGAATCCGGGGAAGACGCCCGTCTCGGCAGAGGGAGGACGACCAAAAAGGTCGCGCCGTGGCCCAGCCGGCTCGCGACTTCGAGCTCGCCGCCGTGGGCCTGCACGATGCGTTGGCTGATGGCTAGCCCAAGGCCTGTGCCGCTGCCTTTGGTGGTGAAGAAGGGCACGAAGAGCTTCTCCTGCGCCTCGGGAGAGACGCCGTCCCCCGTGTCGGTCACCGCGATCTCTAGATTGTCTCTGCGGCCTGAACGGCGGCGGGTTCGGATGGTGAGCGTGCCGCCATCGGGCATGGCCTGCAGCGCGTTCTGACACAGGTTGAGCAAGACTTGGCACATGCGGTTGCGGTCGAGCGCGACCGGCGGCAGGTCCGGAGCGAGGTCCTCGACCACGGACACGCCTACGGGTACGCCTTGGGCGCGGACGAGCTGCAGCACCCGCTGCACTACGGCATTGACGTGGTCGGCGCTGCGGTGAAGCTCGAACGGACGGGCGTACTCCAGGAACTGAGAGACGACGATATTTAGGCGATCGACCTCGTGAACCACCACATCGAGCATGTCCTTTGCGTCGGACTCAAGCTGCTCACCCTGCAGGTATTGAGCGGCGCCCTTGATGCCGGCCAGGGGGTTTCTGATCTCGTGGGCCAAACCGGCAGCCATCGCCCCCAAAGCCGCGAGTCGGTGTGCTTCTTCTAGAGCTTGAAACTCCTGAATGTTCGACAAAGCAACGCCGGCTAGGTTGGCCACGACCCGGAGGCGAGCCACTTCGTCATGGGAGAAGCCGTCCGACCAGTCTTCATCGCGCAGATGCATCCATCCCAGCACTAAGTCGCCAGAGCGGAAGGGTACGGTCAGCTCCGCATGCATGGCATCCATGAGCCGGAGGATCTCGATGGCAACCGGATCATCCCCTCGAGCCCGCCGAGCCATGTCCGCTCGCGTGTACCAAGGCAGACCGCCATCGGTGAAGCCGTCGGTGAAGGGAGGCCCAGCGACGGCGTCGAGCGGCTTGGGATCCACCTCGCCGCGAATCCCCATGAGTCCGTAGGCGTCGCGGGCGGTCTCCCAAAGGTAGACGCTGCACACGGGCACTCGCCCAGAGTCGTGTAGACGCCTCAAGATCACGTGCGTGAGCAACTCCTTGGTGGTGGCCTTGGGCAGCTCTGATCTCAGACCCTCGACCGCTTCGGTGAGCTGGTGGCCACGTTGGTTCAGCAGACGATTGGACCACCAGTCGATCTGGGCCTTGAGGGGATCGTATGCCGCCAAGAACAGCAAGCTGGCCACGAACGTCTGAAAGGCCGTGTGCAGGGGGTAGTCCTGGAAGGTGTCGACCCACAGGACGGCGATGCCGTCGAGGGTGACGAGCGCGATGGCAGACACGACCAAGGCGCCGATCCTCGACAGGAGTTCGTACAGGTCCAGCAGTCGGTAGCTGACCACGGAGTGGTAGACGAAGTAGAGGGCGACCGCCGCGAGCAAGGCCGAAAATGGAGGAATGGGCCCTTGGAGGGCCACGGCCCGTGCCACAAAGGACAGCTCCGCCTCGCCACCGGTGGGGGTGAGCGCCCGGCCAATCTGCTCGACGAGGGCCAGAACCACGGCCCCGCCCGTGACACCCATGAGGTAGCGAAGACGGACTTGGTCGACTCGGAGCGCGGTGGATTCGTGCACCATCCACAGGCGAGCCAGAACGACCCCGAACACCACAAAAACGTAGATTCCAAGAGCAAGTTGAGGCCACGACGTCGTGGGCTGGTTCAGGTAGAAGGCGGCGTGGAGTCCCACGGCCACCGGCACGATGCCCAGCGATAGCACCAGCAGCCGCAACACCACAGGCGATGAGCCTTCGCGATCTGAGAAGAGACGATCGAAGGTGTATAAAGACAGCGCCGGCACCAGCGATCCGACGACCATGTACGGAATGCGAAGGATGCCGAGCCCGGGAAGCAGCGACAAGGCGAACAGGGTCCATGTGATCGCTAGGCCCCAGCCCAGGCCAAGGAAGGCAATACGAGCTGGCTCGAGCCGATCGCTCAGCCAAGCACTCGTGCTCATGGCGGCTGCCACGATTGCTACCAGGAAGTAGACGAACGCGGTCATCGAGTCTCCGGGGGGATCCTCACCCCAATCGCGCAGGTTCGCCACTCTTGCGCTTGCACGAAGGGCCACGCCGGGGGACTCTGACGGGGTGAACGACCCCCGACGCCGACTCCCGAATATGCAAAAGATTCTCGACGATCCTAGATTGTTGGGGCTTCCACGGGCGCTGTGCAAGGCCTTGGCCCGCCAGGTGCTCGATGGCCTGCGCGCCAACCCGCCCTCGGAAGACGAAGTGGGCGCGTTGGACGTTGTGCAGCAAGTGCACGATGGCGCGCGCGGGCTGTTGCGGGGTCGGCAGCGAGCGGTGATCAACGCGACCGGCGTGGTGTTGCACACCAACCTCGGGCGCGCCCCCTGGCCACAACCCGTTCGAGACGCCGCGAATCGAGCCATGGGCTACGGCAATGTGGAGCTCGACCTGGCGACGGGCAAGCGGGGCGGACGCTTGGAGGGTCTCTCGGCCCTGATGACCTACCTGACCGGCTGTGAGTCCGCCATTGTCGTCAACAATGGCGCAGCAGCCGTCTTGTTGGCGCTCACGGCTCACGCGCGGGGCCAAGAAGTGTTGGTGAGCCGCGGCGAGCTGGTGGAGATCGGCGGCAGCTTTCGCGTGCCCGATGTAATCGCCTCGGGAGGCGCAGATCTGGTCGATGTGGGCACCACAAACCGAACTCGGATCGCGGACTATGCCGGCGGCATCACCCAGAATACCGCCGTTTTACTTCGGGTCCACACCTCCAATTTCAAGGTGGTTGGATTCACCGAAGAGCCCACCCTAGACGAGCTGGTCGCCCTGTCCAGGGAGCACGGGCTTCGCGTGGTTCATGATGTTGGAAGTGGGTCTTTGGACGGTTGGCGCGACGAGCCCTCGGTGCGTGCGTCGGTCGCAGCTGGAACCGATGTGGTCATCTTTTCCGGCGATAAACTGCTTGGAGGCCCCCAAGCGGGCATCTTGTGTGGGGATGCAGAAGCCATCGAAATCTGCAGAAAACACCCATTGTACCGTGCTCTTCGTGTAGACAAGGTCACGTTGGCCGCCATCGAGGCGACCCTGGCGATGATCGCTGCCGAGACGCCACCGACCGCCGAGGCCATGCTGCACACTCCGCTCGACGTGCTCAAAGCGCGTGCACAGGGGCTGGCGGCGTCTCTGAGCGACGCTGGAATCGGATGTGGGGTTGAGGCCGGCGAGAGCCGCGCTGGCGGTGGCAGCCCGCCTGGCGAGGGGCTGGACAGCTTCGTCGTACGGGTGCCCCATCGCGATCCGGAGGCGCTGCATCGCCGACTGAGGCTCGGTGAGCCGGCCGTCGTGGCCCGTGTTGGGCGCGGCGCGCTGCTCTTGGACGTTCGCACCTTGAACGACGCCGAGATCGAACAACTTCCGGCGGTCCTTGCAGACGCCGGGGCCCACGAGTAGAACCCCACCCATGACACAGGCTCTCTACGATCTTTTGGGTGCGCATCGCACGGCCGACGCTGAGGCCCTGCGCTTGGCCTACACACGCGCGGTCGCGCAGCTGGTCCGACGTCGCAAGGCATTGGTGGACCAAGGTGGAGATACGCGCAAGATGGACCTGTCCCGCCATCAGGTTGACGAGGCGTGGCAGGTCCTCTCTGACCCCGCCCGGCGCCGCAAATATGACGCCTTGGTGGCTCTCTATGAAGATGGGGAGCTCCCGCGCGGCGAAGAGCTCTGGTCCCGGGTGGTCGGCAGTTTGGCGAGCCCCGGTGCGGCCAGTGCGGTGGACCTCGTTCGTGCCATGACGCAGCTTCAGGTTGGTCAATTGCCCGCCCCTGCGGCGACAGCACTCCATGATGTGGTGCCAACCCAAGGTGTCGGCGCTCCTCTCCACAACGACACCCAGGCTGATGTGCCCACCGAGGCCATCCCGTCTCCGGAGGCGATCGCTCGACCCATGCCGTCGAAGCCTCCATCGATTCTGCAGTTTCGGGCTGGACAGCCTGGGGAGCCACCCTCGGTCGCACCCGTTGTGGCGTCCACGCCAGCCGTCGCCCCAGTGGTGCAGCTCCCTGTCTCGGGCGCCGTGCCCGGACCCATCGACATTCCTACGCTCGTGTCCGAGTTGGGGTGGTCTGGAGCGCTGATCAAGCGTGTGCGAGAGGCCCGCGGCAAGTCCTTGCGGGACATGGGCGACGCGACTCGGATCTCCGCCCGATACCTCGAAGCCATCGAGCAGGACGACTTTGTGCAGCTCCCGTCCTCCACCTTCGTGAAGGGCTATTTGCGAGAGATCGCGCGCACGCTGCAGCTCGATGAGGCCTCGCTGATTCAAGGCTATCTACGCCGGATGGGATAATGGACATCGAGCCCTTTAGTGTGGTCAAGGCGGGGCGCTTGGACGCGGTCGTAGCCGGTCACCTGACCACGCTCTCCCGCAGCCGCGCGGTTGGGCTGATCAAGAGTGGCGACGTGCAGGTCGACGGAACGGTAGTTCGAAAGCCATCTACGGCGGTTATGCTTGGTGCCATCGTGCGGGTGCAGGTCCCGGAGCCGCGGCCCCTTGGCACGCCGGCCCAGGACCTTCCATTGGACATCGTCTACCAAGACACCGACCTGGTCATCGTCAATAAGGCAGCGGGCATGGTGGTCCATCCGGGACCGGGGCATCGCGAAGGCACGCTGGTCAACGCGCTGCTGCACCACGTTCAGGATTTGGCGGGCATCGGCGGGGTCGAACGACCCGGCATCGTTCATCGGCTCGACCGCGGTACTTCAGGCCTGATGGTCGTTGCCAAGTCCGACGCAGCGCACAAGGCCCTGTCCGCCCAGTTTGCGGCCCATACCGCCGGGCGAACCTATGTTGCGATCGTCTATGGTGTGCCGACGGCCACCGCCGGTACGTCGCGCTCACGGCTGGCCAGGCATGTGCGTGATCGGTTCCGCTACGCGTCCACCGAGGAAGAAGGGGCCGGCAAAGAGGCGATCACCCATTGGCGTCGCCTAGGGGCCGCCGATGGCGTGGCGGTCGTTCAATGCACCCTAGAGACCGGCCGCACCCACCAAGTGCGCGTGCACCTCACCGAGTCCGGTCACCCGCTGCTCGGCGATGAGGTCTACCGCGCCGGTCGCACGCGGCTGGCCTCGGACGCCCGCGAACAAGTGCGAGCCCTCGCGGTGCGACCCATGCTGCACGCCCGCGCCCTGAGTCTGGATCACCCCACCACCGGCGAACGCATGACGTGGACGGTGGAGCCGCCCCCAGACTTCGCCCTATTGGCGGAAGCCTTGGGGCTGAGCGAGTTCTTGTAGGCGGGGTGCCTA
>JBGCER010000068.1:0-6114 GCA_045106515.1 Myxococcota bacterium
GTGCAGTTTCTCGGCGATGTGCGTTTCTAGCGGCACCACCGGAATGGGAACCCCATCGAGTCCCGCGAAGTCGAACCACGTCGAAGCCGGGAGCGTCTCGGGCGCCCCGTAGATGGGGTCCGCGAAGGCGACGTCGAGTCCAAACGGGCGCCCATAGATCCTGCCGGCCAGCGTGCACTGGACCCGAAAGCGCAGACCCTCGTAGATCATGCCGTCCGCTGCGATGGTGGGATGTTTGGGATCGACCGAGACCTCGAAGCGCAGCGGATCGATCGTCCTGCGACCGGCCCGCTGCAGCGCCTGCAGGAGGCCGTCTGGCGGCCCCGATGCCCGCAGGTCGATGTCCTTGGTGGCACGGGCGAAAGGCAGCCGCAGCTCGAGGACAACCCCACCCTTGAGCACCACGGACAGGTCGACCTCGGTGAGCACGCGACAGAGGAATCGGTCGTACACCACGAGCTGCCGAAGCCGGCCCAGGTCGTGGTTTGCCCGCACCTGATTTCGTAGACGGTCTTCGAGGGCGGCCTTGAACGCTTGTGGCGTGGCGTACTTCACCGGGCGACCTGCGCTCGGGTGAACAGACCCCGCCTGAGGCCCTCGTCGATGGCCTGCTCCACGAGGTCCGGCTCGAGACCGTCTGCGATGCAGTCCCGTACCGTCTGGCCTGGCGGCGTCACCGGCACGTGTCCGACCCAGTCGTGTTCCTCGACATCGCCATGGTGAAGCACGAGTGGCTCCGGTTTCCGGAGGCGACGCGCTCGCCAGGCGCTGGGGAGGGTGAGGTGAATGGCGACGGGAAGCACGTCTGAGAGGCCATGGAGGGCCAGCGCGGTGTCGTGGCTGAACACGCCGGCGCGGTCCGACCAGAGCCACAGCTCGACGAGCTGCTCATCGACGTCTGGCGGAAGGTGAACCACTCTGTAGATTTTCCGCCGTACGCGCTCGATGCGGGACGCCTTTAGGTGATGGTGGAGCAGCTGCGGGCTGATGCCATGTGCATCGGCGTCGGATGTCGTGAAGAGTCCGCCCTGATCGGCGGCGAGTCGGTAGAGCGTGTCCCATCGTGGTTCCGTCGTCATGCACAAAACTTAAGCCTGGCTTTAGATTTGTGCAACACGTCGTCTGCCGGCCACCGCCAACCTGCAGCTCTGCGACCTCCCTCGCGGTTTGTCCACTTCCCCAAATCCCTTGTGCACCTTACTCCAAAACCCGCCTCAAACCTCCCCCTAAACAACTATCACCAGCAGTATTGGTAGAAGAACCCGACGGGGTACTGCAATCCCGGGCCGAACGGGGTTTAAGTCCGATTGGGGTTCTCGAGAACGGCTGAGTGGTCAAGGATTCGGGGCCACAGGATCCACCGCGAACCAGGTCTGTGGGAGCGTATCCGTAGACTCGCGCTGCCATTCGACGTGTCGTTGGCGGTGAGGCGCCAGCGGCGGTACACCGGCCTCGGGGAGTCCGCTGTGATCCTCGCGATTGTAGGAGTGGTGTCCGCCGCTGATGTCGAGTCCCGCTGCGAGCAAGGCGACCGCTGGGCCGAGGGCGGCCCGTGGATCATGTTCCCTGGCACGCCCGGCGCGCACATCATGATCAACCCGCCGCGTTGACGCCCCCGAAGGCAGCATCCAGGACGGTCTCGGATCCAGGGTCGAGGGGCACCAGGAGCTCTACCTCGAACTGCTCGGCCACCGCATCGTGGACCGAGATCCAGCGCCCGTGCAACGACGTGAACCGCATCCGCGAACCGTCCGGCAACCGGACCTCGATGGGTACGAACACCGGGAGGTCGTCCGTGCCTGCGAGCACCCGGCCGACATGGTCGAAGCGACCGTCGGCCCGAGCGCGGTCGAGCGCTTCGCGAACCGCAGGGGACCGTCGAGCGACCTCCTGGATGCGGGTGTAGAAGCTCCCGCTCGCTTGCTCCCAGTTCGTCACGACGGCGGCGAACCCAGGGGAGAGGAACATCTCGTGCATGTTCCGGAAGCCACCGAACGCAGCCAACATGGCGTGGGCGGGGGCATTGGTTCTCAGGAAGTTCCAGTCGCGATCGACGACGAAGGCCGGGAAGGGCCAGTGATGGAGCACCTGACGCGCCATGAGGTCCAGAACGTCCTGCAGCTCCTCTCCCTCCAGCTGTCGGCGTGGGTAGGGACTGCGAAAGCCCGAAGCCTCGAACAGCGTGGCGCGATGGGCCGCGGTCAGCTCCAGTCCCGCCACGAGACGGCCCAGCATCGCGCGGGTCGGCGCCGAGCGTCCGGTCTCCAGGAAGGACAGGTGACGCTGAGTCGTGCCCACCGCCAACGCAACAGCTTCCTGACTGAGACCGAGATCCGTCCGGATCGAGCGCAGGGTCAGCCCGAAGTCGCGGCAGTTGTCCACCATCATTCCTCCACAGGGAATGGATGTCATTCCCAGCTGCCTTAATCTATCGGCCAGGCGGGACGACCCGCAACACCTCCCCACATCCCCTGAGGCTCCGATGCCCGACTCCCTGATCTCCACCCTCGGCCTTCTGCTCTGCCTCGCTCCCGCCGTTGTGCACGGCTTGGAGCTGGCCTTTCCGATGCTGTCCCGATGGGTCGTCTACGCTGTCCTGCCCTTCTTCGGACCGGGTCTGCCGACCGCCGCCAACGCATTGACCTACGATGAGCAGCTCGGGATGCTGGATGCAGCCCGCTCGGCCGCCCCGCAGGGCAAAGCTGTTGCCGCCGAGGACTACGTGTTCCTGATGCTTTTCGAGCAGCGCCAGGGAGGCATCGCGTTCGTGGCGATCGCGGCGGGGGCGCTGTACGGGGTCGCCCTGGCGCCGGATGCGCGTGCCCCCCTACATCTCCTGTGCGCCGTGATGTAGGTGCTGTTCGCCCTGGTGAACGCCAACCACGCCGGTGTTCCGGGGCTGGGGCACCATCCGAGGGTCTCCCGGGACGGGCGGAACGTGGGCATCCTGTTCACGCCGTTCTGGATCACAGCGGCGGTGCTGAACGTGCTGGCGTTCCTGGCGGCCGGGTCCTGAACGACTCAGGCGCACAGCCGATGGTCAGGCTGCATAGAATCAAACGAATCATGGTCACTCTCCTGACCATGAGACGCAGACACAAATCAAAGTGTGACCGGTCACACATCGCTCCCCTGCCGCGTCCAATGGGTATGGCTCTCCTTCCCCGCACATCCCGTTGGCTCGATCGACGTTCCCACCTCGGCAACGCAGGCACCTCCCACGCACCAGCGCTGTGGAATCGCCCCCGGGTACGCCCGCTGCAGACCAAGGCAGGCAAGTGTCGACTCTCGCACACCCCGGGCCCGGGGCCCCGTCTGCTCTTCGCCGTGGATGGGCCCAACGTTCTCGAACAGTACCAAGGAGTGCGAGCGGCACTTGAGGGCCGGGCTGACCTCGCCATCATCGAGCCACCCGGCACCGGTGCCAGTCGTCCCTCCGCCACCTTCGACTACAGCAGAGAGGCCTTCGTCGGGTGGGCCACCGACGTTCTGGAGGTCCTAGGACCGCGCGTCCTCGTCTTCCCCTGCTACCTTGGCTTCGTCGCACAGTGGACGGCCCACACCAGACCCGAACTCGTCACCGCCCTCGCCCTCTCCCAGACACCGTGTTGGTCGGACATGGCGGTCTGGCTCGACCGGGTCGACTCGAAGGGGGTCCTTCGCCTGCCCATCGTCGGGCAAGTCGCCACACGCGCCCGTCGCAGCCAACTCGTTCAGGGCTGGTACCGTGCTTCAGCGGGAAACAACACCCAGGCCAAGCGACTGTCGAAGCATGCCCATACCTGCCTCGACGAGGGAGGAGCGTTCTGTTTGGCGTCCCTCGTTCAAGGGTTCTTCCACGCTGGTCCCCCACCTCGGGTCTCACATCCGGTCTGGCTGGCCTGGGGTGACGCCGATCGAACCCATCGCAGATCGGACCCCAACCAGTCCGTTCCCGGGTGCACCGTGACCCGCTTTGGCCATACGGGGCATTCTTCTGAGCTCGAGGACCCCGAGGCCTTCGTCACCGCCCTGCTGGCCTTCTTGGAGACGCGATGACCCAGGCCCTGGATGAATTGGCCGCTTCCGCCATGGATGGGAACGCCGACGCTCTCGCTGAGCTGTGTGAAGCGCTCCGCGATCCCATCTTTCGCCTGTGCATCCGCATGCTGGGACGGCCCGCTTTGGCCGAAGAAGCCACCCAAGATGTCTTGGTGAAAGTCATCACCCGTCTCGGGTCATTCGAAGGGCGCTCCGCCATCACCACCTGGGTGCACACCATCGCCATGCGGCATGTGCGCGACCTGTTGCGGAAGCGGCGACCCGACACCCTGGATGAACAGGGATTCTCCCGACTCTTGGAGGCGGGGCTGGCCTACGGAGAGACCCAGCCAGCTCCGAGCCCGGAGCACCACGCGTTGGTGGCCGAGGTCCGCCTCTCGTGCACCCAAGGCATGCTCAGCATGCTCACGGTCGAGCAACGCATGGCTCTCGTTCTGGTCGATCTACTCGGGCTAAATTCCGCCGAAGCGGCCCAAATCGCCGAAGTACCGGCGCCCACGTTTCGCAAGCGTCTCTCGCGGGCCCGGGAGCGCCTCTCGTCGTTTCTGAAGGCCCGATGCGGGGGCGTAGAGCCCAAGGCGCGCTGTTCTTGTGAAGCGCAGATTCCAGCAAAGCGCGCGATGGGATTGAGCGAGGACCTGCAGCCCTACGCCTCCTTGGCCGTGGGCGACCTCGACGTCGGCAAAGCCCACCGAGAGCTCCGTGACGTGCGTACGATCTGGAAGGCCTTTCACCCCGAAGGGCACTGGCAAGCGTCCGAAGGTCTGAGGCGTCGACTGGCCTCGCTTCTTCCCACGCTGCTCTCTCGATGAGCGAACTCTCGATTCGAAGCTCGAGGAGCACCTTCGCCGCCGAAGAACTCTGAGTGAGATTCACGCCAGTGCTTCGAGCACCCGACCGACCAAAACTGTCTGCGCATCCGTTCGCACAGCATCGAGTGCGCGGACGGACACTTCGGCATGGCAACGGCCCTCGGCGTGAAGGAGACGAGCCTCGAGCAGCCAGCGCCATGGAGGGTGGAGGGGAGAGTGCCGAGGAACCGCGGCACCGTGCTCACGGTTATCGGCGCGCTGACGATAGACGGCCTCACCGCGATGATGACCATCGAAGGGGCCACAACAGGCGATGTCTTCCTCGCATACGTCGAAGAAGTGCTCGGTCCCGAGCTTCGCCCTGGCGACATCGTCGTGGTCGACAACCTTGGGGCCCATCGTGATCATCGGGTCAAGGAGGCCGTCGAGCGCCGCGGAGCCCGCTTGTTCTTCCAACCTCCATATTCGCCCGACAAGAACCCGATCGAGCTCGCATGGGCCTGGGTCAAATGGTCCCTTCGAACGGCAGAAGCGCGAACGCGGGAAGCGCTGGAAACAGCGCTTCGGTGGGCAATGGACATGCTAGACTCGACCATTGCCCGCTTGTGGTTTCGGCACTGCGGATTCCGCAATCAACTTCTGTGATCCGCACAGTGAGAGCGACGCTTGCGGCTAGGTTTGCTCGTTCACGATGTGTTTGACCTTGCTCCGCTGAGCCGGACAGTCCGTTAAGCAGAGGCGGGAGGCCACATGGCCAGAAGAAAGGGAAGGACCAGCTCGCCGAGGCGGTGGATGAGATTGGCGAGGAGGACGAGCTGGACGAACAAACCGTTCTCAAGTCGGCCGAGGAGCGAGTGCGGCGAGCCCACTCGCGACTGGAGCCGATGTGGGAGGCGGCGTGAGGGCGGCTGTTGCTCTCGACATTCCCAGCGCGCTGCCCAGTGCCGCGATTGAGACCCTCAACCTTCGCGAACCGCTAACCGTAGGAGTTGGGTGGAGTCGACCGCCACACGGTGACGAGCACTTGTGGCGGAGGCGTTGAAAAGATTGGTGGGAGGGCCTCTGTTGTCTGAACTGCGTGAGCTGCTGGTTCGCGTCGAACAGGTGCTAGGCGAGCTTGAGAACGAGCCGGCCAATGGCAACTCTGGCTTCACGGACTGTCGCGAACTGAACGCGGAGCCAGTGATCGGCGTTCGCAACGCGTCGCGGATAGGAAGCATCAAGCCCTCTCTCCCGCGCACTCTACCGCCCGGTTCGACCC
>JBGCER010000069.1:0-5271 GCA_045106515.1 Myxococcota bacterium
CCATGTCCAGCCGGTCGACGGTGCGCAGGTATGGGATGCCCATCGCCTGTTCATAGACGTCGGGACGGTGGTCATTGAACGACACATAGAGCGTGCGGAGCGGTGAGATCGCGGCCAACCGGGCCAGCTTCTTGGGGGTGAGCGGGCTGGCGTTGGTGGTGAGCGCGAGCGTCGCATTGGGCAGACGGCCCTGGATGTCTTCGAGGATGTCGAACAGGCGCACGTCCAAGAAGGGCTCGTTCACCTTAAAGGGAGACAGCTGAAACGGTAGGTTTGATGGGATATCTTGTAGATCCGTCAGGACTTTGTCGATCACCTCATCACCGAGCTTAGCGCCCGTGCGGGCCAACGTCGGCGAGGGGCAGAAGGTGCATCGCGCATTGCACCTGGCCAGCGTCTCCAAGTGCACATGCTGGGGGTAGTCCACGTAAGGAGACAGGCGAAGGCGCTCCACGTTCCGCTGATAGAGTCGCTCAGATGCAGATTTTAAGGCTACGACTAACGGCTCCGCCAGCGCCGTATGCCCCAGGTCCGCCAAGGCGATGCGCAGACGGGTCGCCTGGTCCCGCTCCGCCGGATCCACCTGGAGCGCCTGCACGAAGGACTCAACCGCAGCCTCCACATGGCCCGCGCTCAACTGAGACTGAGCCAGCTGCCGGCACAGCGCACCTCGCGATTCAGGCCGATCCAGAACGGTAGACATGAGCACCTCCGCACCCCCATCGACAGCGATTCCAACGTCTTGACGGCGTCAGTCCTCAAGAGCGGTCCCCACCACCCGAACGGGCACCCCGGAGGATGCCATGACGTTCCGATTGTCCGATGCGCTAGAACGCGACCTACCTGTGGTGCAGGTGGTCGACATCGGCGCCAGCATGGTGGACGGGGCCGACCACTATGCGCCTCTCGTGGACGCGGGTCTGGCCAATGTCGTAGGGTTCGAACCCGACAAAGCGCAGTTTGCAGCCCTGCAAGCCTCTGGCCGACCCCACTATGACTACCTGCCGTACGCCCTCGGAACCGGAGGCCCAGCCACCTTTCATGTGGCTCGATACCCAGGTTGTTCATCCATTTTTCCGCCAAACCCGGAATTCGTCGATCGCTTCTCGGCCATTGGGGCGACCAGCCCGAACGGCAATTTCACGGTGGTGCAGGAGCTGCAGATCGAGACCCACCGCCTGGACGACGTGACCGAATGTCCCGCTCCAGACTACCTAAAACTCGACATTCAAGGTGCGGAGCGCGACGTGCTCACCCACGCCACACGCACCCTATCGTCCGCCTTGGTCATTGAGTCCGAAGTGCTGTTTGGACCGCTCTACAAGGGCCAGGGGGACTTCGCAGACCTCACGATTCTGTTGCGCGAACAAGGGTTTCAGCTGCTGGAATGCCGCTCCATCCATCGGGCGTCCATCGCCCCTTTCTTCGCCGAGCGCGTGCCCTTTCCCACCCGGGGCCAGTGGCTCTGGGCCGATGCCATCTATGTGCGGCGTTGGGAGAACCTGGACGGGTGGACCGACGAGCAGCTGCTCAAGGCCGCAGCCGTGATGCACGAGGTCTACCAGACCTATGACCTGGTCCACCATCTACTCCTCGAAATAGAGTTCCGAACCGGCGAACCGCTAGCAGAGCGCTTCCGAGCCGCCATGGGCCGCGACCCCGAGCTCGCGGAGATCTGGCCGGTTCTGCGCGAAGCCTGGGCCAAGGCCGCGACCCGCGAACGCGTGGAGCGGGCGGTGGCGCACCCGCCCGCCAAACAAGCGAGCTGAGTGCCTATTTCGGGGTTGCTCCTGCCATTTCAGCAGCGCGCACAACCACGTCTAGAGGCTGACACCCCACCACCCGAACGGGCTTAGGCCCCGACTCAGGGATGCCGTGCTCGGGCTCCCAACCGCTGGGAAGCACAAACCACGTGGGAATGCCGGTGACCCCATACTGCTGGGACTCGGCGATCTGAGCGCGAAGAATCGCCGGCACCTCTGGGGAATCCAGGAAGGCGATGGCCTGATCCGGGTCGAGCCCCGCTTCGGTGGCCAGCTCGCGCAACACGCCCTCGTCTTCAATGTCGTGCCCATCCATCCAGTGCGCGATCATGCCCGCCTCACGCCACGCGTCCAGCTTGCCGTTCCGATTGGCGAACTCAGACAGGGCGAGGGCCTTTTTGGTGTTCGGCGCGTGCAAGCGCGGCGAAAACGGCACCCCTAGATCTTCGGCCATCATGAGCAGACGAGCGTGCATCCCATCGACTTGTTCGGGCTTGAACATGGCCGACAGCGACATGCCGCCCACGGGAATCTCGGGATGGAGCTCGAAGCCCTTCCACTGAAAGTCTAGTTCAAAGCGCTCTTGTAGGGGCCGAAGTGTACCTCGCTCCGCGAGATAGCACCATGGTCATATGAAGTCGGAGAAGAAGACGAGTCGGGTCATGGGCACTCCAGCTGACCGCGTAACCGACGGCCTCGTTGCGATCCTAACGGGCCACAACCACGAAGAGCGCCGGGCCCGCCACCCCGAGATCTGCCGGCAACCGACGCCACTGGGTGTCTGCGAAACCGGCGCACGCCAGCATGTCGCACAGCCCCGCCTCCGAGAAGCCCAAGTGCGCATGGCCCATGGTCTGCCGGTACGCCTCGCGATCGTGCTCCATCATGTCCAGCAGCACGAGCTTACCGCCCGGTCGCACCACCCGTCGTGCCTCGGCCAACACGGCTGGTACGTCCGCGAGGTGATGCAGCACAAGCATGCACAGCGCGGCATCCACCACGTTCTCATCCAGGGGCAGATCATCCAAAGAAGCTTGTACAAGCTCCACATTGGCGAAGGCCTCGCAGCGCCGAGCGGCCGTATCGAGCATCGCCTGCTCCCGGTCCACCCCGATCACCCGACCCACCGACGGCGCCAGCTCGGCCGCCATAGACCCCGTTCCGACACCCAGATCGAGCACGGTCCAGTCCGATGGCAGGAGCGACACCAAGGTCGCGAGCTGGAAGCCCTGACCAAAGAGTTCGGTCCGCATCTCTTCCCAGCGCTCGGCGTTTCGGCCGAAGAAGGTCTGGCTATCGACCGTTCGCGCGGCAATCACGGCGTCTAGGCGGTGATCGTCCTCGGTCCCCCAACGGCGGTCCGCCGCCTGCTGGACCGCGGGCCACAGCACCCCCGCCCCCTGGGGCAGGTCTTCGCTCAAGCGAAACAGATTTGCCGTGCCGTCTTTTCGCCGATCCACCCACCCGTCGGTGTGCAGCACCTTGAGGTGACGGCTGACCGTGGATTGAGGCAGCTGAACGACCCGCCCCAGCTCCCCAACGCCGAGTTCCACGTGAGCCAGCACACGTAGAAGACGAGCGCGCGTGGGCTCGGAGATGACGGGTAAGCGGTCGAAGATATCGCTCAAAGGTGCCTCTTGCCCGTACTGGGTCACAGGATCGTCACTGAAACCTATTGGACTCTATCCATCTATCCGAATAGACGGATGGAGTCTCGCGGGACTCTCCCGCAAACCCGACCTCCAGAGGTGCTGAATGACCGCCAATACGCCCGACGTCCCCGTCTTCATGGACACCGGCCTTCCCCTGTTCTCCGGCTTCCCCCACAAGGTCGCCGACCTGTCTGCCGACACCATCCGTTTCGGCCGCAAAGAGATGGACTTGGCCCTTCACGAGATGCCTGGCCTCGCGTCTCTGCGTGAAGAGTACGCCGGTCAGAAGCCCCTCGCCGGCGCCCGCATCATGGGCTCGCTGCACATGACCATCCAGACCGCCGTGCTCATCGAGACCCTCACCGACTTGGGCGCCGAAGTGCGTTGGGTCAGCTGCAACATCTTCAGCACCCAAGACCACGCCGCCGCCGCCACGGTCGTCGGCCCCACCGGAACCGCGGACGCCCCTGCCGGCGTGCCCGTCTACGCCTGGAAGGGCGAGACCCTCTCCGAGTACTGGTGGTGCACCCTTCAAGCCCTCATGTGGCCCGGCCACGTCGGCTGCAACCTGATTCTCGACGATGGCGGCGACGCCACCATGCTCGTTCACATGGGCGCAGAGATGGAGGCCAAGGGCGAGATGCCTGACCCCTCCACCACCGACAACGCCGAGTTCAAGTGCGTTCTCGCCATTCTCCGCGACGTCCGCAACGTCAAGGGCGACAACTTCTGGCGTCCCATGGCCACCGCCATCCGCGGCGTGTCCGAAGAGACCACCACCGGCGTGCATCGTCTGTACGAGCGTCAGGTCGAGGGCTCGCTCCTCTTCCCGGCCATCAACGTCAACGACTCCGTGACCAAGTCCAAGTTCGACAACGTCTACGGCTGCCGCCACTCCCTCGTCGACGCCATCATGCGCGCCACCGACGTGCTCATCTCCGGCAAGAAGGCCCTGATCATGGGCTACGGCGATGTGGCCAAGGGCTCGGCCGACTCCTTGCGCGGCCAGTACGCCCGCGTCGCCATCTCCGAAGTCGACCCGATCTGCGCCCTTCAGGCCTGCATGATGGGCTACGACGTCGTGACCCTCGACGATGTCGTCGAGACCACCGACATCTTCTGCACCGCGACCGGCAACTTCAACATCATCACGGCCGAGCAAATGCACCGGATGAAGCACAACGCCATCGTCTGCAACATCGGACACTTCGACAACGAGATCGACATGGCCGGCCTCGCCCGCTCGGGTGCAGTGCGTGACGAACTGAAGCCCGGTACCGACGTCTGGAAGTTCGACGGCGGCAAGCAGATCATCATCCTCGCCGAGGGTCGTCTCGTAAACCTCGGTTGCGCAACCGGCCACCCGAGCTTCGTGATGTCGTGCTCGTTTACCAACCAGGTGCTCGCTCAGATCGAGCTCTTCGAGCGCACCGAGCAGTACCCGCTCGACGTGTACGTACTCCCGAAGCACCTCGACGAGAAGGTTGCTCGTCTGCATCTCGATGCGCTCGGCGTGAAGCTCACCCAGCTCACCGACGAGCAGGCTGAGTACCTCGACATCGACCCGTCGGGCCCGTTCAAGCCGGAGAACTACCGATACTGAGTTGCTGCGGGGTAACCCGCGGAACTGGACCGATTGGCGAGAGCCGCTGCTTCCGAGTCGGGAGCAGCGGCTCTCGTCGTCGTCGGGCCGTCAGTGCGGTACTGGCTCCATCGTGAGCCGGGGGAGGAACAGCTGAATGAGCGGGCCGATTCCCAGCGTGAAGACCGCGGTGCCGACTCCGATCGACCCGCCGAGTGCGACGCCGACGAGCAACACCGTGAGTTCGACGGTGGTACGGGCGAGCCGGATCGAG
>JBGCER010000070.1:0-3935 GCA_045106515.1 Myxococcota bacterium
GCCCCGCTCGCGCGTGCTGGAGATCGACCCGAACACTCAACGGGTGGTCTGGTCCTACGACGGCGACGAAACACCCCTGATCTCCGAGACCTGTGGCACGGCGCAGCGTTTGGGCAATGGCAATACTCTGGCGGTGGCGTCGGACACGGGCCGGGCCATCGAGGTCGACCCCAGCGGCGACGTGGTCTGGGCCTTCGTGAACCCGGCCCGGGCGGGGGACGATGGCGAACTGATCGCGACGCTATTCCAGGTGCAGCGCCTGTCCGGAGCGGAGCTGGGCCCGTGGGCTCCGGCGGCGCCACCCGAGCCGTCCCTCCCGGACGAGACCGACCCGTGATCGGTACGTTTGGCGCGGCGGCGATGCTGTGCGGAGCAGCGGCTGGGGGCTGGTTGCTGCGTCGGCAAGGGGCGTGGTTCGCCGTGGCACTCGTCGTGTTCATGCACGGGGTCGCGTGGTGGCACCACGTCGATGATGCCGGGATTGACTATGCTTTTGCCCGGTCGGTCGGGTCAGGGTTGGGCCTGGTGGCACAACCTGGCGGCCCGATCGTGGAGGGCGTGAGCAACCCTCTCTGGCTGGCGTTGCTGTCTTTTTCCGAGGCTATGGGTGTGTCCGCTGAAACGGCATCATCGGCCTTTCAGCTGCTTTTTTCGCTGGCCTGCCTGCCGGCGGCCTCCGCCTTGGCGGGCCGTGCGGGGGCGTCTGCCTCTCAAGGGGCGGCGGTGCAGGTGGCGATCGCTGCGAGCGGGGCCGTCTTTGCGTGGACGACGGCCGGTCTCGAAGGCGCGCTCTTTGCCCTGGCTCTGCTGTGCACGGCGTGGCTTGCGGCGTGCAATCGTGGAGTCGCCGTGACGGTGGCCGTTGTCGTGGTCGCGTGGGTTCGCCCCGAGGGGGCCGCTGCGGGGCTTGTGGCTGCGGCCGCGGGCTCTGCCCTCATCGGTCGTCGGGGGCCGCTGGTGTGGGGCGCTGCGGGGGCTGTGCTCGGCGTGTTGGTGCTGCACGGGGTTCGATTGTGGTGGCTGGACACGCTCTGGCCCAACACGGTCATCGCTAAGGTGTCCGCCCCAATTTGGCGCCGGGTTGCCAGCGGTGGCGTGTACGCCCTGGTCGCGTCGGCCCTCACTGGGTTGCCCTTTGTGGGCCTTGGCCTGTGGGGCAGCCCTCGTCGTACGTCGGTCGCGGCGCTGACCGTAACGGCGGGCGCCCTGGGCCTGGCGGTGGTCAGCGGGGGGGATTGGATGCGGCACGGCCGATTCATCGCCCCGTATCTACCTTTGCTATTCGCTCTTGCGCTGCCGTCTGCATTGGCGCAGTTTGAGAGGCGTTTGTGGGTGGGCCGGGTCGCCATCTGGGGGGTAGGCCTCACCGGGCTTGTGGTGTTGGGTGACGCGGTTCTGCGGCCCACGGTGCCCATCGACAATGGCCGGGTGCGGGGTGAGCTGTACCAGGCGGTGTTGAACGACGCCTGTGGCGGTGGCGCCGTCGCCACACCCGATGTGGGCGGGGTCTTGTGGTTCTTCCCGACCCTCCCGTTGGTGGACTTGGCCGGCTTGGTCGACCCTGAGGCCAGTCATTTTGTGCGTGACCCCGACTATTGGCACCGCCGCTTTCAGGCCGATCCTCCGGGTCTGGTGGACTTGCACCATGGCTGGGCCGCTCGCACGGGGTTGTCCGACGACCGGATGTCGAGCCTCGGCTACCGGCTGCTCGGACGAAGAAGCACGAACATCGCCACACCTAGTGAGCCGTCGCTTTGGCTTCATAGCCGATGTTCGACGCCGATATCGAGGCCTACATCCTCGCTAATCGAGCGGTGGGTGGTTCGAGGCTCGGGCGGAGGCTGACGACGTCTAGTCGCTGAACAGCGCGCTCCACCACTGGTCGAACTCCGGGGTCTGAACGGCGGCGCGCAGTCGCTGGCCGACGAACTCCGTGGTGCTCTCTACCCACACCTCTTTGAGTTCGATCTCGTCGAGCCAGGCGGCCAAGGTGCCGTCGCCCGCTTCTTGCAAGGCGCGTTCGATGCGGGACTCGGCCCGGTCTGCGAATCCTTCGCTGTCGAGCTGGGCACGGATGGCTTCCCGCACCACGTCCACCGCGTCCAGCGGGCCCATGCCATCGGCCTCATCGACCAGCTCGTGGATGGGCGTGTCGAGCAGCTCATCGAGCAGCGCGACGCGGAACTCGGCGAAGGTCTCCGCGGTGTCTTCGCTGCTCATTCGGCCGACGATCTGGGATAGCGCCAACGAAGTGGCCTCACCCACAAAGCCCTTGACGCGGGTCTCAAGGGCGGCCTCAAACTCTTCGGACATGGTCTTGGCGAGTCCAGAGGCGGCGTCGGCCACGCCCGCTGCAGCCAAGAGGCCCTTGCCGAAGGCGCGGCCCCGCTTCGCAGCCCTGCCGCCGAGTCCGGCGAGCACGCCATCGTCCACCGAACGCATGCGACGGCCGAAGCTTCGTACCGCATCTTCGAGGATCTCACCGACTAAGTCTTTGACAGCGGGCTGTCGCACGATGCGGGTGGCGAGACGCTCCGACGGGGTCCACGGGCGGCCCAATAGGCTCTTCAGTGGCGGCACCACCTCGTCAGGCACCACCTCTCGCAGTGGCCGTTGATCATCGGCCCACGCTTGCTTTCCTTTGTCTAGACGGGTCTGCACAGCGGTGCGCAGCGTGTCTCCCCGCGTGGCCGCTTCAAGAGCGGTCGTCAGCTGGGAAGCGAGCCATCTTGGTGAGGCGAGCTCGGCGATAGGGGTGCTGGTGGTCTGCGTGACCACGAGCTCGGCGAGCTGCACAAGTGCGGGATGCTCCGGGTCTCGAAGGCGTTCGAGGGCGCGGGAGAGGGTCGAGTCCAGGTCGGTCATTCAGTCCGCGCCGCGCCAACAACCCACTGCACACCGGCGAGTCCAGAGCGGCTGTTGTTGAACGGCACGACCCCGTTGGGCTCGATGACGCGACCGACCAACAAGGTGATCTGCCCACCGCTGGACCATCCCGAGAAACTGCTGCTGGGGATGGTGAAGGCGCCGCTGTCATTGACCGCGCATGAGACTTCCTCGACGAAGGAGCCGTTGCTGTAGCGAAGCGCGCGGATGATCACGTAGTCGCCACCGCTGCCATTCCAGGCCACGTTGAACGTGTTGCGCCGAACGGTGGGAATGGTGGAGCTCGACACCACGGGGCTGGTGATGGAGAAGGTGCCCGGTGTTTGGATGGCTCCGGCGATTTTGAACGCCGGCCACTCGTTTCCACCCTCGGATTCCAGCTCCCAGTTCGCGTTATTTGCGTAGGAAGTAGCTACGTTTCCAGAGGTCACGAAGGTGGTGGCGGACACGTCCCCCGTCCCTGGGAAGAGCGTGATCGCCGGGCTCGAATCGCCGCGCCGCAGGAAGAACCGGCTGATCTCGGGGTCATAGATCGTGGCGGTCAGGCTGGCTTCATAGTTGCTGCGGCAGGAGCGCAGAGAAGGCGCCCAAACTTGCCACCACTCCAACTCGCCAGGCTCGATGAACGTCACGGCAGCGCTGGAGAGCGGCTCGGGAGTGCCGACGTTGGCGCCGGTGCAGGGCTCCCGCAGGCACCAATACTCGCCCAGGTACCGGGTGTGGCTAAAGCTGCCGAAGATGCCGATACTGCCGCTGCCATCGGGCCAGTAGCGATAGGCATTGTTGGCCTCACCCTGATGGGTGTCGGTCACGACCTTGACGTGGGCGAGGCCCACATCGTTTGCCGGCGTGTCGACGGTGACCGTGGTGCTCGTGAAAGAACGCACAGTGGCGCGCTCGTCGCCGAAGAACACCTGTGCAGAGCCGTCGAAGGGGCCCCCGTCGATCTGTACGTTCGCACCGCCGGCGTCCGAGCCATGTGCGGGATCGACACCCGTGACGTCCAAGGGGAGCAGGTCCACGTCGGTGTCGGTGTCGGTGTCGGTGTC
>JBGCER010000071.1:0-9416 GCA_045106515.1 Myxococcota bacterium
GTGTCCGTGTCCGTGTCCGTGTCAGCGGCGTCGGTGTCCGAGTCGGAGTCCGTGCCGCCGGAACATCCGATGGCCAGGAGCGTGAGCAAAGTCAGGGTCGAAAAGCGCATGGAGTCACCATCAGTACGGGTGTTGAGACGAAGCTGCCCCCCTCTAACGAAGCGAACTCCGCCCCAGGGGCACCAATCTCAAGAACCTGCGAGGACTTAACGAGCTGGACTCCAGTGAAAGCGGGCAAACCCCTCCGCATCGATCCCCGATATGTCTTGATGAAACGCCAGTTTCTCAAGGACCCGAACCGAGGCGGCGTTCCGCAGATCGGCGCGGGCGAACACCCGAAGCCCCCGCTCTTGGGCCCGAGCCAGGCAGGCCGCACCGGCCTCGGTGGCAAAGCCCTGGCCCCAGACGGAGCGCAAGAAGCGAAACCCAAGGTCAACCGCCTCTTCTGACTCATGCCATTTCAGCCCACACCACCCGATGAGGCGTTCGCTGCGGCGCTCAACAACGCCCAAGCGCCCAAGACCGCGATCCCGCCACTGGACGTGAAGTTCCCGCACCACCACCTCGGCGTGTTCGAGCGTCGCAAACGGCACATCGCCCGTGAACCGAACCACGAGGGGATCCGCATTCAGGCGAACGAGGAAGGCGGCGTCGCTCAGCTCGAGCGGCCTGAGCCAGAGTCGAGAGGTGGTGAGGACGGCATCGACCATGACCGCGTCTATCGCGCGATTGGTTAGGCCATCACATGAGAACAATGCTCGCCCTGCTGATGCTCGCTGGATGTTCGGGTGAAGACCCGTGCGTGGATGGCGATTCATCCCTGACCATCGGCACCGGAGAAACGGCGTTTGAAGCGCTGGAAGGCGAGGTCCTCGCCCACTTCGGGCCCCAGGGCGGCTACCACCTCTTCGGCAGCTTGCAGGCGAGTGGGCTGTGGGACGGCGGCAATAGCGCGGTGCTGCGCGGCACCACACCCAGGGTGCAATTCAGAGCCACCGCAGGCGATCACGAGGCCGGCTACGGCCCCCGCGCCCGCACGTTCGACGCCACCGACTCCGGCACCATCGAGATGGTGGGGGACCTGCTCATCTGGAGTACCAACGACCCCGAAGACCTCGATGGGCTCGACGTCGACATCGAAGCGAGCGTGACCGACAACTGCGGGGTGACGGTGTCGCAGAGCTGGTCCGGCACGCTGGGTATCGCCCCCTGAACCCGAGACGTCAGGCCTTCGACAAGCGGTCGATTCCGCGCGGATTCGGCCACCGATGCGGTACGCTAGCGCTCCCTTGGAGGATCCATGCGCACGACCGTCATGATCGCCTCGCTGCTGCTCGCCACGATGGCCTGCAATAGCGACCCCGAAACGAACGACCCCAACGACACCAACGACACCAATGACACGGTGGCCGACACCTATGAGTGCGGGTGGGCCGCCAACGATCCTGGCACCCTGGTGGCGGGCGATGGCTCCGTCGGCACCACGGTCGGCAACATCGAAGGTGTGGACCAGTGCGGCGAGGAGTACAGCGTCTGGGACGGCCACAGCGACTATATGATGGTCGTCTCTCCGGCCATGTGGTGAGGCACCTGCATGCGCGAGGCCGGTGGCCTCGACACCCTTCAGGTTGAACTCCGTGGCATGGGCATCCCCTTCACCGGTGTGGTGGCCCTGTACGTCGACGCGCAAAATGGCGACCCAGACGCCGAAGATGCGAAGTTCGCTGCCGATCAGCTCCTGGACTTGGGCGACGAAGGCGATCTACCCGTGATCGCCGTCACCGAAGCCATGCTTCGTGAAAGCTCGCCCTTCGATGGGAAGCACCCAGGCTGGACCGTCATCGCGCCCGACGGCACCATCGTCGACCATTTCGGGGGCCATGGGGTCGGTGGCGATGCTCGCCAAGCGCTGATCGACCACTGGCAAGCTCAGTAGGGCCGACACGTCATCGGATGGGCTCGCCTCGGTCATGGCATGTCGCGATGGCAGATGAGGGTCGAATAGAGCGCCGTCGACCCCCGTCGACGGCGTATTCGACCTACGGAGAGACTCGTGATGAGACGCGCACCCTTGGTGATGGGCTTGGCTCTGCTCGCTGCCTGCGGGCCTGCCCACACCGCCCTCAAAGAGGGGCGGATCGCAGCCGCAGCCGACCGGCACGAAGACGCCTTCGCCGCCTATGACCGGGTGCTTCGATCTCGGCCCAACAAGGATGAGGCGCGCGCGGGGAAGTCTCATGCCCGAGCGCGCATCCTGGACGCCGCGAACGAGGCCTTGACCCGAGCGCTGGCCGCAGGTGACCTGGACGGCGTGCGAGACGCCATCGAGTACGGCCGACGTCATGAAGCCGACGAACAGTGGATCGCCCGATGGGACGCAGCGTGGACCGACGCGTGGGTGCGCCGGATGGACAGCGCCAGGGTCGACGCCGACGAGCGAGGTTCGCTGGGCGAGTCCTGGACCTGGGCCAACACCATCGCCGAGTTCACCGGGCAACCCGAGCATGACGCTCGGGCGACCGACGCGTGGAACCGCCTCCGCCGACAGGAATGGCAGGCCGTGGCGCTGATCGGCCGGGGCGTGGGGGCCGACGCCACCACCGATGCCATCGCCGCTTCGTGGACCCAGGGACCGTGGAAGGAAGTGCCGGTGATCCGCCGAGCCGCTAGCGCCGGTATCCTCTCTCTCACCTTCAATATCACCGATCGATCTTGCACGGTGCAGCAGGTGGGCCAACGCGCGGCCACCCATACCTACACCGACGGCACCATGGTAAACAACCCTCGGATTGTAGAGCTTCAACGCCAGATTCGTTCGGATGAGCAGCAGCGTCTACGGGCGTGGAACCAGCTCGAACAGCTCCGGTCCAACGAAGACCGAGCCTTCCGGAGCCTGGAAGCGGCAGGCATGAATCTCGACGCCTTCTTGCCGGTGCTCGACACGGCGGTGGCGGTGTTGAACCAGTCCTTCGACCGTCGGGAACGCGCCGCGGCAGCGGTGACACAGGCCCAAGACGCGGCCCGGCGGATGGACCGGCTACAGGCCGAGCGTTCCGAGCTGCGCGCCGAGCGACGAACCCTGGGACCACAGCGCGACGCCGTGGCCCAGCAGCGCGTGCAGGTCGACCGCTCGCTGGAGCACGCCAACCGGCGCCTGCAGCCTCTCAAGGCTCAGATGCGAGAGGTGAGGGCCGAGCGAAACGCGACCCAAGAGGCCCTCAACAAGGCGCGTGAGTCCTTGAAGACCGCGAAGGACCGACTGACGGAGATCCGCGCTCAGCTCGAAGAGCTCGACGTCCCCGAGGCCGAGCCCGACGCCAAGCTCCTGAACATTCCGCTGCTCAAGGAGCGGCTGGAAGAGGCGGACGCCGCCCTGGCCGCCGCCGAACAGGGCCAAGATGCCGACGCGCTGGCGGCGGCGACCGAGGCCCAACAAGCGGCGCGGGTCGCCCTGCTACAAGCTCAACTTCGCAAGGGCCAGTCCCAGCGACGTCGGCGCGCCACCGCCGTGAAGACCACAGAGAACGAGCTGGCCCGGCAACAGGGCATGCTCGACGGCCTGAGCCGGGCGGTGAAGCCCCTCAAGGCGGAGCAAACCCGCCTGGTCGCAGAGCGAGACACCCTCGGCCAACGGGCGGCGGAGATCGCGGCCCGGCTCGTCGAAATCGAGCAGCGACAGGTTCAGATCCGGCAGCGGCAGAGCCGCATCGAACCCCTCGCGGCGGAGCTGGAGTCCCGCACCCAGCGCTTCCGACGCGCCGCGTCCGCGTGGAGAGCCGCCGATGAGGCACTTCAACAACTCCGGGTTGAAGGCGATCAACTTCAAGAGTTCAGGTTGAGCGCAGAGCAGGAGCACCGGCAGGTACGAGCGCAGCGACTCCAAGCGCGCACCCTCGTCGATGAGTGGGACCAGGCGCTAGACACCCTCGACAAGGCCCTGGCCGACGAACCTGGACAGATCGAGCTGCAGAAGCGGGCGTCGTACACCATCACCCGACATCGCCGCACCTGCGTGAGCACCGCGACCCTCACCACATCCAGCCCCTTCGCCGCGCCGGCCTCCGACACGGTCGTTCACCAGTCGGTTCACGAGGACGACACCACCCCCGCCCGCCCGCGCATCCGGCTCCGCCAAGACGCGCTGAACTTCGGCTCGACCGACGGCGCCCAGCTCCAAGCCCTGTCCGAGCAGACGTCTGGCGCCCTCGCACAGGCCCTGACCGCCCAGGTTCACGCTGACGGGAGCGCCCGGCGAACCCGGGTCGGTCAGACCCTCGACACCGCCACCCGCAACGCCGCCATGGCGGAGTTTATGGACCCCAAGGGGGCCTTGCAGTCCTTCGTACAGGCCCGGTACCCCGTGCCCCAATAGGCGGGGCTTAGCGGCCGTCGGCAGCCCGCTCGGCCCGGCGTTTCTCGGCGGCGATCTGGGTTATAGCCGAAGATAGTTCATTGGGTTCAACCGGCTTTAACAAGAAATGATTCGCACCGGCCGCCACCGCATCATCACGATATCGACCGCTGCCGCTGAGCATGAAGATGGGCACATCCGAATAGGCGGACTCTTGGCCGCGAATGGTTCGAACGAGATCCACGCCCGACTCCGGGCCGATCTCCACGTCCAGAAACACGCAATCCACCGCATTGGCCGACAGGGCCGACAGGGCGGCGCGTCCATCTTCGGCGAGCAGAACCGTGCAGCCGAACCGGCGAAGCAATCGACCGATGGCGCGCCGAACGATCACGTCGTCATCGCAGACCACACAGGTCAGCGTGGCGTCGCCCAACGGCGGCCGGCGCACTGGGAGGGGAACCGGGGTGAGGCTGCGAGGCGTGCCTAGAGCATCGAACACGGCCGTCGCGAGAACACGGGCGGTCTCGACGGTGCCTCCAAACATCTCATTCAGTTCGAACCGAAGGCCACCCGCACCCAAAGACGCGCCCCACTGGCCCATCCACGCCTGCGCCCATTGGAGAATCAGCGGGTCGGCCTCCACCACCTCGACCGTGGCGCCGGTCAGATCGGGCCCCTCCACTTGGTCGCTGATCACCAAAAGGCCATCGGGGGTCGTGGGGACGAAAAAGGAAAACGTGGACCCCTCGCCCGGCGTCGAGTGCACCCGCACCTGTCCCCCCATGGCCTCGACGAACTCCTTGGCGATGGGCAAGCCCAACCCCGTTCCGGGGCCCTCGCCCAGCTGCACATAGGGCTCGAACACCTTCTCGATTTGCGCCGGTTCCATGCCGACCCCGGCGTCCTGCACACCAAAGGAAAGCCCGCTTTCCACGCGCCGAACCCACAGCACAATCTCGCCCGCTTCCGGCGTATACTTCACGGCATTGCTCACCAGGTTGGTCAGCACTTGCTGAAGCCGTACCGGGTCGCCAAACCAGTTCGCTTCCAGATCGGGCGGCAACGCACAGACCAAGCGTTGGCGCACCGCGTGAACCTGGGGCGCGATCAGGCGATTCACATCCTCAAACAGCGCGACCAGGCCGAACGGCTCTACGGCCAACGGGGCCTTGCCCGCGTGCACCTTGGACAGATCCAGCACATCGTTCAGCAGCGCGGACAAGGTCCTGGCACTCTGGGCGATGTCCCTCTTCGCTTGTAGGTTACCCGCCGGAGACGCCTCCGCGTTCAGCTCTTCGACCGACAAGAGAATGCTGGTCAACGGGGTGCGAAGCTCATGGCTCATGGTGGCCAGAAAGTGCGCAGTCTCACGCTCGGCCCGCAGCGCCTTCACTTCGGCAGCCATCCGGTCTTGGGCCTGAAGGCGCGCTGCGTCTAAAGCGTCCCGGAGGCCTCGTTCACGGCGGGAGCGGTCCACCAAAACGCCCACACCCACCCCCGACACCAGCAACGCCACGGCGATGAGGTTCGGCAAGCTCGCAGGATGGGCCATGGCCGGGTCGTCCGACACCCACCACCAGCTCACACCCATGGCGATCAAGCACACTGGGAGCCACAACAACACGTGGGTATAACGACCGATAATCCCCGCAAATGTGGGCACGACCAAGAACCAGATGAGACCGATATTGGGGGCGGGCTGGCTCAGATAGAGCAGAAGGAGCTGATACGAGACCGCTATCGCGCAAAAGACGTGCGCCAAGGTGCTTAATCCAATAGCGCGACGAGCCTGCCACATGACCACGACCGCGAGCAGAAGCACCGCCTGCAGCGCGGCGCTCACCCAATCGCCCGTGATCAGCGAATGAGCAAGGAACAACAACAAAAATGAATGGATGGTATAGCCGAACACAGACTCGCTGAGGAGATCGGGAACCGGCGCCATCTTGGACTCTTCCACCCCAGCTCCAACGGTGCACAAACGCGACCGAGGACAGACAATACCTGCTTTCGCCGGCTCTTTGCTGACCCGACCCTCGCAACCGCACCCGTTCAGGTGCGGGACCGGTACTGAGCATCCTAGGGATAGCCGGAGAAAATCGAACTAGAACATCGACTTATTCGAATTCGGACATCAGGCATTCATCGGGACCGCATCTCTGCCCAGCCGGCGGATTGCCACGCCGCGAGAACGGGGCATATCTCACGCAGTTTGCGCCGATACCCATAGTGCTGGAGCCGAAAGTCTGGCAGAATAGCTCCGTTGGGAGGACCGATTGAGACTCATCATCTACGCGTTCAGCACCATCAGCTGCGCCTCCATCGTGCCCGAGCCCACGGACGGCACGCCGCTGCCACCGGCCGCGTCGGTGGACTTGGTGCTCGTGGTCGACAACTTGGTGGGCTCGGACGCCTTCGTACAAGACCTGGCCGACGCCATCCCAGACCTCGCCGAGCGGCTGGATCAAGAGCGCACCGACTACCGCATCGGCCTGCTGCTCAGTCACGACAAGGAAGATCCAAGCTGGGATTCTTTCATCCCGGGCCCGCCGAGCTTGTACTGGATCGACCGCACGAGCGGCGACTTGGACGCCATCCTCACACCCCACCTGGTCGTCGGCCGGAGCCGGGCCGCGACCCTGATTCGAGAGCAGGTATTTTCCGCGGTTGATGGCCCTCGGAACCAGTCGTTCCGCCGCTCCGATGCCCCGCTTCACGTGGTGGTGGTCAGCCCCCGAGACGACCGGAGCGAAGACCGCCCCGTCTCCCACCAAGACTTCGCCGCGTGGATATCCAGCCAGCCGGAGGGCTCTGCCTTCCACGCCATCGTGGGCGTGCCCCCTGACTGCCCCGGCGCGGCCATTGCGGAGCGCCACATGTGGGTGCAAGAGCGCACCGGCGGGGTGCTCACCTCGATCTGCGAGCCCGACTTCGACGCCGTTTGGGAGGCGGTTGTGCCGCCCGCCTCTGACTGACTGCGATATTCTTATCGCGACCTCAATACGAGGTCCCACCGAAGCGAAGAGCCCGATACAATCCCAAGATGACCAGGCCCGATGTCACTGAGACGCTGCCCGATGAGGGCGGCATTGTAGATGTTGCCTCCGGGGACTGGCCCGAACGGGATGCCACGTCTCGGTACGTCGATCAGAAGGTGCTCGGCCGCGGCGGCATGGGCGAGGTCTGGCAGGCGTGGGACAGCCAGCTTCGCCGGCATGTGGCCATCAAGCGCGCGCGGGTCGACGGCAGCGCATCGCTCGGGGCCCGGCTGGTTCGGGAGGCGCGCATCACAGCCGCCCTCGCCCATCCGGGGATCGTGTCCGTACACGACGCTGGAATCGACTCCGAAGGGCGCCCTTGGTACGCCATGCAGGTGGTGCGCGGCCGAACCTTGGCCGAACACCTCACAGACGACCTCACGAATGCCGACCGCCAGCGCCTCGTTCGCCATGTACTGGCCGTCTGCGAGGCCGCGGGGTTCGCACACCACGCGGGCGTCGTGCACCGGGACCTCAAGCCCAATAATGTGCAGATCGGCGCATTCGGTGAAACCCAAATATTAGACTGGGGTTTAGCCCGGCCGATAGACGGGAACGAGCACTGGGAGACCGTCCTCAGCGGCGTCAGCCATATCCCTCATGAGCGGGTCGCCCTGGGCACACCGGCGTACATGAGCCCCGAGCAGGCCAAGGGGGGGCCCACCGGTTCGCCCAGCGATGTGTGGAGCTTGGGGGTCGTGCTCTACGAAGTCATCGCGGGCAGCCGCGCCTATCCGGGCGACACCCGAGACCAGGTGCTCAAACAAGTGCTGGCGGGCCCGCCTGCGCCCCTCTCCGACCGCGCTCCAGACACCGCGAGCGAGCTGTCCGCCATCGTGACCCGAGCGCTGCAGCTCGATCCCGCGGACCGATACCCGGACGCCACAGCGCTGGCCCGAGACCTCTCCGCCTACCTAGATGGCCGACGGGTGAGTGCCCACCGCTACACCACCGCTGACGAGGTTCGCCGATCGCTTCGACGCTGGCGAGTTCCCCTCCTTGCGGGCGCCACCGGGCTCATCGGAATCACGGCAGCGGGAGCGGTCGGCGGCCTGAGTGTGTGGCAAGAGCAGCAGCGCCTGAAGCGGGTCCAGGGAGAGCTCGTTTCGGCGTTGGATGACGTCGATCTGCGCCTGAGCGAAGCGTTGACCCAGCGCGCCATCCTCGCCTTCAAAGCCAGCGACCTGGGTCAGGCACAGCTGCTGGCTGTGTCGGCACTTCGACACGGAGAGGACCCAGATGCCCGCGGCGTCCTCGCCGACGCCTCACCACACCCCCGGCAGGTCAGGCGCATCACTCTGACCGAGTGCACCCACGCCGGATTCTCCTCAGAAGGGGTGGTGTGCGCCAACAAGAACGGCGTTCGCCTCATCGACGAGCACGGCCTTAGCCGCCAACTGACCACGACCGCCGGCCAAGAGGTGTTCACTCAGCCGTGGAGTTCGGTCGTCGCCGTACGCCAAGCCGACGACACGGTTCAGCGGATGGACACGCGAACCGGCGACCCGATGGGCCTCGCACTCGGCAATCACAGCGTCTACGAGCATCACGGACCTAGCCTTATTCCTGGACAATTCATTAGTACGGCGGACGCATCGTTGCGGGTGATCGGCGTCGACCAAGCGCCGGACTCCCAGGTCGACGCCTCACCCTGCGGCCCCAGCGGCCATAGTAAAGTGGCGTTGCTCAAAGAAGATGAGGTGCTGGTCTGGTGCCGCGGTGGCCGGATCCTTCACGGCCCGCTGAGGGAGCCGTCCCAGCTACTGCAGATGGATGGCGATCACACGCCCGACAGTGTCGCGCTCAGCCAAAACGGGCAGTTCGTGGCGTTTGGGGAAGTGACTGGCGATGTTTGGGTCCTCGATCTGAAGGCGGGCACCGAGGTATTCCGCACCTCCTTGGGGCCCGCCCGTGCGCAGTCGGTGGCGCTGTCCGCCGACGGCCACTGGGTCGCTGCACAGGTCCCCGACACCGGCGTGCAAATCCTGGAGGTCGCCACCGGCCAACGGTACCAGATCCCAAGC
>JBGCER010000072.1:0-2720 GCA_045106515.1 Myxococcota bacterium
CACGCCGGCAGGCCCTCGCTCGTCGAGAACCCCCCGCGCCCCGCCCTCCCTGCGGGCCGCGCGGCGCGGTCCAGAGGAGAGCGCGCTGGTCGCGGTAGCGCACGCCATTGAGAATGGCGTAGGCTCTGTAGATTTGCTCCACCAGAACGACCCGAGCGACCTCGTGGTTGAGCACCATCTTGGACAGCCGTAGGGTCTTCCAGGCGCGGTCACGCACGGCCGCTCCGTGGCCATAGGCGCCCCCGAGCACGAAGACGAGCCTGGGGGTTGCGTCCAGTCGACAGCCCTGGATTAAGCTTGTGAATTCCTCGGTGCGCAAGGCCTCGCCTCGCTCGTCGAGGGCGACCAGGCGGTCACGGGGCTTGAGCCGCGCGAGCAGGCGCTCGGCTTCCACCTCTTTGACGCGAGCCTCATCGCCATGAAATCGGTCGGCTTTGACATGCTCCAAGTCGAGCCCGTCCCAGCGACGCAGCCGCTTTGCGTAGTCGGCGACCGCTGCGTCGGCCCAAGATGCGCTGGGCTTTCCGACCGTCAGCACTACGGGACGCACGGCTAGCCCAACGTGAAGAAGGGCTCGGGCAGGTCGTCGGTCTCGACCTTGGGAGGGTCGATCCGTGGCGCATCACGCCACAGCCCGTCCAGGTCGTAGAAGCCGCGCATATCGCTGTCGAACACGTGCACGACGATGTCGCCGAAGTCGCACAGCACCCAGCGGCCCGAGGCCTGGCCTTCGCTGCCGACCGGCATGGTGTCGAAGTCGTGCTTTGCGGTGAGCTTGACTGAGTCCGCGATAGCGCGCACTTGTCGAGGATTATTCGCCGTGGCCAACACGAAAAAGTCGGCGAAGTCGACGAGTCCTCGAAGGTCGAGGATCACAACATCTAGGGCTTTCTTTTCCAGAGCCGCCCTGGCAAGGGCGGTGGCTAGGTCAAGAATTGGGTCATCGCTGATGGTCCGGTCCTCCGTGAGGGGTCCGCGAGCGTCCCGCGGGCGCCGAGAGCGTCCGTGGGGGTCCGAAGACGGACCGCCCTATGCCATTGTGCGCCCATCGGCGACGACCCACAACTTCGCACTAGCTGTTTGCGGCGCCGAACCCGGTGAGAACAACGTAGGTGACGTTGTCAACGATGAGCTTCTTGCCTTGAAGGCTGACGCGCTTGTCGGTCATTCCCTTGGCGGAGAGGTCGTCGAGCACTTCGTTTGCCACGACGTGTTGGCCTTGGGCGGGACCGACGGCGAAGGGTGCGGCGACGCGGGTGGGCAGCGCATTGTCGGTGGAGGCGAGGGTTCCGGTGAACTGCCAGTCGGAGCCTTCGGCGAGGACGCGCTGCGCCATCTTGCCCGTCGTATAGGAGCAGTTGGCGCCGACCATCTCGGAGCTCTTGGCGCAGCCGCCGGCGTCGGCCTTGGCTGTGGTGGTGGCAGCGGTGTTGGTTGCGGTCTTAGAGCCGCCACAAGCGAGGGCCGATGGCGCGGCCAGGCTGAGCGACGCGACGAGTGCAAGCTTCCACATGAGAGCCTCCTAGGGGGAGTTGGAGATGGAACACGAGAATAGAAGACACCGAGAGTAGCGGCTCAGGAGCGATCCACTCAAGGGGAATGGACACATCGTGACGCTCAGTGTGCTCGACTACGGCTCTGAGGCGGCTTCTCGGGCCTGCAATAGACGCCACGCCGCGCCTACCACGTGGGGCAAACCATCGCCGGACACGCTCGACGCTGAATAGACCGTCGTGCCGATGTCCGCCTCGAGAGCGGCGCGGGCGGCTTCGGCATCGGCCGGATCCAGCAGGTCCGTCTTGGTCAGCACTACGACCTGAGGGCGCTGGAGCAGCTCGTCGTCGTACTGCCGAAGTTCCTCGTTCAATGCGCGGAAACGCTCAACGGGCGTGGTGCCGTCAAGCTCATCGACGCTGACGAGGTGCAGGTAGCCACCACACCGCTCGACGTGCTTGAGGAACTGGTGGCCGAGACCCGCGCCTTCGGCGGCGCCCTCGATCAGGCCCGGAATGTCCGCGACGACGAAGCTGCGCCCTTCGCTCAAGCGTACGACGCCCAGGTTGGGCACCAGCGTGGTGAACGGGTAGGCGGCGATCTTTGGCTTGGCGGCGGAAATTCGAGAGATCAGCGTAGACTTACCCGCGTTCGGGAAGCCCAGTAGACCGATGTCGGCAATGAGCTTGAGCTCTAGCAATAGCTCCTTTTCGATGCCGGGTTTGCCCTCTCCGGCCTTTCGAGGCGTGCGGTTGGTCGAGGTCTTGAACGCCGTGTTGCCCAAGCCGCCCGATCCGCCAGACAACACCCACCGGTCTCCCTCTTCCGCCAAGTCGGCGAGCAGGTCGCCGGTCGCCCGGTCGAGCACCTGCGTGCCTACAGGGACCCACAAGGTCATGTCTTCGCCGGCGCGGCCGTCCATGTCTCGGGTCTCCCCGTTTTGGCCGCTTTCAGCTCGGTAGACCTTGTTCCACTTGAAGTCCACCAGCGTGTTTCGCTGCCGTGTGGCCTCCATGATCAGGTCTCCGCCGCTGCCGCCGTGACCCCCGTTGGGACCTCCGCGGGGACGGAAGGCCTCGCGAAGGAAGGATGCGCAGCCATTGCCGCCGTTGCCGCTCGCAACGGTGACGAAGACTTCGTCTACAAAGCGCATAGGTCCTCCTGAAAACAGCGAAGCCGGACCCCCGAAGGAAGCCCGGCTTCAACGCCCCACCGCGAGGGTGGGT
>JBGCER010000073.1:0-4004 GCA_045106515.1 Myxococcota bacterium
CAAGGAGGCCGGAAAACCCGCGGCTCAGCCGTTCACCGAAGGGCCAGGGTGTCGCACGGCCGACGGCTTCGCTGACGGGGCCCTCGAAGGTCCCCCGTGTGCCGCGGCGACCGAAGATTTATTCGTCCCGGTGGTCATCTACAACAATACTTCGGGCGACCGAGACGCGGCGACCCGAGCCGCGTTTGGCGAGCCGTCGTGGAACAACCCGGTCGTTCGAATCATGGACGCGCAAGGGCAGACGCTGGCGCCTCGGTATGCGTCACAGTGGACCGGGTCGTCGTATGGAAGTCTGTTGGTGACAGCGCTGAAGGCGGCCGGCAAGCCTGTGCCTGCCTACCTCAGCGACCATGTGGCGCAGCTGAGTGCGTCCCGCGACACCGCCGTCTTTTCCATGTACTGCTTTTGGTCCGGCGAGGTGGGCCTTGCGGGCCTGCCTGGCGTCTTGGAGACGCGACCTGGGTTTTTGGCGGGCCGTGAGGTGGTGGAGGTCACGTTTGATCGACGCAAGACCTCGCTATCGCAGCTGGCGAAGCGCGCGTCGATGTCCGGAGTCGCGTCTGGGTTTGTGGCCCGAGATGCGGCACAAGCCACGGCGGTTCGAGGTCAGATCGGCGGGGTGGTCATCGACCCTGGCGCCGTCCGCCACTCAGACAAGGACGACAAATACCAGCTCAAAGGGCACTCTTGGAGCACCGACGGACTCGAACCCGCTCAGGCGACGGCGCTAAACCGGGCTGTGGTGACGGCCGGCGAGGATCCCCGTCAAGTCTTGTCGCCGCGCCAATGGGCACGGATCGCGCCCTGAAGTCCGCCGTATCCGGTAATGCCTCGGGGAGATCGCGGATGAATAGGGTGAAGGCAGGGCGCCTCCAAGACAAGCTATGTTCCCTGGACCGGAACTTTTGGCGGAGGGCACATGCGTATTGGGTGGATGGCACTATGGCTTGCGGCGGGCGCCTGCGCCCAGCCAGAGCTGGCATATGAGGCTGATTTTGGCGAAGACGCGCTCGCGCTTGTCGCTCCGGTGACGTGGACGCAGCCATCCGCCCCCGGCAAGTGGTACGAGGTCTGCGGTGGCGATTTCAACGGAGACGGATTTGACGACCTGTTCGTGACCGAGGGACCTTCCTTTGGGAGTACGAAGGAAAAGGTGTACGCCGGATCGGCGACCCTACCGTGGACCGGCGTAGGCACCCCCTGGCCGACGTCCCCGAATAGCTTCTTTTGCCCCGGTGATATCGACGGGGATGGGTACGACGACCTGCTGCTTTATGGCCCCTTGACGCTGGCCCTACATCGCGGCGGCGCCAGCGGGCTGTCGACATCGGCAACCTCGACCATCACCGACGTGTACGGCGTCACCGACCTTGCGCCTGTCGATGCGAACGGCGACGGCTACATGGATGTGGTCGTCATTGAGAGCAACATGGATACTGCGTTGTATATGGGCAGTTCAACGGGTATTTCTACGTCACCCATCCCACTTGGGCCCTCGGTTCCTATGTCGGGCGGCGGCCTGCCTCGCGATGGCCTGTGGGTCGGAGACTTCGACGCCGACGGCAAGGTCGACATTCTCCTGAGCGGGTTTTGGTACACCGCCACGTCGAGCGTGGACAGCGATGGCTACACCAGCACCGAGCGCAAGGGCTACAATGGGCTGTTGTACAGCCCCGCCGACTCTACAACCCCAACGTGGGTCTGGCCCTCTGAATACTTCTGGCGATCCAAGCTGCTTTCGAGCGGCAAGGAAGATAGGACGGACACCTACAATGACGTGCTGTACGTGCAAGCCCAGCTCAAGGGAACGGGCCCGAGTGGCGCAGACCGATTCAAGGTGGGCCGAGGCGTAAACTGTACGGGCACGAAATGGTGTGGCGGCGTCTCGTCGTTGAATGAGGAGCAGATTTGGGACTTGGGCACCTTTGTTTCGCGATTGCCGACCGGATCGAACGGCGGACCTCTGAGCATCGACCTGGATGGGGACGGGATCGATGAGCACGTCAACAAGGATGATCTGGGCGACATGTTCTGGCACGAGCCCTACCCAACGGGACCGTCCGGGTTGGTGAGCGGGGCACCCAGCGACCTCAAGGCGCGCTTTCGAGCCGATTGGATGAACGAGCTAGCCGCCGTCGGTGACTTCGACGGAGACGGCCGCGAGGAGTTCATCACCGTCAACCTCACGGCGGTCCTTGGCTTTATGGAGATGACCGCGCCGCCCCCACCGCCAGACGCCGATGGGGATGGTGCACCCGATGATATCGACAACTGTGTAGACACGCCCAACGCCGATCAAGACGACGTGGATGGCGATGGCGTTGGCACGGCGTGTGATGTCTGCCCAGATGACGCCGATGCCAACCAAGAGGATGCCGACGATGACGCCGTAGGTGATGCCTGCGATGTCTGCCCTTCGACGGCGGACCCCGCGCAAGGCGACGAGGACGGGGATGGGTACGGTGACGCTTGCGATGTCTGTCCTAACGATGTCGACGCCGACCAGGCCGACGCCGACGCCGACTCGATCGGTGACGCATGCGACGTCTGTCCTGCGGTCGACAACCCCGGACAGGAGGATGCAGACGGGGACGGCCGCGGTGATGTGTGTGATGTCTGCCCGTTGGCGGCGGACGCGGCCCAAGGCAACGCCGACGGTGACGCTTTTGGAGACGCCTGTGATGTGTGTCCGCTGGACGCCGATCCAGATCAGCGAGACGATGACGGAGACGGCGTCGGAACCGCCTGCGACACGTGTCCGGATGACCCCAACCCCGACCAAGCCGACCGAGATGCGGATGGCATCGGCGATGCCTGCGATGAATGCCCTGACTTTGCGGATCCCGCCGAATGTGAGGTTAACGGCGGCTGTTCCACCAACCCAACCTCGGCGTACCTCGCCCCGTTTGCGATGCTGCTCCTCGTCGGAATGAGGCGGCGGCGACGCCGGGACTGAGGGTTGCTAGGGCCTGTGGCTCGCCCTGTGTGCGAAGGGGGTCTCAACGATCACCGACGACTTCTTGCTCGTTAAAAAGACGTGGGCGAAAGTCGAACTTGCAGCGACGGCGGACCAAGGGACTTCCGCCACGTTCATGCTGTCGATGACCGTTCGGTCTGACGACGAGAACACCGTGATCCCGCCAAAGGAATCGACGACGCAGACGTGTTCGCCGACCTCTGCCACAAGGACCTGGTCGCCGCTGCCTTGGCGATTCATGAACAGGTGCGTGGTCTTCCTAGAGGCCAGGTCGATACGTCGTATTTGGCGCATGCGGTTCGCATAGAGCAGGCTTTGATCATGGGCCTGGACGGCACGGACGAAGTTCTCGAACCCCTTGGCCCGCCCTTGGATCAACATTGATTGCTGAAGGTTCTTTGTCCAAACCTGAATCTGGCCGTTGCTGTCGGAGCTGACCAGCGATCCACCGGGTGCGAATGACAGCCCGGTGCCAAAGCCCCTGTGACCACGCCCTACCGAGACCCCTGCGTGAGTTTGTCGGTTCCACAGACCCACTGAGGGGTTTGGGGGCGCGAAGAATGCGCTCACCTGGGTCGCTGACAGGGCGATGGTGGTGGCGTGTCGGGAGGACGGACCCGGAAGTGTGGCTCTAGGGGTCAGGTCGGGACCACGTACGACCAGGGTGAAGTCTAGGCCGGCGGACACGACCCCGTCGGTGTCCGCGGCGAGGGCTGTCACGGCGGCTCCTCCATGTGCACGCCCGCAGAGTGCTAGCCCGCGTCCAAGACTGTCGCGGAGCACCAGCGACCCATCTGCGTGGCCCGTGTAGAGCCGATCCGGCGCGCCCCAGGCACTCGCCGTTACCGGCGATTCCACTACGATTTCTCGCACGCGCCATGTCATCGAGTTTCCTTGGAGGTGTCGAGTGGTTCGGCGTTTGACCGCTGTCGAGTCGCCTACTAGCCCGCACCCGGGCCCGTGAGCCATCGCGGGTCGTTCACTCGACCCGGTCCGAGTCGGATGGACGCCTTGACCGGCGTACGGG
>JBGCER010000074.1:0-2668 GCA_045106515.1 Myxococcota bacterium
ATGTCCCCCAAGAGCCTGCTGCGGTCCACCCTGGCCACGTCCACGGTCGAGGAGCTGACCCAGGGCGCCTTCCAGCATGTGATCGCCGACCCCACCCCCCCGGCGGCGGTGGAGCGCGTGGTGTTCTGCTCGGGCAAGGTCTACTACGAACTCGACCAGGCGAGAGCCAAGGCCGAGGGCGATGTGCCGGCCGCCTTGCATCGGGTGGAGATGCTGCACCCGTTCCCCCACGAAGCCATCGGCGCCTTGCTCGACGAGCATCCGGACGCCGAGGTCGTGTGGTGCCAAGAAGAGCCCAGGAACATGGGGGCTTATCCCACGTTGTTCCATTGGTTCACCGAGCACTTCCCCAGTCGACCGGTCCGATACGTCGGTCGTCCCGCCAGCGCATCTCCCGCCGGTGGCTCCAACAAGGGCGATCGAGCATGGCAGCACAAGCTCGTCGAAACCGCCCTTCAATTCTGATTTTTGACCCCTCATTCGTAGAGAGCAGTCCATGCCCACCATCGACCTGAAGGTCCCCCAGATCGGAGAGTCCGTCACCTCCGTCTTTATCGCTGGCTGGTTGAAGCAAGTCGGTGAGTCGGTTCAGGCCGGCGAGTCTATTATTGAGGTCGACTCTGATAAGGCGTCGATGGAGGTCCCCTCACCGGTGTCCGGCGTGCTCACCGAGCAGCTGTGCGAAGAGGGCGACGAAGTCTCGATCGACGCCATCCTCGGCCGGATCGAAGAAGGGGCTGTGGGTACGGCGACGGCCTCTGCTGCGCCGGCGGAGTCCGCGGCGGCGGAGTCCACCGATGGCGACGGCGTCAAGGCTGGGCCTGCCGCTCGCCGCGAGGCCAAGTCCAGCGGTGTAGACCTTGGCGACGTCAAGGGAACGGGCCGCAAGGGCAACGTGACCAGCGCCGACGTGCGTTCAGCGGGCGCTCCCGCGGCTGCGAAGCCCGCCGCCAGCGCGCCCAAGCAGACCGACGCCCAGCGCACGGCGCGCACCGAGCGGGTCAAGATGAGCCCGCTGCGCCGGACCATCGCTCGCCGTCTGCTCGAAGCCAAGCAGACCACCGCCATGCTCACGACCTTCAACGAGGTCGACATGACGGGCATCATGGACCTGCGCAAGGCCTACCAAGAGCGCTTCGTCAAGAAGTACGGCTTCAAAGTCGGGTTTATGAGCTTCTTCGTGAAGGCGACCATCGAAGCCCTCAAGGAATTCCCGGCGGTCAACGCCGAGATTGATGGCAACGAGATCATCTACAAGAACTTCTACAATGTAGGGGTCGCGGTCAGCACGCCTCGCGGCCTGATGGTCCCGGTCATCCGCGACGTCGATCAGCTGTCCTTCGCCGGCATCGAAGCAGCGATCGCCGAGGTCGCGGGTCGCGCTCGCGACGGCAAGCTCATGCCCGATGACTTCTCGGACGGCACCTTCACCATCAGCAATGGTGGTGTGTTTGGCAGCCTCATGAGCACCCCGATCCTCAACCTTCCGCAGGTGGGGATCTTGGGCATGCACACGATTCAGCGCAGGCCGGTGGCGGTCGGCGACGAAGTGCAGATCCGGCCCATGATGTACCTGGCCATGTCGTATGACCACCGCATCATTGATGGCCGCGAAGCCGTGAGCTTCCTGGTGCGCATCAAAGAGCTGGTCGAGAATCCAGAGCGGTTGCTGCTGGAAATCTGATCGCGCTGCTCACAGAGCACCCGACGGGGCCGTTGTGCGGGGGTCAGCCGCCGCTTGCAACCTTCCGAGCGGGCGGTGGCACGGCGGTCGTGCTTCGAACCATGGCGTCCAAATCCTCGACTGCGCGGGCCTTTCGGCGAGCGTAGCGGGCATTGCGCGGCGGTGCGATCACCACCAGGTTCGAGTGGTCTTCCTTGTCGCTCATGGTCCAGCTCCAGGGGGGGGGTGGGGGCTGTCTTGTGAAACGGTACGGCAGAGACGGAACTTGACTAGGGTCTACAGAGTAGATGCTCCGCAGGATGATCTTGTTCCATGCGGTATGCAAGTCCTTTGTTTGCAGCACGCGAGAACCTTCACTATGACGTGGTTATCGGTCCTGACCGATACCTTGCATGGTGCGATTGCCCTGCAAAATCGTCGATGAGCGGGCGTTCAGTGTGCGGGTAGCACGTCATAGCGGGCCTCGTTCCCCGTCCTCGCAGACCTAGGAGTTCTCTTGCAGGGTATCCGAATATCATCGCATGGAGGTGCAGAAGCACTGGAACGGGTGGTACTACCGTCCCCGAGCGCGGCCCCAGGTCAGGTGCTCGTGCGGGTCACCCACGTGGGTCTCAACCACCTCGATGTGTGGGTGCGCCGCGGTGTTCCCGGCCATCGCTTTCCTTTGCCTCTCATCCCGGGCAGCGATATTGCAGGTGTGCGGCTGGATACAGGTGAACCTGTCGTTGTTTTTCCCGCCCAGGTCGACTTGGCGGACGCGCCATCCCTGGCCGGCCGCCCAGATCTGAGCCGCACCTATCGGATTCGCGGCGAGGGAACGGACGGCGGTTGCCGGGAGGTGATCGCCGTGGGGGAGCACGAGCTCTTCCCGATTGGCGCGCTAGAACCAGCTCAAGCCGCCAGCTTGCCGCTGTCTCTGCTCACGGCGTGGCACATGCTCATCGGGCGGGCGGGGCTCCAGCCGGGGGATCGGGTCTTGGTGCA
>JBGCER010000075.1:0-3015 GCA_045106515.1 Myxococcota bacterium
CCCTGATCGTGGGCGCGGCCTTCGTGCTCGACGCCCGTCGCACCGTTGTGGATCGCTTGATTTTGCGCAAGGAGCATCTGCTGGTGGTCACCCGTGGCCCGATGGGCCGTACCACCCGCGCCGTACCGTGGCCCGATCTGCGTTCTGTATTGCTGGAAAGCGAGGAACGAGGTTCGCGGTCCAGAGACGCGCTCATGTTGAGATGGCAAGGCGAGCCGGAACTGGTCTGGGTTCGGGTCGGCCTTGGGCGTGAGTCGGACGAGCTGTGTTGGATGCGAGATCTACTCCAGCACCTTCACGGCCTGCTCACCACCGACCAGCGGGTCGATGAGGCGGTGGTGGGTGTTGTGCCCGAAGACCGAGCGTCGGCGGACAAGGCGGTCGGTGATTCGTGATCGGGCTGTGGCTGGCACTATTGGGATGGGCGGATGACACTCTCGATGCTCACGAGGTGCTCACGACGAAAGGCGAACGGTGGGTCTGTTGGGATCCGCCGTCACCGTCCACCGAGCTCGGCGGTCCCATTGACGTGCGTGTGCGTGTGGGCGAGCGTTCTTACTGGTCCTCTCAGCGGTGTGTAGGCGTCGATAAGCCGGGTGTATCCGTCGGAGTGGCGGGCGAGGAGCCCCAACCGGCTAGGTCCGCCGGACCGCTCCGCCTACACGAGCCCGCGCTGGAGTCGCCGCTGGTGCCAGACGGGGTGCAAACCCTGAGTGTGGCGGCGGATGGATCGCTGTGGTTTGCCCGGTGCAATCAGGGCTTAACGCGGCTCGATCCCTTGTCGGGTCAGCGTCGAACCTGGACGTCCATCTCGGGTCTACCGCCGGGGTGTGTGACCCGAGTCTCCGTGGCGGCGGATGGCACGGCCTGGGCCATTACGCCGGACCGGGTGGTACAGGTTCATCCCGAGAGGGGTGTTGTCGACATTCAGCCTTTTGACCCCGATGATCAGGCGAGCGTCGCGGCTGTGCTCGCGACGAGTGAGGGTCAGGTCTGGGTCGCAGGGCAAGGAGGGCGGCTCCGGGGCTTGGTTCCGCAGGACGGCGTCAGGCGCCGCTACGACGGAGCAACCCTCGGCGCCTTAGACACCATCGAGCACGTCTCTGCGGAGCCCAGCGGCGCCCTCTGGTTGTCCTCCCGGGACCGACTCACACGCCTCGATCCGGCGCAGAACACCTTTGAGGTCCTGGTGTCCCACGGACCTCGCCCCGACTTGCCACCCGGGCGCCCGGGTCCGGTCATCAGCGCCAGCGACGGCGCTTGGGTGGTGATGCGGGAGGGGCGGCCTGGTGATGGGTCGGGTGGACTGGTGCGGTGGACCGAAGAAGGGGCGGTGACCCTCGTGCTGCCGGGATTGCCGAAGCGGCCACTATCGGTGGTTCGAGCCAGCGATGACGCCCTCTGGGTGGCGGATGCCGACGGTCTGGTTCGGGTGAACGCCGACAGGACTGATGCGCGGCGGATCGGCGTTCGTCGCGGATTTGTACCGGGTGGACCCTGGGCGGCGCCGGCCGCAGATGGTGCGGTGTGGGCGGCGATTCATGGCGGCAGCTCTGGGGTGACGCTGACGCTTCTGGGCCCGGACGGCAGCGCGACCCCGCGGTTCACCCCCACACCCTTGCCCCCCAAAGGCACCCTCATTCGCCAAGATCAGGGTGTGTTGCTCGCGACTGCGGACGGCTTTTGGAGCTTGGATGCCCAGGGCGCGAAGTGGTCGGCACACCCCGGTTTCGCCGACGCCCTGCGCGGCACCACGCCCCAGCGGCTCAACGCCATTCATACCGCGGCCGACGGGCGGGTCTGGATCGCGGGGCGAGACGGTCTGAGGACCCTAAGCCGAACGGGCGCTGCCAGCATCATCGAGCTGCCCAACCAGAGCGAGGTGTACGACGTCTATTCGACGGCCAACGAGACCCTGCTCGTGGCGACCGAGGACGCCCTGCTGGCGCGCGACCGGCTCGGACGCACCCTGCGCGTCGTGGATGATGGGGGACGCCCTCTGGCGGGCGTTCACAGGCTCTCACCGGGGCCCGACGGCTCGCTCTGGGCCTGGGGCCCTGGAGGAGCATGGACGGTTCAGGGCAGCGATGCCGTGCGGCGCTTGGGGCCCGGCGTACGAGACTTGGTTGTGGACGGCGTGGACGTATGGGCGGCGCGGGCAGATGGGGTCCGGCGCTGGGTCGATGGGCGGTTCGAGCGGCAGGGGCTGCCGCGGCTCTTGACTGGCGCGACCCAGCTCGCCGTTCGAGACGCGCAGCTCGCCTGGGTGCGGACGCAGCGAGGCCTTTGGAGACGAGAGGAAGGGCAGTGGGGACGCACCCTGGGCGTTGAAGGACCGTTCGAACGTAGCCTAGATGGCACACTTTGGCGGTGGGACCCCGATGGCTTGCACGTGCTCCCGCCCGACGCGGTCACGTGGCGATGGGTGGGCTTGCAGGGAGCCAAACGAAGCACAGATGGCGCGGAGTCTGCGCCAATCGCCGCAGATGCTGTGATCGTGCACGCGCTATCCGGGGTGCTCGCCGTCGAGGTGCAGGGCCGAGTGGTCGGGGATCGGACGCGCCCGGACCGGATCGTAGATCTCGATGTTCGAGGCACACGGTGGGCAGCCTTGTCCCAACGAGGGGTGCTGTTGCGAGGCGATGGCTACCGGCTGCTGGAGCGGAGCTATGTGCCTGGCCCCGCACGGCGAGTGGCGTTGGGCCCCAAGCAAGTGTGTGTGGCAGGGACCCAGGTGTGGTGCCGACAGGAGGGTCGATGGGCGACCGTGCTCGATGTGCTCGACCTGCCTGCGCCCGTACCGGCCGTCGATGTGGCGGTGGATGACGAGGGTCTAGCGTGGAGCCTGCATCCGGGCGCGCTCTGCCGCCAGGGCACCGGGTGCCGCGGCGTGCCAGGCTTAGCCCAGACATCGCTCGTGATCCGGGACACGACCGCGTTCATCGGATCGACCCAAGGCCTCTATCGGGTGAAGCTGGGCGAGCGTCCAGAGCGGGTGAGGCAAGGCGCGAGCGT
>JBGCER010000076.1:0-5147 GCA_045106515.1 Myxococcota bacterium
CGATGACGACTGCAACGACGTCATCGATGATAACTACGCCACCGACGCCAGCGTATTCTTCGCCGATGACGATAACGACGGCTTCGGCACGGCGGACAAGAGCGAAGCCGCCTGCGAGGCGCCAGACGGGTTTATCACCGATTCAACCGACTGCGACGACGCCGATGACGAGGTCTACCCCGGCGCCACGGAGGTCTGCGACCGGATCGACAATGACTGCGACAAAGGGGTCGACGACGACGCCGTGGATCGGACCGCCTACTACGCCGACCAAGACGAAGACAGCTACGGCGACCCCTCGGCCGAGATTTTGGCCTGCGAAGCCCCCAACAAATACGTGCTCAACAGCGATGACTGCAATGATGATGACGCCACGATCAACCCCGATACCCTCTGGTACGAAGACAGCGACGCCGACGGGTTCGGAAACCCGACTCGGACCCAGGCCAGCTGCACTCGCCCCGCAGATCACGCCCGGCAAGCTGATGATTGCGACGACACCACCGACCGCGCCAACCCCGACGCCACCGAGGTCTGCGACCGGCTCGACAATGACTGCGACACCATCGTCGACGATGGCGGCACCGGCTGCGACAAGTGGGTCAACGCCTATTCCGGCGCCTACGTCATCCGAGCCCAAGAGAAGATCGGCACCAGCGTCATTAACGATATGAGGTGCGTCGGAAACTTTGCCTTGGCCGTTGACTATTCCCAAGACCCACCGGCCCAAGGCACCGTCACCTGCAGGCAGACGCGCTACACCGGATTCGACTCCCCGCAGACCGGCACGATTCTGGGAGAAATCGCTTTAGACGGGAGTTTTAGCGGTCGCCTCACCCACCGTTTCAACAGCTATGCCAACCGCACCTACGACGCAGCCGGCGCGCTCGATGCGGACGTTATCTTCGAAGGGACCGGCACGGTGCGGCCCAACAGCATGTCCGCCGTCGCCTGGCAGGTCGAGTTCAGCGGGGAATAGAACCCCACCCCAGACCCCACGGACACCCGCCCGTTCACGCCCCGATGGAGGGTAGCCCCAATGCCCGAGTCCTCCCCGAATCGCGCCGCCGGCCTCATCTATCTGGGCCTCAGTTTGGATGGGCGGATCGCCGGCCCCAACCACGACGTCAGCTTCTTGGACCCGTACCAAGACCCCAGCCTAGGCGACCTAGGATTTGGTGCCTTTATGGCGAGCATTGACGCCCTCGTCATGGGTCGATCCACGTGGGAGGTCGTGCAGTCGTTCGACGGGTGGTTCTACGGGGACACCCCCATCTACGTGCGCACCACACGCCCCTTGACCGGCGCCACCCACGGCGAACAGCCGGTGTCGGGACCCATGACGCGCCTCCTCCAAGACCTGCATGCCCAGGGCCACCGGCGCGTGTACATCGACGGCGGCAAGACCGTGCAGGACGCCCTCGTCGAAGATGTGGCTGATGAGATGACCCTCACCATCGTGCCGGAGCTACTCGGCGAAGGGCCGGTGCTCTTCGCCGAGGGGCTGCCCCGAAGCCGATGGACGCGGACCCACGTCACCACCCGAGAGGACGGACCGGTTCAGGTGTGCTGGACGCGTCGGCGATGAAGGAGAGGGCCCCCCGTCCCCCTCCCGCAACGCACTAGAACGAGGCCATCTTGGACAAGGCCGACTTCAGCCACTTGGTGTCGAACCACGTGGGCTCTTCGCCATCGATGTCGAACCACGTGGGCTCCTCGCCATCGATGTCGAACCACGTGGGTTCCTCGCCATCAATGTCGAATCCCGCGGGATCGTGAGCGGTCATTGCGCCCACCTTCGACCCGTCGAGGGTCAGCAAGACGGCCTCGTTCTTGCCCACTGCAGACGCGAGCCACACCTGACCCACCGTCTTGCTGGACAAGACCAGGACGGACTCACCCGAGATCTTGCCGGTCACGTCGCAGCGCCACACGCCCTTGCCATTGGACGAGAGCCAATGGGACTCACCACCAGAGACCAGCTCGGTCTTGGAGCCCGATACGCAGGTGCCTGTGATGTGGCCGTCTGCATCGAACACGCCCAAGATCACGTCCGATAGAGCGCCGGCTTTGGCCCCACTGACGGGTACCTCCAACTGCAGCTCGACCGAGCTCCCGGCGAAGGCCGGGGCCGAGCTGAGCGTGAGCACGGAAACGAAGAATGCGGCGAAGCGACCTGTCATTGGGATCCCCTTGTGAACGGTACGCCTGAAACATAGGATCGCGCCGCCCCGTAGACCTGTCCCAGCTTGGGACAGATGGCCCCCTCGTCGTCCCAACGGCGTCACAACACCCCCCCGATGCCTGGAGCGCCTCCGTGTCCCGACCTCCCCTTCGATTGACGGCCTGCACCGTCGACTTGGTGCGAGGTGTGGTGGATCGAGAGGGGGAGCTGGACCGCCTGACCGGGCGAGAGCTCGCGTTGCTTCAGTATCTTTCTGCGCGCCCCGACCAGGTAGTCAGCCGGCAGACCCTCCTGCTGGAGGTGTGGGGCTACTCCCAGTCGGTCGTGTCCCGCGCCGTCGACAAGACCGTCACGCGGTTGCGGGCCAAGATCGAGGTCGACCGATCGGCGCCCGACCACGTGCTCACCGAGTACGGAACCGGCTTTCGCTTCGCTCCCGCAGGCCAAGTTGTGACGCCGCCAAGGCCGATGAACGCCGCCTTTTTTGGGCGCGTTTCGGAGCAGGACGCGCTCAGGTCGGCCGTCGAGGGTCCCGACCGGCTGATTACGGTGGCCGGCGTCGCGGGCATGGGGAAAACCATGCTGGTACGCCAAGTATTGGGCGAAACTGCCATCCAACTCAATCTCGACAACCAAGGCCAGGAGGGGCTCAGCGAGGCCTTGGTCCAACATGCAGAGGCCGCCATCGTCGTGGTGGACTGCGCCGATCATGACCTCGATCCTAGACCCGCCCTATCGACGGCGCTGGGGCAGGGCGGGCCCACGGTCGTGCTCACGCGGAGATCCCCGCTGCAACTCCGGACCGAGCGTGTCATTCAGCTCGGACCCCTCGACCCCGAGGACGCCCAGGCCATGCTCGTCGAACGGGCGCGACGACGACGACCGGGGTGGGGGGCTGACCCCCGCGTGGTGGGGCTGATCTGCGAAGCCGTCGGCGGATGGCCCCTCGCGTTGGAGCACCTGGCCCTGCGAGCCCGCCTACTCACCGCAGACGCCCTGCTCGACCACATCCAGACGGGCGACTGGCTGTCGGGACAGGGCCCCGCCGATCTAAGTCCTCGTCATCAGCAACTCCACCGGGCCATCGCCTCGATGACCCAAGATCTGAACGCAGTGGCGCTTCAAGTCGCGACGGAGATGAGCATTTTCGAAGGAGGAGCCAGTCTCGAAGACGTGATCGCCGTCGTACCAAGCGCCCACGGAAGCGAGGGCCTACGCGCGCTGGAAGACCTCTGCCGCGCCGGACTCGTCGATGTGGCCGATGACGCGCGCCTAGCTCTGTTTCCCCCCGTTCGCGACCACCTTCGCAGCCGCGCCCGGAAGGCCACGAACGAGCCCTCATGGAGCACCCTCGAAGGCCGTCATCTCCAAACTTTCGCCCGCTACCGAGGCGTGGAGATCGCCGCCGCGATCTACCGCCGAGGCGGCCCCGATCTGGCCCAGCAGATCTGCGCCGAAGCGCCCGACATTGAGGCGGCTATGCATCGCGCCCTACGCCGACAACAGCCCATCATCGCCGCCAACCTGGCCAGCGTCTTACTGGGCCACGCCGCGCGGGCCTTCTCGGTGGAGCGTATGGCCCGGGTCCTGGAGGCGGTCGCGCCAATTCACCAGGAAGTCCCTATAGAAAATCAAGCCGCACTCAATCTATGGACCGCGGATCACCTGGCTCGAAACGGTCGATTCCATGACGCGATGAGCCTGCTCGAACGCATTGAGCAAGAGTGTGCGGCCGCCAACCTCACCTTTGAGCGTGCGAGTGCGCTGTTCTTTTTGGGCACGGTCCAGATCTGGGCATGGGACCCGCGCGCTCAAGCGACCCTCGAAGCCGCAGTTCAGGCGCACCGAGCAGGCGGCCACAACCCGAGCATGTCTCTGCAAGACCTGGGATGGTTTCACGCAGACCGGGCTCATGTGGCGGACCACGCCGAGCGCGCCGCCCAGACCCTTGAAGAGGCGCGGCGGTCGGCTCAGGCTCACGGCAACGTCATCACCGAGGGCATGGTCACCTGGGGCTTCGCCAACCTGGCGCACCTGACGCACCACGAAGACGAGGCCTGGGCGCGGTGTGAAGCCGCCGTCCCGACCCTGGTGGAAATGGGACGATCGCTCACCGGCTTATGGGAGCTCCAAGGCCGCATCGCCACGGCCCAAGGGCGCAGCGGCATCGCTATCGAAAAGCTGAAGCAGGCGTGCGCCGGTCGCGTCCAAGAAGGCGGCTTCCGACATGGACGCACTCTCGGCTACTTGGCGGACGCCCAGCGGCTCGCCGGATGCCTAGACGACGCGACCCTCAGCGTAACCGAGGCGGAAAGAGCGGCCCGGCAGGTCGGCGCCCACGCCCTCAAACCCGTGCTCTACCAACGGGGAGCGGTGGACCTGGCCCGAGGAGACCAAGAGGGTGCCCGGGCCGCGTGGGACGAAGCCGAAGCCATCCGCACGCCGGAGTTCGCGCGGGTGGTGCGCCTGCGTCAGGCGCTAGCGAGGGCCTTAGGACTACCGCGCGAAGACCCGCGCGAAATGCACTGATTACTCAGCTTCTCGGACGATCGTCACTTGCGTCTGGCAGCGCAGGCGCTCGCGGCTCGCGCTGGCCCCTTGCAATTGGTAGCCGGAGCCAAAGGTGTACGTCGACCCCTCGGTGAGCTCGATGCGGTCGAACACGACCACGTCCACGTTCGTCATGTCCCTAATGAAGTAGTTGCCCGCCGTTTGCACCGCTCCGCCGTTGACAGTGTGAGCCGCCCGAATATGGCCCTGCAAACTTCCCGATAGCTCCAAACCCACCGATGCGGTGACGATCGCCACCTCGCCCTCACCAGCCCGATACGACTCGGTAAAACAAGAGGGAAAGCTATACAACTGACCATTGATATTCGGGCCGTCCGAGCCCGCGTCACCGATGGCCAAAAAGGTGGCCACGGTGCCCGAAGGTCCCACCGGACCGGCGTCGCCTTCGGGG
>JBGCER010000077.1:0-8671 GCA_045106515.1 Myxococcota bacterium
TCGCTTCCCGATCTTGTCGGGTGGCTTTGCAGAGGAGCTCGCCGCCCTGGAGGAGGAGGTGGCGAAATGTCGGTAAAGGGAGCCTATACCTATGATTACGCCCGGCCTGCCCTGACGGTGGATGTGGTCTTGTTCGGCTGGACCGGGGAGCGCCTAGAGGTGCTGCTCATTGAGCGCGGCGGCGAGCCCTTTGCAGGGTGTTGGGCCTTGCCCGGTGGCTTTGTCGATATGCACGAGTCGCTGGAGACCGCGGCCTTGCGAGAGCTGCAAGAAGAGACCGAGGTGGGCGATGTCTACCTGGAGCAGCTCTACACCTTTGGGGCGCCGGGGCGGGATCCTCGCGGCCGGGTGGTGTCCGTCGCTTGGTATGCGCTGGTGTCCGCCGATGCTCATGTGCCTCACGCCGCCTCTGATGCGTCAGACGCCGCCTGGCACCCGGTTAATGCCTTGCCTCCGCTGGCGTTCGACCACGCCCAGATCGTGTCGGTCGCGACGGATCGCCTGCGGGCCAAGGTGCGATATGCGCCCGTGGGCTTTGAGCTGCTGCCCGAGCGGTTCACCCTGTCGCAGCTTCAGGAGCTCTACGAGGCTCTGCTGGGTCGCCCACTTGATAAGCGCAATTTCCGCAAGAAGATCGCCAAGCTCGGGGTGCTCGAAGAGCTGGATGTCTACGAGCAGGGGGTGGCCCACCGGCCGTCTCGCCTGCACGCCTTTCGCAAAGACCGCTACGAAGCGCTGACCGCTTCGGGGTGGGAGTTCGATCTCTAGGAGGACCCATGCGCGCGTTGATCATCGTGGATGTGCAGCAGGACTTTTGTGACGGGGGCGCGCTCGCTGTACCCGACGGCGATGCCGTGGTGCCGGTCATCAACGCCATGATGGCCGACTTCGACGTGGTGGTCGCCACTCAAGACTGGCACCCGGCGGATCACGGCAGTTTCGCCGTGCATCACGCAGGGCGCACCCCGGGCGAACTCATCGAGCTCAACGGCCTGACACAGGTGCTGTGGCCGGTTCACTGTGTGCAGGGAAGTGACGGTGCGAACTGGCATCCGGAGCTGATGGATGGGCCGATTCAGGCGGTGATTCGCAAAGGCATGAACCCCGGCGTCGACAGCTACTCGGGCTTCTACGACAATGGCCAGCGTCACGACACCGGCATGGCCGCCTACCTGCGGGGGCGCGGGGTGACGGAGGTCACCGTGGTGGGCTTGGCCACCGACTACTGCGTGAAGTTCACCGCCCTCGACGCCCTCGCCCAGGGCTTCGTTGTGCGGTTGCGGGCCGATGCCTGCCGCGGTGTGGAGCTGTCCGAAGGCGATGTGGCTGCGGCGCTGCACGAGCTGGCGGAGGCTGGGGTCGAGGTGGTTCGGTAAGTTGGCGGCCTAGGCGCCATGGGTGTGATCTGACGTGAGCCGGTGACAGGCCCGACCCTGCCCGGTGTCTCAAATGGACACCCCGGAGGTTCCGTGCTCATCCTCGCCGTTCTGCTCTCTTACGCCGCCCCAGCCGAGTCCAACGCCCAAGAGCCGGAGTCCTTTACCCCAGAGTGGGGCTTGGGCGCCCGAGCCGGCGTGTGGGCCGCAGAGGAGGCGGCGCCACAAATCGGCGGGCAGGTCACCTTGCGGCCGGCCCGGTGGATCCAGTGGTTGGCGTTCAATGACAACTCCGGCCGCATGGCGGACGGCATCGTGCAGATGGATCACGTCATCGGCTTTCACGCGGTCCTGCCCCTCAAACACTGGAGCGGCGGATTTGTGGGGGTCTCGACCGGCAGCTGTGTAGACTTCCGCACGTGGCGAGAGTCCTCTGACTTGAATTTATTAAGGTCAGACGTTCTCTTTGGCCCGCGCGTTGGGCTGCATCTAGAGCATCGGCTTCAGGAGCGTTGGTCGATGCAGGTCACGGCCACGGGGATGCTCTACATCGGCAATACCGAGGGCACCTACGAGTGGGGCGCTGGCTCGGCTGGCCTACGCGCTAATCCCGTGGTGCAGGGCCAGATCGGGCTCACCCGGTGGTTTGCAGCACGGTAGGGTTGCAGCCTCTATGATGATGGCCTGCGCCCACGGCGCGCGTCCGACCGAGGTGCCATGAATCGCCGCTTGCTCGTGCTCATCATCGCCGGGGTGCTCGCCTTGCTGGCGATCCCCGTTGGCATCGTGGTTGTTGGTTTTGCTATGGCGTTCATGAGCAACCTTCCCGCCACCGATGGCGAGACCCTGGCGGACGGCCAGGTGACGCTGGTCAAGGACAGCTTTGTGAACCTCTACGTGGTGGACGCAGGGGAGGGTGTGCTGTTGATCGACGCGGGCCAATCGGCTGAATCCGTTGTGGCAGCCGTCGCAAAACATGGCGTTGAACCTGCTGATGTTCGCGCCATCTTCCTCACGCACGGCCATGGCGACCACACGGGAGGGATCGCAGCATTTCCCACGGCGAAGGTCTACGCGCTGGCGGCGGAGCAGCCGATCCTGACCGGCCAGGTGGCGCCTCCGGGACCCATGAGTGTGATGATGGGCAAGCACGATAGCCACGCCACATTGGAGCGTGAGCTGCTGGACGGCGATCGGGTTCAGGTCGGTGAGGTCGAGGTTCAGGTGTTCTCGACCCCCGGCCACACCCCAGGATCAGCCGTCTATCTGGTGCGTGGGGTCGTGTTCTTCGGAGACACGGCCGGCGCCTCCGTCGACGGCACCGTCGAGGGCTCGCCGTGGGTCTTCAGCGGCGATGTGGGCCAGAACCACGCTTCGCTAGTGGACCTGGCCAAAAAGGTGGATCCGGACTCCATTGTGGGCCTGGCTTTTGGCCATACGGGCACCATGCAGGGGGGCTCCGGCCTGGCGGCGTTCGCCGCTGAGTGAGCGCGCGGGACCGGTCTGATAGGCTGCGGCAGAACGGTTCAGGGGGAAGGAATGACCACGCCGGGCGAGCCACCGGATCGCATGTTGCCAGAGCCGGTGGCGGTCCCACCGCCGAGGCCACCCAGAATGCAGGTGAAGCTTCCAGTTCGGGCTCATGGCCGATGGCGTCGTGGGGTTCGGCTGGGAAAGGAGATGGTGGGACGAGGCGCCTTGACCTTGTTTGAAGATCGCGTGGAGGTGTCCGGTCGTCGAGCGGGTCCCCTAGGCACGCTGCTGCTGTGGGCGGCGTGGGGTCTGCGTTGGTCCCTGGTGGTGGCCACCATCCTGGTGGTGGTGCCGACGACCAGCGGGCTGTCCATCCGCTTGGGTCCCGAGTGGCTGCTCTGGACGCCGATCTTGGCACTTGTTTTGGTGGGGCCTGGTTTTCTATTGATTCAGATGCTCGCGTGGAGGCTGTTCCAACCCCGGGTTCGCGAGGTCTTGCCGTGGGACCGGGTGCGCTCGCTGTGGAGCGACAACCGGGTGATCTTCATTGAGCTGAACTCGCCAGTGGGCGTGCTGCGAGGACAGATTCGCCCACGCTCGGCGGGCTCCAGGGGCATGCGCGCGCTCATGGCTGGGATCCGTGGTGGCTATATGCCAGCCGAGACCGGAAATATCCGGCGACGTGGTCGGTCCATTTGGCTCGACCGTGCCGTGCAACTCGCGGCGCTATCCTTGCTCGGGGTCGGTGTTTGGGCGGTTCGCCAGCCGCTGACGGACCTGCTGGTCTACTGGAATGAGGACACGGTGGTCTTGGTGCCGGCCCGCATGTCTGATGCGGCGTGGGAGGCCCGTCGAAAAGCCCCGTGTGTCGCGCAAGGTGGCGGAGACGCCAGGGTCTTCAACAAGCGGGCAGGGGATCGGCTGACTTGGCAGGTCCAGGGGTCCATGCGTGATCTTCGCTTGGCCCATGTGCGCTGGCGGGCCGGCTCCTCTCGCTTGGAACTCCACCGAGATGTTCTGCCCGCATCGGGCGATGAACCTAAGTTTTTCCCAGGCCCGCTATTCGTAGGGCTGTCCCTTCTTGTGGACTCGGCGGACTGGTCTGCGGTGAGCACGTCGCTGGCCCGGGGCTCGCTGGACGGTCTAGAGGCCGTGCTCTGCAATGGACAGATCCGGAGCTTGGATGTGACAAAGGTAGCGGCACCACCCCCTGCTGGGCTGAGCGTTGAACGGCAGGACAGCGACTTGATCATACGGTCCACCGCGCCCGATTCGCGGATGCTGCTGCTGCCGGTTCGGCGTCGCATCCAGGCCGGAAATCCTTGGTTTCATACGTGTGAGCTGCCTTTGCACAATGAGCGTCTAAATCTGGCAGATGTTCGCGAAGTACGGACCTATCCCGAGTTCTTCGGTGGGCGGGAAGATGAAGCCAGGGTCTACGCCATTCAGCGGCGAGATCGGAGGCGCCTGGCCCAGCTGGAGCAGGCGGGTGCGGATGTGCCGTGTGCCGTCATTGATTCTCTGGCTTGGGCAGGAATTCTTCGCGAGCCTATCGTTCTAGGACCCGCCGCCGGTCCGGTGCTCGATCGGGCCCGAGATGCTGCGCTCGCCGAGCCCATGACCCATATGGGAGAGGATGCGCGCAGAGCCCTGGAGCGCATTTCGGAGCGCTACCGCGCGGTCGTCACCGAGGTGGGCGCCACGGGCTCTAACGAGCACGACGCCGTCAATGAGGGCTTCCTGGCGGCGGTGCCCTGGGGCGAGCTGCTGGACCGGGTGTCGGGCAAGAACAGCCTGCCGCTCCTGGAGCGCACCCGACAGTCCCTGTCGGGCGCCGATCCGAGCGGCCAGGCCGGAGAGGCCTTCCTGATTCGCTTCGCCGAGGAGTTTCTGACGCGCGTTCCCACCACCCAGTCCCAGTGGGATGATCGTGTGACCATCGCAGAGTCTTGGCTCGCGGTTCACGCCGGCACACAGTGGACGGTGGCGGAGCTAACCATTCGGGTGCCCGATGAGCAAACGGCCGGATATTACCAAATCATCGGACGTTTTATGCTGTCGGACGTCGCCGCAGCCGTTGAGCGCGAGGTGTCCAACGCGACGCTGCCCAGCCTGAGCGCGACGTGGGTCGAGCTGCGCCTCAAACGGCACAGCATCCTCATCGATGTGAAGAAGTCATCGCCGCGGAAAGCCGTAGATGCGTGGTTTGCCGGTGATTTTGAGTATGTGGCGGACCGGGGTCTGTCCAAGCTCGCCGAGATGGTGACAAACGAGAAAGCAGCGTTTGAGGCCGCCAAAAGTGCATCGTATCGGTTGCAAACACCGCCGCCGAGCGTGCCTCAGCCCGTGCACTACTCCCGAGTCCGCCGCAACGGGTCTGAGTTTGGGTGGGTAGCCCTCTTCGCAGAGACGTTGGTAAGACCCCGTTTTCGCCTGACTCAAGGACGCGCCAACCACGGTCTCCCCAACGACTGGCGCCTGGCCACGTCGGGCTCGTACGTGACCGACAACAAGAGGACCTCGGGCTTGGCGGTCATCGATGGGCGTCCGGTGAACTTCCTGCTCTCCACGAAGATGGAGGGCGTGGTGATCACCCACGAAAACGGGGTCCTATTGGGTGACCTTCGCGATGGGACCCGCTTGCCGGGCATCGGGCGCGTCCTGCGCCCCATGCGGTCTCTCAGCGATTTCCGTGCCTTGCTCGACTGGCTTCGGGACCACAGGGCGTCGGCCTTCCAGACCCACCTGCTGGTCTCCGAGGCCGGCCTCGCTATCGATGAGACCAAGGCCAGCCCAACCCAGCGGGAGCGCCGACTCCTGGCGACGGGCACGCGCAATGGGGTGTCCCAGGTCGCCATTATCGACATTCCTGGCTCCAATCGTCAGTCGTTGTGCGAGGCTGCGCTCTCGGCCATGGCACTTCTCACTACCGATCCGGCCAAGGGCGGCCCTGGGTGGACCGTCACCGGCATCGCCAACCTGGATGTGGGGGCCTACGACATTCTCGTGGCGAGAGATGCGGCCGGTCGTCCGGTCTACTCGGGGCCCAAGACTCTGGGGCAGGCCCACAACCTGCTCTCTTTTGAGATCAAGTGAGACCCCAATTGAACAGCTTTGGCATGGGTATGGTGGTGGCAGGCATCGCGGTGGCAGCGGCTCCCTGCGCCCGTTCGGGGGGCTCGACACCGCCACCGATGGCCGTGGATGTCCCGGAGCCGCTGGCGGAGGCGGAAGGGGAGCCCACACCCCCTCCGACCTTCCGCACGCTCACCCATCGGGGCCGGGTCTTTCACGTGGCGACCCTCGACCTTGGATCCCACCACCTACACATGGCCGGGCAAAACTCGAGTTGGTCGCATCCCCGCACCCTCGTACAGCTCGCCAACCGTGTCACGTCCGAGGGGGAACAGCTGCTCTGGGCGACGAACGTGGGCATCTTCCATGAGGGGGGGCGACCGGTCGGCTTGCACGTGGAAGAGGGTAAGGCCCTGTCGCCCCTGAACACCGAAGACGGCAGAGGGAATTTCTTCCTCCGCCCCAATGGCGCATTCTTGGTGGGGCAGTCGGGGGCGCGGATCCGAACGACGACGGAGCTGGTTAGCGGCCTAGGAGACGTGGGTTTCGCCACACAGTCTGGGCCGATATTGCTCCGTAAAGGGGAGTTACACCCCGCACTGATGGCGGAGTCTCCGAATCTGCGCCTGCGTTCGGGGGTCGGCGTGTCCGACGCCCAGACCGTGCACTTCGCGATCTCCGACGGCCCCGTTCGCTTCCACGAACTCGCCACCTTGTTCCGCGATGAGCTGGGTTGTGCCGATGCCTTGTACCTGGACGGGGTCATCAGCGAGTGGGTGAGCCCGCAGCGGCCAGTGGCCGGCTCCACCCGTGCGTTCAGCGGCTTCTTCTACGTCACCCAGCCCCTCAACGACGACAGCCCAAGACGCTGAGGCGTCCTGGGCTGTGCGCGGTCGCGGGGGGACCGGGCGGCTAGCTGCAGTCGCCGTCTTCGTCGCAGGCGAAGGACGCGGCCGCACCGAAGGTGGTGTAGGCGGTCTCGCTGGCGTCGGAGTAGAGGTCATCGGCTGCGTTGTCATTGCTGTCCGCGCTGGTGCCCCAGTCCGAGGTGGTGACGTCGAGGGTGCCTTCGACCAGGTGCCAGCCACCACCCGCATCGGCCGTGTTGCCTTCGACGCTGCAGTTCTCCATCAATACATCACCGAAGAACTGGTAGACGCCGCCGCCGGTATCGGTACCGGTGTTGTTGGTAATGTCGGTGTCGATCATGATGACCTCGGAGAACAAGTAGACGCCTCCACCCTCGGGGGCGGTATTGCTATCGACCTCGACATTGTCGAGGGTCATGTCGTAGCCGCACACGCCGCCACCGCCGAGGCCGGCACGGTTGCCGGACAGCACCACATCGGTGAGGTCGGTGCCGTCGGCATAGACTCCGCCGCCTTCGCCGCTCGTCTGATTGTTCTTGAACTCACCACCCGTGAGGGAGCCACCGTCGACTTGGTAGGCACCGCCTCCGCCATTGACGGCATAGTTCGAGATGACCACGCTATTGACGAGCTCCGTCGTTTCGAACGTGATCATCCCTCCGCCTACATCTGCCGCGGTGTTGTTCAACACACGGGAGTCGGTCAGGGTCAGTTCACCGGCGTAGATGCCGCCTGCGATGTCTGCATCATTGTCTTGGATGACGGTTCCGGTGATGTTTAGAGGAGCGTCAAAGCCGCCGAGAATCCCGCCGAGAAACCCTTCGTTTCCTTCGATCACACAGTCGGTGATATCGATGGTGACGGCAGAGTCGGAGCCGTCAACACCGCCGGCAAAGCCGCTACCACCCGTGATGGTCAGCCCTTCGAGGACGACTGCAGAGGTGGTCGACTCGGCATCGATCTCGATGACCGAGTCTTCTTCGCCACCGTTGAGGGTCACATTGTCGGAGCCGGTGGCGCCGTTGAGCGTGATGGCCTCGCCAATGCTGATGTTCTCGAACCACTCGCCCGCGCAGACAAAGACGGTGTCGCCTTCGACGGCGGCATCGATGGCCTCTTGGATGGTGGTGTAGGCGACGTCGGTGGCGTTGAGCGACACGGTGCCATCTTCGAGGGTGGTCTCGTCGCAGTCATTGTCCAAGCCGTCGCAGACCTCGGTGCCGCCGGGACGGGCCGTCTCGGCTTCGTCGTTGCAGTCGGTCATGTCTGCGACGTAGCCGAGGGGCTGGGCGCAGGCTTGAACGGCGTTGCCGGGGTCCCCATAGGTGTCTTCGTCGGTGTCGGCGTACCAGCTGCCGGCGTCGACCGCGTCGTCTTCGTCCGTCTCGCCGTCGCAGTCATTGTCCGCCGAGTCGCAGATCTCGTCTGCCGCGGGGTTGCTAACATCGGTGCTGTCATCACAGTCGGTATTGTCTGCGACGTAGTCGTCGGGCTGGTCGCACGCCTCCAAAGGGTCGCCTGCGTTACCAAAGCCATCGGCGTCGGAGTCGGCGTACCACGTGGCCTTGTCGACGGCGTCGTCTTCGTCGACTTCGGTGTCGCAGTCATTGTCGATGCCATCGCAGCGCTCGTCGGCGTCGGTGTTCACGCTGGACAGGGCGTCGTCGCAGTCGGTGTTGTCGACCACGAACCCAAAGGGCTGGAACTCAGGGTCCGGCCCGCCCGCCGCTTCGCTGAACTGGCAGTCGGTGGTGGTGCTGTCGGGGTCCCCGAATCCATCGCCGTCGAAGTCAGCGTAGAAGGTAGGGGCATCGGTGGGGTCGTCGTCCACAATGCCATTGCAGTCATTGTCGAGGCCGTCGCAGAGCTCAGCGGCGT
>JBGCER010000078.1:0-6146 GCA_045106515.1 Myxococcota bacterium
CGCAACGCCGATGGTGGAGGCCGTGGCCAGCGCCACCGCGGCCAGGGGCAACACGACGGCCCGCCACGTTCGGCCACCCAGCGCCAGGCCCAAAGCCATCACCACCAACGCGGCGGTCAGTAGCCAGGGCAGGTCCCGCCGTGACTGTGCGGTCAGCGCCTCTTCGATGATCGGCAAGCCGAGTAGGTTCGCCCCATCCACCCCGGTCAATACGGTGCGAGCGTGGGCGACCGCGTCCGCCTCGCGGCCAGGGTGGGCGCGGACCATCAACCCAGAGTGCTCTTCTAAACCGGAGAGTTCCCAGCCCTCGCCGATGGCCCGGTCGAGTAGATCGGGCGGTAGAACCCGGGTGAGTAGGTGGGCGCGATCTAGGGCCGACGCCGCCTCAATACTCGGGTGGGCCTGGAGGGCCGCGGCGGTCTGCTCGAGCTTCGGGCCGTCGAGCACCCGGTCGAATGCGATGACCAGGGGGGCGGCCGGCCGCTCGGAGGCGCCTGCGCGGTCGACGTAGAGGCCTACGATGTCGACCTGCAGGCCTAGGACGCGAACACCGGGCAGCGATAGACCGACCATGGCGGCCAGCAGCACGGCCAAGAACGCCGGGTGGCGCACCACCCAGCGGGCCCAGGCTGTAGAGTCCGTCGCTGTCAGCTCAGTACTCGATACCGAGCAGGTCTAGGGTTCGAGTGTCGATCCACCGGGGCACGTCGTTGCTATCGAGGGTCGAATCGAAGCCGTCCTTTTCGAGGAAGGCCGGGTACACTTCGCTGTCGCCATCGATCACGGCCCGCGGGATTTCGACGATGCCCGCACCTTGGGCGAGCCAGTCGATCGCGTCTTCATTGAGCTCGGCATAGGTGCTGCACTCGCCGACCGAGAAGTAGCCATCGAGGCTTGTTTCGGCCAAGATGCTCGCCCTATCCGGCGGGCTGGCGAAGAACGATCCGGCGTTGAGCTTGTACGCGCTCGCGGAGGGCAGGTCGATAGAGCCCGAAGGGCTACCCAGCGAGGTCTGGAGCGCGGCGAGGTCCGCGTCGATATCGGTGATGTAGGTGCGAGAGCCGCTGTAGTCGGGCTGGAGCAATCCTTGTTCGGACGGCTTGGCGGCCAGCACGGCGCGAAGGTCGCCCACCAGACCCGTAAACGCAGCCTCCATTTCGGTGAAGTCTGCGCTTGACCGATGCTTCAAGGCGTTGGTGTTGAAGAGGTCCGCCGTGTCGCGGCCGGTCATACCGTAGATGTCGTATTCGTCGCAGCCATCTGTGCCATAGGAGACGTAGCCCTCGGCGGTTCCGGTCTCACCGGCGAGGTCGTATTGCTCGGTCGCTTCGAGCACCGCGACCACGCCGCTAACCCCCGCCGCCAAAGCCATGGCGTCGGCCTGGTTGATCGCGGCATCGACTCGGGCCAATGGGTTGGCCTCGTGAGGCACAGAGTAGGTCAGGTCCGCGAAGGCGCCCGCAGCCTTGAGGTCGGCGGCGATGAGGCGGAGAGGCTCTGCCATGCTGCCGAGGTTGTCGTGCAGGGCGCCGAACGTGGGCACATCGCAGATCTCGGCCATAAAGTTCATGACGGGGAAGGCGCCGCAGTCCTCGCCTCGGCACAGGTCGTCGTTTTCGAGGGTGCCGAAGGGCACGTCTTCGACCTGCGGCGTGTTCCACACCTCGTCTTTGACAGTACCGCTGATCCGGTGCACGGCGGTGCAGCTGGAGCTGTCGCAGAAGCCAGGCACGGTCGCAGCGAGGGTCAGCGCGATGGTCTCGCCGGCGGTGGTTCCTGCCTCGTCGAAGGTCACGGTTCCAGAGAAGATTTCGCTCGACCGGTAGCCGTCACATCGGCTGAATGGCGCGTCGCACGGAGGGCTGTAGTAGATGAATTCGGATCCGGCCTTTGCCAGGTCGACCACCAGACCCTTGCTGGAAGCGACGTTCGACCCGTCGGCGTACACATCTCGGGGATCGTAGCTAATGGAGAGGTAGCCTCCGGCGCCGAACGGGCCGCTGATGTCGAAGTTCACCCAGTTGTCGTCGTGCCAGGCGTACATCGCCGGCGCCGTTGGGTACATGGTGTAGGCCGTGCCCGCTGCAGACGCGCTGGGCGCGGACTCGACCGTCAGCGCGAAGTCGCCCGAGTCGGCGGCCGCGAGCAGTCTGTAGTGGCCGGTCGGACCGTAGGCGTCGTTCGCTGAGTAGGCTTCGTTGCACCACCCACCCATGGTCACGGGCTCGGACCAGTCGGTCACGGTCATCAACCGAGTCAGCGCTCGGCCAACGAGCGCCTCGGAGTTCGTGGCGTCGGCCTTGACGCAATCATCGTAGGCCTTGAACGCGTCCGCCATGTCGAGGTCGCTGAACCGCGCGTGGCCGTCGGGGCAGTCCAGGTCGGCGTCGGTGTCGGTGTCCGTGTCCGTGTCGGTGTCCGTGTCGGTGTCGGTGTCGGTGTCCGTGTCCGTGTCCGTGTCCGTATCGGTATCGGAGTCTGTGTCTGTGTCTGTGTCTGTGTCTGTGTCGGCGCCGGTGTCGACGTCGTCATCGGTGCTGGGGCAGGCGCTCAAGGCCACCACCATGAGCAGGCCGGAAATCACGGTCCACGGTGATTTGTTCACGTTGTCCTCCAATGCGATGCAGCTGGGTGTCTGCGACCGGTATGGAGCTTCAACTAACTTTCGAAGTAATGCTTGCAACCCTATTTTCGCTGGGCATGCTCGGGTTGTGGGGGACGCGATCCACGCCGCGCCCCCCAGGCCGCTCGGGTGGGTCCCCCCCCCGTTATGGGCACACCCCAGCCCCATCGACCACGCTGCCCACGCGTTCGATCCACACCTGCTCACCGGTGTTGATCCAGTCGTAGAGGGCGTCTTGGTCGGCGCGCATGGCGGTCTCGCGGTCGGGGGTAGATCGGAGGTTCGCTGCGAGAGCATCGCATCTGACATGGGAAGGTCGATCCGCTCGTGGCCGCTAGGCGCGCTGATTGTTACCCTTGAGGTCTAGGTTGAACCTCTCTCCTCAGAGGCTTGCAAATGGGCAAAGAAAAGAAGCCGGTCACGACTACGTCGCCGGAAACGTCAACGAGCAAGACCCCGGCGGTCGAGAACACGGAGGCCAAGGACGAGTCCCTGGAGTCTGCGCGCGCCGGCCTAGACTCTTCAGCGAAGGCGTCTGCGGATCCGGTGGCTGACCCCGACGTGTTGGCCAACGCCGAGGCCGACAAGGTCATCGGTCAGAAGCTCAACGACCTGGTGGGCAAGTGGCTGTGGCGCGGGTCCGAAGCGAGTGACGCTCGCGCAGCGGTGACCCCCGCGTGGCGGGCGGCCTTTGTGGCCGCGCACAAGACGGCAACCGGCAGCGACAAGACCAAGCGAAAGCAGGCGAGTAAAGCTGGCGACAACGCGGTCAAGGCTGACCTCAAGACCCGGGCCATCCAATCCGCCAAGGATCGGGCCGCTGCCGATGTGGCCAGCGGTGCGGCCTTTGGGAGCCTCGACACAGAAGCTCAAGGCGCGAAAGATGACTACGAAGGCGGAACGGGGGCTCAAAAGGCGGTGGAGCTGAGCGCCGCTCTCGCGGGCCTTACCGGGTCGGCCCAGAAGGCTCGCTGCGATACAGAAGTGCCCTCGAACGCAACGTATGCTGCGTCTCCGCTCTCCAGTGGTAAGGCGCAGCACGGCTACACCTTCACCGATGGATCCATGGTCCGGCTTAAGCCCGAAGGCGATGACCTTGGCAGCACCGACGCGATGTACGCCGTCGAGGTCATGAAGAAGGGCTCGACGAGCGCGACCAGTCAAGACGACATCGCGTTCAAGGTCGATGCTAGCGGCAAGCCGGTGCCGAAGGGCCCCGCTGACGTCGCGAATCCCTACAATAACAATGCTGGTTATCAGAAGGATCAGGTCGACCCATACCTGAGCGCAGTGATGGGTGCGGGCCACCTCACGGCCAAGAAATAGGGTCGGTTCCGGAGTCTTATGTCTTTCGAAAGCGCACTGTTGATCCCCTCTGGTTCGTATGATCGCGACCGGTTGCGCGGCTGGCTTCAGCAGTCGGATGCGGCGTGGCTCGACCCGATTGGTGGCGATGGCTGGCACGTCTCGGCCCACGGGGGCCTCGCCGAACGGCGGTTGGCCGCGCGCACATCCGATCCCAGCGGGTTCCCCCCGGGTGTGGTGATCTTTCTCGACGACCACGGCGTGCGCCTCGTGGGCCCGTCTTCCGCGGCGGACCTGAGTCGTGCCGCAAAGTTCGTCGGGTTCCTGTTGGAGTCCGGTGACTGGACGATGCGGATCGACCGCATGCCACAGCCCATACCGGCCTCGGTGCAGCGCTTATTTGGCGCAGATCTCCCTGCGGTCGAGGACTTGGTCAGCGCGCCCTTCGCCGACGAGCTGGTGGCGGGTACGGTGTGGAAGTGGGCCCAGGGCACCGGCTCTGGCCCCGCGGGATACCAACGCCTGCAGGTGCATAGTTCGGGTGCGGTGGAGTACTACACCGAGCGAAGTGCACAGCAGAACTGGGTCGAGGGCGCCCTGTCCACCGAGGCGCTCCTGCTGTGGCTAGAGGCCGCCGCCTACGCCGATCCCGACGAGGACGACGTCGGTGCGGGCGTACCCCCGGAGCACGGGGGCATGTTCGAGTTGCGTACACCCGACGACGACTGGAGCACCTACATCGACGCCCGGCAGCCTCCGCCGTCGCTGCATGCGCTGGGCCAGGTGGCGACCCGCTGGATGGCTCGCATCGATGCCGACGGAGCTCAGGTCATTGGACAGCTGGGCGCCGAGACCGAGTAGCTCCGCATCCCTGAACTATCGACTCCTCAACGCGACCTCGGCGGCGTGGGCCGCCCTCTGCCCGGCGTCGATGGCGGCCTGGATGGACCCGTGCGCCAGGTGATCTCCGGCTCGAATCACGCCGGTGTGGTGTAGCGGATCAGTCGGTCGTCCAACCGCCACGACGGGGAGGGCGTGGGCGATGCGGTACGTGCGTAAGTGGCGCCATGAACGTACACTTTGGCCAAACCAAGCGGTGAGTTGCTCTACGATCGCGTCGCGCAGCTCCGCGTCTGGTGTGTCGGGCACGCCCAGTACATTTGCGGCGATCAATGAAGCCCCCGCGGGCGCGTAGGTGGGGGCCACTTGGCTCATGACGGCCAGGTGGTTCACGGGACCGTCGCGGTCACCGGCGAGCACGAGCGTGGGCTCATCGATCGGCGACGTCTCACTCGCAAAGTACACCGTCGTCGTGGAGCGCGACGGCGGGACGGGCTCGTTCATCAAACGAGCGGCGTTCGGCGCATCGCAGGCGATGATCACCACGGAGGCTTCGTGGGATTCTCCCGATCGCAGGGTGACGTGTTGCGGGCGAACTTTGGTCACCGGCGCGTTGAGCTGGAGGATGTCCGCCGGTAGACCGCTTGCAACCTGGGCCGGGATCGCACCCATACCCATTTGGGGAACGACGTTGTCCCCGGCGGCGAACATTCGGATCACAAACTCGAACATTCGGGAGGGCGTCTGCAGATCGGGATCGAAGAACACGCCGCCCAGGAAGGGACGCCAGAATCGCTCCACCATATCTTCGGAAAAACCACGATCTTTCAGTATCTGTGCGGTGGTGTGTTGAGGCCGAGAGAACAGGTCATCGAGCGAGCCACGCCCGCACGCGCGCTGGAGGGCCAAGACCCGGAAGCGGTCGGACAGGGTGCCGACGGTATTGAACAGGGTGGGCCAGGCGCCCCCGAGGTCGCGTTTGGGATCCGAGAAACGGTGCCGTTGACCGCCGGACTGCACAAGGGCACCAGGGCGGAACTTCTTCAGGTGTAACGCCGAATAGTCCAGCTCTTCTTGAGCCGCCGGATAGGCGCTGAGCAAGATCTGGAAGCCGCGGTCGAGCTGAAAGCCGTCCACCGAATCGGTGCGCATCCGCCCACCCACGCCGTCGCTCGCTTCGAACACCCGGACGCGACAGCCTCGCTTGTGGAGGTTGCGGGCGGCGATGAGGCCCGACAGTCCGGCTCCAACGACAATCACGTCCTGATTCACTCGACCATCCTGGTGCACGTGGAAGGGTAGTGAGCTGTCGCCGTCCCGCCACCCCGGGGGTCGTACGGGCTGGTGCGAGAGGGGCGGAAGACCCAGCCGGTGTCCC